>JAISCZ010000046.1 GCA_031265205.1 Deltaproteobacteria bacterium
GAACTATATTTGCCTTCAGGAATGCCTGTTGAGGACCCTTTACTGTTGGCGAAGCAGGGGAAAGCCATACTGGAAACTCTGATTAGCAGGGATTCTGTCGGCTTTACGCTCGCGTTTAAAAGTTTTCTCGCGTTTTTTTCATACCGGACTTTTACGTATAACGAAAATTTTTATTCTATGATTTTCACTCTAGCCATAATGTTTTCCGGACAATTTTGCGAAACGCGGAAAGAGGTTGACGGAGGAGTTATGGATTTGTATTTAAGGTCGCGTTATGGCGATGATTTCATTATTGAAGTTAAGTATGTTCCTTTTCCATCCGGGCAAACTGATAATTACGACGCCAAAATAAGAGAATTAATGGAAGCGGCGCGAAACGCCGCTTTTGAGCAAATAGAACAGAATAGGTATTATTTCTGTTTTCAGGGGGACGGAAATAAAATATATAAGACGGCTTTGATTTTTGGCGGTCGCTCGGAGATTTTTATTGATTTTCAAGAAGCTCCAAATTGGCGCTTGGAATGGGACTCGAGCCGTGGCGCGTACGCGGTTAAAAGAACTTCAAGCGACGACGCGCGTGGGGAGTTTGGGGGAAAGGAGGGCGGAGACTGACGCCATTTTTCTAGCCGCGCTCCATCCGTTCCTCGCTTTCGATAAACGCGAAAACGCGCGTTATCGGAAGTGGCGAGATGGCGGACTTTTCTCTTTGACGGCGATCCACGTCTATCCCGCTGGCGCTCCTCAAAAAAAGTCGCGAGCGTTGAAAGCGGAGATAATTTTTTCGCCGCGTTCATAAACCCGTCGGGTATAAGCGCGTCAGCTCGCTCCCCGCGGCGGGCGCTTTTCCCTATAAGCAATAATGCATGTGGTGTACCACATGCTTCCGCAAAGCCGAAACTTTCAACTAACGTTGACATCTAGCGCTCTCATTTCTCCCGCCATCGCCAATTCCCCTTGCGTTTCCCCGCGCCCACAGTTAATTTAAATAAGTCAGCTAAATGGCCGATATTCGCTTGGTGGCGCGGGAGCATTTCCGCGTTCCGTCTATAAGCATGGCCAACGCACATGCGGATTCCTCAAATAGTAGCGACGGACGGCGCCGATGTGGTCGCCCGGCGGCTCTGAGTACCAGTTTTTATTCGCGTTAACATGTGCCACGCCTGACAATTTCTCCACAATGTCAGGAGCGTCACATGCCCAGAACTTCTTACAAAAATGACAGCCCCGGCAAGTCGCCCAAGGCCGTCAAGTCCAAAGCGCGATCCACGGCTACAAAAGTTGCCGAGCCGCGCGGAACCTCTCCGCCACCCTCAGTGAAAAAAGCTTCCAAGCCCACTAAAGCGGCCCCGCTCGCAAAGCGGGTCAAAAAGCGCGCCTCTCCCAAAAAGGTCACGAGCACCGCCAACAAGAAGGCGCGGGCGGTCGCTCCGCCCCAAAATGCCGCTCCACCCAACGCTAAGGACGTGGCGACCAACGCCCTTTCCGACGCGACTCCGACGCGCGTTTCACCCAACACCATCCTCGCGACCATGGAGGCGCTCGTGGTCGCGCCGCTCCCCCTTCCGGCTCCAGACGCCCCGTCCGTCCCCGCCGATCAACCTGAGACGCTCTTCGAATCAATACCTCAGATCCTGGAAGGCGTCGCGGCTATCGACCTGGGTTCCAGGGAGCATTTCGTCGCCGTCCCTATGATAGGTCCTGGACCGTACGTCAGAAGTTTCCTGTCGGAGACTTTCGACCTGAGGAATATGGATAGCTTCCCGCGAGACCACGGCACGAAAACCGTCGTGATGGAGGCCACTGGCGTATACTGGACAGTCCCATTCGTCTTCCTCGAGGATTGCGGGTACGATGTCAGGCTCCTGGATCCCCGATCCGTCAAGAATGTCCCGGGCAGGAAGACGGACGTGTCCGACTGCCAGTGGCTACGGAAGCTGGCCTCTTGCGGCCTTGCAGCCCAGTGCTTCGTCCCTACCAGGGAGTTCTCCACGCTGAGGGGCATGCTCAGGACGCGCGCGACCCTTGCCAGGCTGAAAGCCGGCGCCGTCAACAGGATGATCAAGCGCCTGAGGCTCCAGAACATCAACTTGGAGCGCGCGGTGAGCGATATCACCGGCAAGACCGGGATGTCGATCATCGACGCGATCATTGCTGGCGAAAGGAGCCCCCTCAAGCTGGCCGCGATGAGAGACAAACGTTGCGCGAAGAACGTCATTGAGATCGCCCGTTGCCTCGAAGGCGTTTATACCGAACGCTTCCTGATCGATCTGAAGATCCACAGGGACCATTTCGCGTTTATCGAGAGGCAAATCGAAGAGCATGAAGCCAGGATACTCGACTACATGAAGCTGCTGGAATCCGGTCCCGAGCTCGAAGACTCCGATCCCGTCCAAGAGTCCCCCCCGAAGACGACGATGGACATGCTGGGTCGCGAACTCGTCAGGATAGTGGGTGGCGGGGTGGACCTCACCGTGGTTCCGGGAATAAGCATCCTGCTGGCCTTGGTGATCATTTCCGAGATTGGCGTTAACATGAGCCGCTGGCCCACGGTCAAGCATTTCGCGTCCTGGCTTGGGCTTTGCCCCGGTAGCAAGATCAGCGGGGGAAAGGTCATCAGTAGCGCCAGCAGGAAGGTACATACCCCCGCTTCACAGGCCTTCATCATGGCCGCGAGGCGCGTTGGTAGATCCTATAACGCCTTCGGCGATTTCTACAGGGCGAAGAAGGCGACACGGGGACTTCAGAAGGCGCTGACGGCCACGGCCCACAAGATCGCCCGCACCGTCTACGGCATGCTCAGGCACGGCGTCGCGTTTTCGTTCGCGCCAATGGAGGAGGCTGAGAAGAGGAACATGGCGAAGAGGGAGGCTCGTCTCCGCAAGCGAGTGGCCGGGATGGATGACAACTGGTTCGCCGGTGAGGCCGCGAGGCGGGGATACGGTCTTGTCAGGGAGCAGGTCGTGGCCTGTGCCTAGCCCCTCTCCAGGCGCCGACCGGTGGCCAGTTCGGCCCGGATAGGCCTTAGGACAGTCAAGTTTCTAAGGCGTAACCCGCTCCATTTCGCGGACTTCCGTGAGGCCAGGATTAAGCCAGTAAAAATCCATATCTTGGGGGCGTGGAGCGTTTTAGCGCGACATGGGGAAAGTTTCGTACCAGGGGCGCGGGGACGCTACTTTGGACATTCGCGGCCAATCGCGAGGCGCGGCGGGCGGGCTCGCGCGAGGAAACCCTCTGGGCCTTGGCGCTTCAAGGGGATTTTCCAAAGGGGAGTCTCTTTTAGGAACTCTCGCCGGAGTTATCCGCGGGACTCTCCCGCTGGCTTTCCCGGGGCCAAACGGTGGGGCTGTCCAGGTAGGCGCGCGCCTCGGTCGACCCGAGGCTTTCCGCCCGCTTAAAATAGGAGCGGGCCCGGGACTCGTCCGGGGAGACAATTTGACCGTAAAGAAAAACGGAGCCCAAGAGGAAGGCCGCGGGGGCGAAGCCCTCGTCCGCGGCTTTTTCCAGGCGCTCCAAGATGAGGCGGTTCGTCGCGGGGTCGTCGCGGTAACGGAGGGCGTGGCGCGACCATAAAAAGCTAGCCTTCGCGTCGCCGGCCTTGGCGGCCTCCCCTAACCAGAACAGTCCCTCGTCGACGCTTAAAGGGTTTTTTCCGGCGTCGTGGGCTAAAAGGGCGCCCAGGCGGTATTGGGCTTGGATGTCGCCGCGGCGGGCGGCGGCGTAATAGAAGAGGGCGCCCGCGCGGGCGTTTTTGGCGACGCCGTCGCCCTTGAAGGCCTTGTCGCCCCATTCCCGCAGCGAAGCTGGGGAGGCGGCTTGGCTCGCCTCCGAGACGATTTTTTGGAGCGCGGGACCGTTATGAAACACGGGAAATCCTTTGGGGCTCGCCGGCGCGAAAGGCATGGGGCCGGCCCGGAAGCGAGGGAGAAAAAATTGGCGAGGGGGAGCGGGGCGCGCGCTCGCGGCGGGCGCGGGCGCTTTGGGTTCCTAGAGTCCATTGTATTAAAGGCGCGGGGCGAGATCAATATTTAACGCGTTCTGGTTTTAAGGGAAAAAAGCTTGTCGCCACTGGCGAGGAGATAGGGGAAAATTTTAGGGGTAAAGGAGAAACTCTCTTCTTTCGCGGGCGAACTTGGCCAGTTCCGGAGCGAATGAGGCCACTAAGTCCCGGGCGCTCGCGCCGTTTTGGAGGGAGTCAAAAAGGGAGCGCCTCCCCAAAATAAGATCGATGGGCCGGCGAATGGTTTCGTACTCGTAGGGGGGCTCTTTGAGGCGAAAATCTTGGGGATAGCGCCTCATGATTTTCTCCAAGAGGGAAAGGCCCACGAGAAAGGGCGCGAAACTCTTGTCGAGGGGGCAAATTTCCACCCCGCCGCAGTCCGTCCCCGCCCACTTCTGAAAGGTGGGCAAAAAACGGCAGGGCCGGAAAAAGACTCCGGGCAGGCGGAGTTCCTCCAGATCGGCGGCCAAAAGCTCCGGATCGATAAAGGGCGCCCCGATGAGGTGAAAGGGGCGGGTGGTTCCCCGCCCTTCGGAGATATTGGTTCCCTCAAAAATGACGCTTCCGGGATAGATCCACGCCGTTTCCGGGGTGGGGAGATTGGGGGAGGGGAGGACCCAGGGGAGGCCGGTTTCCGGGAGATAGAGTTCCCGGCTCCAGTTTCGGGCGGGGATAACTTTGAGGAGAGCGGGCTTGGGCAAAGACGCGTTCATGAAAAGGGCGTATTCGCCCAAGGTAAAGCCGTGGCGCGCGGGGACGGGATAGAGTCCCACGAAGGAGGCGCAATCGGGGTCCAGAAGGTTGCCCTCCAGGGCCATTCCCCCGATGGGGTTAGGACGGTCCAAAACGATAACCTCAACCCCGGCCTCCCGGGCCGCGGGAAGGGTCAAAGCCAAGGTCTGGGCGAAGGTGTAGACCCGGGTCCCCATGTCCGGCAGATCGAATAAAAGGGCGTCCAAACCCCGCAGCGCGTCTTGGGAAGGGGTTCTGGATTCCCCGTAGAGGCTGTGGATAGGCCGCCCGTCGCGCGTCTCGCTATGGGCTGACTCCACCATGTTGTCCTGTTTTTCCCCGCGGAAGCCGTGCTGCGGGCTGAAAAGGGCCTTGACGGCGCCGGGAAGAGCCTTGTCGAGATGCCAAAGGGCGTGGCGCCTGTCTGGGGCCACGGTCGCCTGGTTGCAGACCAGTCCCAGGGCTTTCGAGGCGTAGGGGAGAGCGTTTTCCGCCAAAAAAACGGACAGTCCCGGGAGCGTGGGGGGCATGTGGCGAGATCCTCGCGAAGATAGGGGAAAAAGCGAGACGAGATAGGGGAAAAAGCGAGACGAGATAGGTGAAAAAGCGAGACGAAGAGGCGACGCGCGTAAGACGCGAAGAGACAAAAACGGGGAATTAAGAGCGCGGATAAGGGATTTAATAGGGCCGGCAAAATTATGAGAATAAAGAGAAAGAGAGAGAAAATCAAGAAGGGGCGCGGGCTTGTGGTTATAGGGGATTGTTTCTGGGGCGAGGCCCCTTGGGGCCGCGCGTCGCGGGCTAAAGAGCGCGCCCTTGAGAAATTTGAGCGCTTTAAATTTTACTCAAGAATATACTGGCGCCAAGGCGAAAAAATTTTTCATAAGAAATGGCTAATAGTAAAATAGCCTCAACAATATGCCGAACATTGCGTTCAAAGTGTCGATAAAACACCAACGGCGCGGTTAAATTTTTAAACAACTTTAAAAATTATTTCTTGCCTCATTCCTTTTCTAAACATATTGCGATAAAAGCGCTCGCTCGCGGCGCGCTTTAGAGCAATTTGAACCACTATCTAAGATCAAAGAACTCAACCCGTTAATTTTAATTAGCGTTAAATAGTCGCGGTATTTTATATTTAAAAGAGTTAACTTTGAGTTAATAATTCGCGAAAATTATTTAGGAGTTGTTTTACGCTCAGGAAAATCATTATTGCGCCAGATGACGCGTAAAAAGCGCTTTTCTTAGAGATAGTTATTATTTTTAGTGAGTAAGGAGCAACTCAGTCAGAATTAATTATGGAATAATTTAGACTATCAAAAGGAAATGTCGCTTCAACGTTTGGTGTTTATCCAAGAACTGGATGTGATGATATTCTATACAATAGAGAATTATAATCAATAATTAGAGGGTACAGTGGTAGAAATCGCGACAATTTGTTTTCTAACGAAGACGAATAAATATGTCAAGAGCAATACCAAATCATTCGAAAATGATGGAGCGATACTGACAAGAAAATCTTGTTTTTTAAGTTTTAAAAATCAAATTGGTAAAGGCAGTGCAAAATCGATATTTTATCAAATGTTGAAACGTCAATCATGGCGATTAGCGGCCCCCGGGTTGTTCATCCTGAAGCAAATAAGGAAAGGAAATATGAAAGAATATGAATAACTCAGAGAAAATACTGGAAAAAGTTCTCATAAGAGTTGACGGAACTTACGGTAGCTAGCGCGTAGACTAGTACAAATGTTTTCGCAATAGGAAAAAAACAATAGGTCTGGCTCATTGATACAATAATTTTTGAACGCTGAATTTAATAAATTGAACATCACGCTATCAAAAGTCACTCGGCATGGTTGTTTTCTCCTAATGAGAAATTGACAAAGAGAATCACTTAAAACGACCGACGGGCTCTAGCGGGGCCTGGATACTCTGTTAGTGAATGAGCTGTCAAGCCTTTCAATAAAGTTCTAGCGTTAAAACCCGTTAATAGCGAGCGCGAATGTACTCTTAATAACGACTAAAACCATGATTCCCGTAGGGAGAAACTTTAGAGACCGATAACAGTCCGCTTCCGCGGCTTTTGCCGCTTCCGCTTCTGCTGCGGCGAAAGAGTATTGTGGTCAAGAGTTACAGAGTTAGTGAAAATGATATTTTTTATGGCGTCAGCCACCATGCCGTCGACGCTTTTACCTTCCAATTGCGCCTTCATGGCCAGCAAGAAGTGATCTTCCGGGAGGATGCGCGCCATAATTTTACCGGAAAAAGGTTTTTCCGGTTTTTTGCCCATATCGGCGCGCATACCAAAATAATCTTCTACGGCTTCCTCAAAAGCCCGGCGAACTTCTTCAACCGAATTGCCGTGAAACCCGACGATATCTTGAATGCCAAGAATGTGTCCGACCAGGCACTTATCCTCGGAGCTATACTCAATTTTAGTCAGATATCCCTTGTAAATCATATTATTCATGGCTTTATCCCCAATTTTTCCAAAAAATACCTGGCGTCTTTGACCGATATGGTTTGGCTTCCTTTCATGGATGTGGGCGATGGAAAGACACGCCGACTTCACCTTTTGTAATCATGACGCGTGAGCCATCCCTCTCTTGATATGAAGCTCCAACCGCAATCAGCAAACCTAATGATATCATCCCATTTGATGTTGGTCTTGACGGGATCGCTGAAGATTGCTTCCAGTATTTTGCGGTTTTTACTGTTAATGTCGCTAATGTTATCACAGCCTGATGTCAAGTCAAGAAGTCTATGAATTTAGATATGCCCCAGGGCTATCCGTTCGCCTTTGGGATTGTTGGCGAGAGTGACAGCTTCAACTCTCAGACTCAGCCAAGGCTTTTTTGCGCTACTTGCGGTATGTATTAGAATTGTAAAATAGATATATAGTGGTTGATGAAGGAGGCTATTTATAGCCACCGGACACGACAATATGTCTGTTTTCTGACTGTGGAAGAGCCGTTGACGCGCCCTTATCTTTAAGATAACTCCTTTCGAGAGGGCTCCCCTCCCCATGAGCCCTCGCGAAATTTTCCCGCGAAGGGATTGTCTCGCAAGGTATCAGCTTACCTCAGGGATGGACGCGAGCGGGCCTAGCTTGGTGGAGGATAGGTGAGGGAGACAGTTTTAATCATGTTACTGATAAAAGCAGGGATAAATAGATTATTTAAATAAAATTTATGATAAATGACGAAGCCGCGATAAGTCGCCGCGCCTGGCCCGAGCTGTTTACGTCTTACGGTTTTTTAGTCTTAGGAGGGCAGAGAGGGAGACATGACGCGCTATATGTCGCGCGTTGTCTGTTCAGCGCGCCTGTTTATTAAGGCGGCGCCTCACCCAGATCTTCATCGCGAACCCCCTCGTCGTATTTTTGCGGTTTCGTCATTTATGTTGGCCTTAAACGCGGAAGCGTTGATTAATTTTATACGCGAAGAAGGCTTAAGGGAATTGCCGTCGCCGATAACGGAAAAACTCACGGAATACCTGAAACTTTATTTTATCATAGGCGGTATGCCAGAGGCGGTAAGCGCGTGGATTGAGACGAATAATCTCATGGAAGTGGAGGAGCGGCAACGCGCTATCCTGACTAAATACGATCATGGCTTCTCCAGGCGCGCGCCGCTGAAATATACGCAAAAATTAAGGGATATCTGGGAAAGCGTTCCTTTACAGCTCGCCAAAGACAATAAAAAGTATTTCTATAGCGAGGCGCGAAAAGGCGCGCGCTTTAGAGAATATGATTTTGCGACGCTATGGTTGATCGATTGCGGTTTATTGCGTAAAGTCAATAAAATCGACAAAGCCGCGATACCGTTAAAATTTTACGAGAATTATAACGTTTTCAAACTGTATTTCCTTGACGTTGGGTTGCTCCGGGCAATGAGCGAATTGCCTTATAGCTCGGTTTTGGACGATGTTAGGATGTTTGATGAATTCAAAGGAGCGCTAACGGAACAGTTCGTTATGATGGAACTAACGGGAAAAAAAGATATCCGTAATTTGTATTATTGGGTATCTGATGGAAGCGCGGAGGTTGATTTTGTCTTCGCTGACGGTAACGATATTTATCCGGTTGAGGTCAAGGCTTTCCCGAATTCGCGCTCTAAGAGCTTAAAAAGTTACCGCGACCGGTATAACCCTAGGAGAGCTATTCGCGCGTCATTGAATAATCTCCGCCTTGACGGTGGGCTCTTAAATGTCCCGTTGTTCGCGTTGTTTAACCTTGAAAACTACCTGAGATAGCCGCGGAAGCGGTGAGCGTCGCGACTCTTTCCATGATAATACTTGTCGATTCCTCCCGCGAGCGCTTTATGAGCCGTAACTTTACAAGACTTTCGCAGTTTGAGGCGAGAGATGGCGACAGCTCGCGTCGTGTCAGGTTTATGTCCAATTTTATTGTGGCGCGGGCTATAATGGGCCTCGCGGGGAGGCGCGAGTAATTTTCGCGTCAAATAATTTGGCGGGAAGAGGATCTCGAAAGCGCCGACAAGGCGAGTCAGGATTGAACGGGGAGCTTGGAGGCGGCGCGGCGAGAGTTGTTCGCGCGACGGAATATCTTTCGCGCGAAGGCGCGTTTTGGGTAAAAACAAATGGCGCCGCGTCTTCGCTTTTATGGCCCTTCCCTTAAGTTAATTTCGAATGGAGGGGTATTTAAAAAAATTTCGCGCGCGTCAGCGCGTTTGGCGCGACGGTCTACCGCGAACCCGCGGCGAGCGAACCGCGAACGGACGGAGGCGGGCGATGGTCCCCCGGCTTATTTTTGGCAGCGGGGACAAAAAACGGTGGATCTTCCCCCGATGGCCTGTTGGGCTAAGGTCGCGCGGCAAACGGGGCAAGGGGCGCCTTTCTGGCGGTAGACAAGGTGGCGTTCCTGATATGAGCCGGGCCCGAAAGGGGCGCTATAGTTGGAAACCGTCGATCCGCGCAATTGGATAGCTTCCGTTAAAATAGCGCGGGTTTTCTCCAAAATACGCGAGGCTTCCCTTATATTTATTGAGGAAGCGGGCCGCGCGGGCGCGATTTTAGCGGCGAAAAGGGCCTCGGCGGCGTAGATATTGCCGATTCCGGAAATGAGACTCTGATCCATGATGACGGTTTTGACCGCTCTTTGGGTATGGGCCAGGGCGGCGGCGAATCGCTCCGGGTCAATTTCAAAGGGATCTGGACCAAGATTTAACTTGGCGAGGGTCGCCGCGAACTCTCCCGGGGCGACCATCAATAGCCTCCCGAACTTGCGCGCGTCGCGGTAAAAAAGCGCGTCTTCCCCCTGGGGCCCCGCCGCGCTGGCTAAATTGAAGACCGCGTGGACATGGGGGGGATAGGCGGTCGTCGCGGCCGTCGCCGCGGCCGCGCTTGAAGCGGAGCGCCCGCTCTGGCCTAAGAGAAATTGTCCCGTCATCCGCAGGGAGACCAAAAGGTGGCAGTCGCCGGCGAGGCGAAAGTGGATCATTTTGCCGAGCCTTTTGACCTCTAAAATCTCGCGGCCCCGGCAAAGCTCCAGGAAAGGCTCCGGGTTTTGGACAATAGGGCGGTAGAGAATCCGCGCGTCCGCTATCGTCACTCCTTGGAGCGCGGAATTGAGGTCGGAGGCGATGGTTTGGGCTTCGGGCAACTCAGGCATAAAAAAAGGACGCGGCGTCTTTCAGGCGCGCGATTTCGGCCTCGGGCCTTACCGCGAATCGAAGGTAGCTCCCTCCCACCCCCTTAAAATTGGCGCAGTCGCGGACCAATATCCCTTCGGAGAAAAGATAGGCGAGGAATTCGTCTTTCCTCGCCCAAATCTTGGTTAGAACAAAGTTCGCGTCCGAAGGGATGGGAGTCGAGAAAGAGGCGAGGACTTTCAGCAAAAGCGAGCGCAAAGTCTGGGTAATGAGGGGGGTCTTTAAAACGTATTTGGCCTGGGGGAGGGAGAAGAGCCCCGCTTCAAGCGCCATAAAGTTGATGGGCCAGGGCTCGGAAAGGTTTTTGAGCTTAAGCGCCAGGTCCGGGTGGGCGGCGAGGTAGGCGAGCCTTAAGCCGGGGATGGCGAAAATTTTGGTAAGGGATCTGAGAATTACGAGGCGCGGGTATTTTAAAACGAGTTCCTGGATGGATTCCCGGAAGGTAAAATTAATAAAGGCCTCGTCGATAACCAGATAGACTCCTTCCGCGAGGCTTAAATCCAAGAGGGCCTCGATGGTTGGGACGGGGACCAGTCGTCCCGTAGGGTTGGCGGGATTGGCCAGGAAGAGGAGATCGGGCTTGAGGCGGGAGACCTCTTCCACCGTCTTAGGGCCAACGAGGAAGCCATCTTCCTCCGAGGCGAGGGCGTAGGCGGGGGTTTTTCCCGCGGCGGATAGGGATTCTTCGTATTCCGCGAAGGCGGGCCCTATAATAACGGGCCTTTGGGGGTCCAAGAGGCGCGTGAGGGCTCTGATCTGCGGGGTGGAGCCGGCCCCGGGGAGAATACATTTCGCGGGGAGCGAGGTGAGCGCGGAGATCTTGTCGACCAAGGCGCGCGCGTCGACTTCCGGGTAATGGATGGTGGCCGGAAAGGTCGCGAAAAGGTGTTTCCGCAACCCTTGGGGCTGGCCGAGGGGATTGATGTTGGCGGAAAAATCGATGATTTCGGTCCAGGGAATCCCTAAGGAATTCGCGGCGGTAAAAACTAAGCCGCCGTGTTGGTGCTTGGACAAAGGGAGCCTCCCCGGGAAGCGCGCGGGCGCCTCTTCCCCGAGCCTTTAAGGCCATGGGAAGAGAGAAAAGCCAAAGGCGGGGCCAGAGGCGAAAGAGAGCCGATCCTAAAGAAGGAAGCCTTGGGAAAGAGAAAAAAGAGCGAATGGGAAAGGGGGGAAAACTCCCCCAGGGCGAAACTAAAAGAGGGGCGAAAAATCGCCGGCCCAGCCTAAAAGGTAACCTAAGAGGCTATAGAGAAGAGTCTGGCAGAGGAAGACCTGGATCAGGGCCAGAAAGACGCCGATCCGGATAATTTTCTCCGCGTCGCGAACGTCGTCCGCGGTGGCCTCGCGGCCCCCGGCGCCAAGGACGGGTTTGACGATCTCTTTCCCGCCGTAAGTGGAGGCGCCCCCCAAATAAACGCCCAAGGCCCCGGCCATGGTGGCCTCGGTCTGGGCGGAATTGGGGCTGGCGTGGAAAGAGCCCTCCGCGCGCCACCGGGTAAAGGCCTCGCGGGCGTTTTTGCGCGAGAGAAAGCTCGCGGCGATGAGATACAAGGCGGCCAGCCGGGCGGGGATATAGTTTAAAACGTCGTCGGCGTAGGCGGAAAATCTTCCGAAATAAAGGTATTTGTCGTTTTTATAGCCCACCATGCTGTCCAGGGTGTTGGTGGCTTTATAGAGCCAGGCGCCGACGGGCCCAAAGAGCGATAGATACAGAAAGGGGGCTATCAGCCCGTCGGAAAAATTTTCGGCCAGGGTCTCGATTTCCGCGCGGCGAATCTGGGCGGCGGTAAGGTCGCGCGTGTCCCGACCCACGATCCACGAGAGGGCCTGACGCGCGCCCCCCAGATCCTCTTTGGCCAAAAAGGATTCTACCCTCTTGGCGTGGCGCGCGAGGTCTTTCAGGCAAATGGAGGTAAAAATGAGGTACAGGGCGATGACGAGCCAGGCGTAAAAGAAGTAATGGCTCGCGAGGCGTAGCGCGGCCCAGGTCGTAAAAGCGGTAAGGCCGACCACGGCGAGGTAAAGCCCGGCTCCCGCGGCGATAAGGGCCCGCGGGGTGGCGCCCCCTTCTTCCCCCGGGGAAAAAAAGCGCGCGATGGCGCGCGCGGGTTTTTCGAGGGTCCAGATGAGCTTGCCGATGACGCGCACGGGGTGGGGCCAGGATTGGGGATCGCCCAGGAGCGAGTCAAGGAGAAAAGCCAGAAAGGTAAAAAGTGGGGCCATGGGAAAAAAGGCTCGCGCCGCGCGAAAAAATGCCGCCCCGCCCCTAAAGGCGTCGCGCGAGGGAGGCGGGGGCCTTGCCCTCAAGCGAACATTTTCTTTGGAGGGGAGAAGGGCGGGGAAAAACCCCCACGGGGAAAAGGGATTCCCCTGGGGGTCGCGGCAAAACCTATATAGCACGGCGAGGCCGCTTTTTTCAAGGGACTTTCGGGGACTTGGCCACGCGCCTTTGGGGGCGCGCGGGCGGGCGCGAGGCTCCTCGCGAGGGCTCTCGCCCCACCTTGGCGGGGCGGTGGGGAAAGGCGGTGGGAAGTGGCGCGTCTTGGGCTTTCCGCCGCTTTCGCTTCGCGGGCTATTTCTAGGGGTTTTCCCTTTTCCGGAGGACGTTTGACAGGGGCGCGGCCTTTGGGTAAAAAGATACAATATATTATCGCGGAATCGCCGCCCTGGGCGTCGCTCCGGCTCGCTCCAACCGCGCGCGGCCGGCGCCGAAGGGAGGCCGCGTAAAATTTCTTGGAGGCGTTATCCGATGCTTAAGGCTTTAATTTTTGGCGCGCTTTTCTTTTTCGTCCTTTCTCCCCCACTCTGGGCCCACGATTTTTGGGCGGGGGAATCGAAAGCGGAAGATTCGGGGTCCCGGGGCTTCTATTTCGGTTATGGCCATACTTTTCCCCAAGGGGACGCGATAGACGGCGCCAAATACGCCGAGCGTTTTCTCCCGGTCAGGCTCATTGGGGAGAAGGGGGAAATAGCCCTGACCCAGGGAACGGAACCCCGGCTTTTTATGGCCCCCGGGCCCCTGGAGCCCGGGACCTATATTGAGGTTGTCGCCAATCGCGACGCCTTCTGGAGCCAAGGCCCCGACGGCGCGGTCAGGCGGAACAAAAAAGAGGCCCCGGGGGTTACGGGCTGCCATTTTGGGTCCCACTCCGGCAAAAGGATCATAAAGGTTGGGGAAGGGGAAAGCGGCTCTTTTTACGCGACGGCGGTGGGCCTTAAGCTTGAGATGGTTCCCCAAAAGGATCCTTCCGCCCTAAAAGTGGGCGAGCCTTTCCCCGTTTTGGTCCTTTTTGACGGAAAACCCTTGCCCCGCGCGGAGGTCCGGGCTTTCTTCGCGGGCTTTACGCCTCGCAATAGCGCCTTGGCTTTTCTGGCTCGGACGGACAGAGAGGGGATCGTCAATATTATTCCCCTGGCCCCGGGGGAATGGCTGGCCAAGACTAAAAACGCGGGGGCCTACGAGGATCCAAGCGTTTGCGACGAGTGGAGCTACGGAACGTCTTTGTCTTTTTGGGTCAACGAATAAAGGGCTTAAAGAGAAGGAGACATGAGGGGAGAAGGCGCGCTGGGGCGACCGCGGCCCTTAAGGGGGAGCTTGAAGCCTCTGGGGCGGCTGGGTCCCAAGGCTCCGCCGTCGCGCCGCTCGCGTGGCGCGCGCTTCCGCTCGCCTTGAAAAGCGAGGAAGCGGGTAAGCGGCGATAAGCGGATAGCCAGATAGCTAGATGAGTTAAAGCTTGCCGATAGACCCCAAAGGAGAAAAACTTAACTTCGGGTAGGTTTACTCTCCAATAGAATCGTTTTTGCCTCCAGACTCATTTTTGGGGGGTCATCCGAGCTTAAAACGCCAATAAAGCCCAGATCCACGTCGCGGCCTTTAAAAAATGTCCGGTTACGAGGCGATATTAACAATATTAAAATGTCCTCTGGCGAAATCTAAATGTCCGCCCGCGGCCTGGGCCCGGCGCGTCGCGGGGTTGGGCGGGTTGAGCTTTGTGGTCGGCGCCGTCCGCTCCTAGAGCCTGGTCGCGAGTTTGGGGAGCGCGCTTTGGAGACGACGAGGCCCAGGCCTTACTCGCGAGGGTCTCGCCGCTCCCCTTCCCTCCGGGTTAAGCTCGAGAGCCCGCGAATTTCCCTCCCCCCCGCGCTCCTCCTTCGCCGCGCGGAGGGAGAATATTGGAGGTCTTCGGGGCGATAATCGCTTTGCCAATAGAAGCGCGGCGAGCTTCGGGGGGAAGGCGCGCGCCGTCGCGCTTGAGGCCCGCGGCGGGAGCGGGAAAGGCCAGGGGGCGGCTTAAGGCGACGCGGCGGCGGGGCTTCAAGTTGGCGTCGGGGCCAGGCGCTAACGCGGCAAGGCGAGAAGGCGATAAGCCATAAGGCGGCAAGGCGGCCCGCGGCCGCGGCGATATGGGCATTTCCGGAAATTTTAGGTAAGATAGCCGAGCTGTATCCCCCCAAGAGGGCGCCGCGAAAACTCCGCCCCCCGGGAGGCCCTCCTCAGGCGGAGGCGCGCTTCCCCAAGGCTTGAAAACGCGCCGGGGCGCGGATTTTTGGGCTCTAAAGAAAGGCGACGCGCGGGCTAGAGGCGAACGCCGGGGGGAGAAACTTTATTTCCGCGCCACGCGCGCGAGGAAGGCTTTTTTGGGCGAGCTGGTCAAAAAGAATCCACCTACCCCTCTTTCCGCTCTGGACAGCCGGATCAAACTCCTGTTCATGGCGGGGTGGTCCGTTCTGTTGGCCGTTCAGAATAACCAGGCCGCCGCCTACTGGGGCCTAGGGGGCTCCGCGCTCATCGCGGCGCTCGCCGGGCAAATTTTCCGCCTGGCCTTTTGGCGCAAAATTTTTTTGGTCAACGTTTTTCTCCTTTTTATCTGGCTGGCGATTCCTTTTTCTTTCAGCGTCCCCGGAGAGACCCTGTGGGTCGCGGGAGGAGTCGCGGTGACAAGGGAGGGAGTCTCCCTCGCTCTCCTTTTAAGCGTAAAGGCCCTTTCCATCACCATGGGCGCCCTCGCGCTCGCCGCGGCGAGCGACGTCCTGGAACTCTTGGGAGGGGCCCGGGCCCTGGGGGTACCGGAAAAGGTCGTCTCCCTTATGCTCCTCATGACGCGCTACGTCGCGGTGGTGGGACATGAGTTCGGGCGCCTCCGGGACGCCATGCGGATCCGGGGTTTTCGGGCGCGCTTTTCCCTCCACTCCTTAAGGAGCCTCGCCAACCTTTGCGGCGCGCTCCTGGTGCGGGGTTTCGAGAGGGCGGAAAGGGTTTACGCGGCCATGCTTTGCCGGGGTTACAAAGGCAAATTCTATTTCGCTAAATCCTCGCGCCTGACGCGCGCGGACCTTCTTTTCGCCGTTCTGGCGCTCCTTTTGGGCGCGCGGGTGCTTTTCGCCAATGCGAGCTGAGCCCTTATTCGAGCTTAAGGAGATCGCCTTCGGGTACCGGGAGCGGCCGCCCATTCTCAAGGGCGCCTCCCTGGCCTTATACCCGGGCGAGAGGCTGGCCCTCACGGGGCGCAACGGCTGCGGCAAGACCACCGTTCTTTCAATCGTCATGGGACTCCTGCGGCCGCTCTCCGGGGAGGTTTGGATCTTCGGGCGCAAACGGGAGAAAGAGAAAGACTTTCGGGAGACGAGGCCTCTTTTGGGCTTTGTCTTCCAGGACGCCAACGATCAGCTCTTCTCCCCCACGGTCTACGACGACATCGCCTTCGGGCCCCTGAACATGGGCGCCACCCCCAAAGAGGCGGGCCTTATCGTGGGCGAGGTTTTGGAGAGCCTGGGCTTGGAGGGCTTTGGGCCAAGGGTTACCCACGATCTCTCCGGAGGGGAAAAAAAGCTCGTTTCCCTGGGGACGGCCTTGGCGCTGTCCCCCAGGACCCTCATTTTGGACGAGCCCTCCAACTTTTTGGACCAGGACGCCCAGGATAGGCTCGTGAGCGTTTTGAACGCCAGAAAGCTCCCGTTATTGATAGTGAGCCACGATTTCGCCTTCCTGCGGACCCTCAAGTGCCGCTTTTTGACGCTGAGTGAAGGAGTAATTAAAAACCTGGAGGATCCCGAACTCTCTCGGGACTAGAGATAGCGTAGCCACTTTTAAAAATGTGGTTTTAAAAGGATTTGGACCCCTCTAGAGGAGGTCGGTCAATTTATTTGCCTAAAAAAAGATAATTTTTTTAAATTGGTTTTAAAAATCAGTAAATTAAGTCAATTGAAAAGGGCTCTAAAATTTATATTAAGTAATTAGGCCTACTTAAGTTAGCGGCCAGAACTCGTCTAAGGCGTTTCACGGCCTTCGACAGTGGCGGAATGGCCCCGCGAGAAGGATTTTTTTTTGGCGTTTTTTCCCAAAAAGCCTTGACAAAGGGATCATGACCTGTTAAATAAAGAATCTGTTTTCAGGCCTCAGTTTCACCCGCTTTGGCCCGTGACTCCATGGCGAAAAAGACCCCGCGCCTTTTTCGCCGCGCGTCGCTTGGAAGAGCCATTGTCAAGCGTTTTGGCGCGAGGGGCTTTGTTTTTAAGCGTCCGGCGGGAAAATTTTCCCGCGATGGTCCTTTAAAAAAAGAGCCGCGTTTATTTTTTTCCAAGAGCGCTTCGGTTTCTTCGCGCGCGGTCCTCACAACGCCTTCTAAGGCGAGTGTCCAAGCCCGCTCTTTGAGGTTCGCTAAACGAAGGCGTTTATCTTCGTAAAAATTTTTTAAGGTTTAAAATCCCTCCTGACGCCGCCATTCGGCTAGCGTCGCCTGTTTATTCCCTCCCCATTCTCCGCGATTATCACTCCTATACCGGCACACTCCGGCTCGCCTCTTTGAGGCGGCCGGGGGTGTCCTGGCCTTGCCCTATCCTCTCGCGTTCTCCGCTCTTCAACATTCATTAACTCCCTTGGCTCTCTTAAGTTTCCTTCCCAATCTTCTCCCCCCTTGTTCCTCCCGTCGCTCTCGTTCCAGTCCGCGTCTGAACGCTTTAGGATCCGTTTGCGATAAAGCTTGAGGCTATGAGCGTCGTTTCGGCCGGTTATCGCGCGCCGAGAGGCGGCGCGATTCGGGCGGGAGAAAGAGGATCCTCGCGCGTTCCGTTTTACGCGGGAGCGGAAGTCTTGTGGAGAGAGTAAGCGAGAGAAATCAAGAAAATTGAGGAGGAAGGGCGAAAGGAGAAAAGGGAAGCGAGTAATAGACCCTTGGGCGAAAAATTTCCGCGAAAAGGGGTTTGGCCTCCGTTTGGACGGGGCGGACGCGTTCGGGGATAAGAGGTCCCCAAAATGGCGAAAAGATCTGGAGGCGACGCGGGGCTTTTATCCCAAAATCTATACGACAAGGGAGCGGGATCCCGGAATTAAACCGAGAAAAGCTCGCCGCGCGAGCTTTTCCGGGGTGGGGGGCGAGCCGGAAGAGGAAAAAAAAGCGTGGCGGAGGTTTTAGGGGGGGCTAGCGGTCTCCGCTGGAAAGTTCAAGCTTAAAACCGTGAAAATAGCGCGATATTGGGAAATAAAAAATTATAAAGCAAAAGAGCAAAAGGGATTATTTCGCGAAAATTTGCCCCGTCGCGAGGGTCATGAAGAAGAGGCGCGAGCGCTTTCAGACGCGATGAAGGAGCGGGAAGGCGCGGGGATTATTCCTTCGCCGCCTCGCGCGTGGTTTGCCGCTCCCGCGACCCAGGCCGCGACCGCGCCAAGGTTGAGGGAAGAATGCCATTGGCTAAAGAGAGTCTACGGCGCGGGAAGTTCGAGGCGCGCGGGTAGGCGCCTATCGCCGCGAGCTGGAAAACCCGGAGAGACGCCGTCTCTTTTGAGCGTTATTGGGGATCCGCCGCGCGATGGCCTTTATAATCCTCAATTTTAACCAAGGCTAAACAGTCTTCGCGATGGTAGACTCCGAGGCCGATTTTTATTATTTTATTAGCCCTTGATAAATAGGGGTTCGCGTATTTTTTGGCGTCGATGGCTTTTAGGCCTTTGCTCGCTAAATCGCCTAGGATGTCTTTAAGTTTTTCTTCGTCAGTTTCAGGATTAAGGGGATCGGTGGGTTTTTGATACTTAAGCTCAATAACGACATAAAGGCCGTCGCCGAACAATATGATTATGTCAGGGGTCCCTTCCCCCCCAGGCAATTCGGAGAGGGGGGGGATATCGAGTATCCCCCAACAATAGGCGTGTAGGACGCTATGATAGAATGACTCTTCGGCTCTGTGAAGTTTCGCGGGGAGAGAGCTATAAAGGGAGGTGATTAACGCCGTAAGCTTCGCTTCGTCACCGGAGTCCAGAATCTCTTTAAATTTAATTCCTTCGCCGTCAGGATCCTTACGCAAAAGCCCGAACAGGCTATCTTTGAACGACTTTTCAAACGCTGTCCTTATTTCCTCGTTTGGCGTCTTGAATTTATAGAGGTTACTCTTATCGGTAAAGGTGATAGAATCAATCGTCAGATAGCCTGTCTGAAAGAGGGCCGGCGCGGGAGCCAAAGAACCAACCTCAGCGTAGCCAACGTCTATTGGAGTTAGATTTTGAAGCTTATCTTTGAGGAAGGAGAGCGGGTTTCTGGAAACAACGGAGTTTAAAAATTTATTGGAAGCTCCTATCTGCATCCAGTAGGGATTAAAAGCCGCGTTTTCGATAAAATTTAGAAGCGAATAAGGATTTAGAATTTTTGTGTCTCCATCCCAAGTATAGCCGTCATAAAGATTGAGGATTTTCGCGCGTAAATCCATGACGGTTGACTTTTGAGTCAATACGCCGCGTTTCTTCATTATTTCCAAAATGCCGGGAAAATACGGGGAAAAATATGTATCTAATTCCCCGTGGGTAAATCCGCAAATATCAGCGTGCCGCTCTATAAGCGTTAAGTCAACAAGATGGTTGAGGCCAGCGGACAATCCCATAAAAGCGTAACGTGTCGAGCCAGTGATAAAAGCGAAGCGCGTGTAATCTCCAACGGCTTTTAAACCTGAATAGAAATCTTTAAGGGTGTCTCGATTAAGTTCAGCTAAAGGTAGGTTATCTATTTTTTCGCTTACCGGCGCGTCATACTCGTCTATTAAAATAACCACCTGTTTTTTATACTTTAGGAATAGTCTTTCGATAACTCTGGAAAATCCAGAGCCAAGGGTGGTTAATTTAAGTCCCAAATCTTCGAGAAAATTTATATCATTCAGAGCGTCTAAAATAGTAGTCTCAAGAAAATCATTATTTTTTCCAGGCGAGGCCATTGAGAGGTAAATGATTGGGTGCCGCTCAGGAAAAACCAAACCAGATTTGGCAATCCACAAATTTTGAAAAAGGCCCGCGGGATGGCCGTTTAGGTCTGGAGGACCGCTAAAAAACGACTTCAAGGCGCTCAAAAGGAGGGATTTGCCAAACCTTTTGGGCCTGGATAAAAAATAGTTCTTCCCCTTTCTGACAAGATCGAAGATATGGCGAGTCTTATCGACATATAAATAATCGCCCTCAATAATCTCTTTAAAAGAATCCATTCCAGATGGCATTTCTTTCAATGATATTGGCGACGTTTCCATATGTTCCGCCTTCGCCTTGACCGTGAATACGGTAGTTAAAAAGAGAGATTCTTTAAGCTAGTTAGCGCGTATTTCTCTTTGACGCGTTTTTAAAGTGAAAACGCTTAACACAAGGGTTTGTCTCAGGCCATCAGTCCCAAGAATACCACGCGATTGTTAAATTTAAGCTCAATTTCAAAATAAATCAAGTATTTCGCGAAAGAAAATTATAAAGATAGCGAAAAGTCATGTTAGGTTAACCTCAAGCTAACTGTGAAAGTCGGGCTAGGAAGCGGTATCGCCTGGGATATGGCGGCGCGGCTCGGGCCGTTCGGGCGCCTTCTGACGACCCGCTCCCGACCGCGCAGCCCGAAGCCCGCCTCATGGGGACGACGATTTGGAACTGGGGCCCGGCGTTGAGATAGGCGATCCGCCCGTCGCGGAAATCGGGGACGAGCCTTGGGGTTTGGAGGAAGACCCAAACGCCCTTAACCCCAACTTCGCCAATCCTTTGGAGCCAAATTTCGAGGTCACCAGGACCATCTCCCTGGGCCGCCAGGAAAAGGTCCTCACGAGCGTCGTCGCCTTAAACGAGATCGGCTCCCCCCTCTCCCTGGCCTTGCCCCTGATCCCCGGGGAAAGGCCCACCTCCCAGATTCAGGCCACGTGGGAACATAAGGCCCTTTTGAACTTCAGCGCCGCGACGAAAGCCATAAGCTTTGCAAGCGACCTGACCCTGGATAACTCCACCCTGACCCTGACCGCCGCGGAGGGACCCTACCGGGAGGTCTGGAGCTTGGACGCCGCCAACCTCTGGGCCGTCAAGGTGGAGGGTTTTAACCCCATCGTCAACGTCTCCCCCCTGGGTTATTGGAAAATCGTATTTCAGCGGGGTAAAGCGGCGCGGCGCCGCGGTCGCGCGGACCCGCGATAAGGCTTGGGGAAGGTTAGCCTGGGCCCATGTTCCTCTCAAGAAAGCTCCAGCGGCTCCCCGCGTGTAAAACTTACGCTTTTTCGACCTCTTTAATATTTTCTATTCGCGACAATGCTTGATTATTATTAATTTTGATGGTATTATTTATAAGATAAATTGAGTTAGGATTAAGGGCTTAAGGCAACCCCCTTGATTTAAACGTTTTTCCAATAAAAACGCGTCCAAGGGAAATAAGCGATATTTCGCTTGAAATTTTCCTTTTTTATAACTACTTTTTTGGCGAGCGACACGGAAACGGCGCTATGGATACAATAGCGAAATCCTTGAAAAAATTACCATTCGGACTTCAAAATTTTGCAGAAATCATCTATGATAATTATTTGTATGTTGATAAGACGCGTCATATCCATACTCTTGTTACAAAAGGGAAAAATTATTTTTTATCCAGACCAAGAAGGTTTGGCAAAACCCTTCTTTTGAGCGCCTTGAAAGCGCTTTTCAGTGGCCCTCCGGACCGTGACGGACCGCCCGCCGGCCTATTTCAAGATTTATGGATTGGTGGAGCCGGTTTTGTTTTTCCTGAGCGCCACCCTATCATTTCTCTATCTATGGCCTCGGCGGGCCGCACTAATGAAATACTCAACACGTCTATTTTAAAAGCATTGAATAAAATTAATTTACGCGAAGATTTAGGCCTTAGCGTTACTCTTCTTGGCGATGATTTTTCCACAATTATCGAAAGTTTATCCCAAAAATATAATAAAAAAGTTGTTATTCTAATCGACGAGTATGATGAACCAGTCAGCTCAAATTTACATAATATCTCTTTAGCTTTAGAAAATCGCGATATACTTAAAGATTTTTACTCAGGATTAAAAACCGCTGAAGAGTACACTCGCTTCACTTTTGTCACTGGCGTGACCCGGTACGCTTTCATGGGTTTGTCGGCTGGCCTCAACCACCTTAATGACATAACCCTTAATGAAAAATACGCTAATATTTGCGGTTTTACCCACGATGAACTCGATAAATATTTCTCCGCTTATTTTCCCCAAACTTTAGTTAATCTTAAAAATGATGGAGCGATATCCCAGGAGACGACCTTACTTGATTTACGGAAACGAATTCTCTCTTTCTATGATGGTTACAGTTGGGACGCCAAGACCAGAGTTGTTAATCCATATTCGCTTATGAAATTCTTTGAAGAATCGGCTTTTATTCCATACTGGAAAAATCTAGAACCATCAACTGATTTTCTTTACAAAGTCATTTCAAATTACACTTTAGATTTATTACCGGATCAGCTCCAAAATCTAACGCAAGGCGAGTTTGGCGTTGCCGAAGTGGGCGGATTAGCGCCAGTGGCGGCCCTTTTTCAGACCGGATATCTGACAGTAGACACTATCGCCTATTCTGAAAGAGGCGAGCCGCTCTATAAATTCAAGACGCCTAATGAAGAAATCAGGCCAATATTTGAACAACTATTTAAAAATAATCTCTTCTCGCTTTTAAATAAAGACCCCCTCGCGGATGGGATCAAATTTAAACAAATTCTTGACTCCGGAGACGCTACAAAGATAACCGAAATAATGACTTCGCTCTATAGCTCGGTCCCAGCAAAACACCACAGAGATGAAGAATCCTTTTATCACGGCGTCCTACACGCCTATTGTTGGGGAATACTCGAATTTCCGCCTCTCTCCGAACTTTCCGGCGGAGTGGGGACTCCGGACATTATCCTTTTTTTTGATGACGGTCTTTATGTCGTCATTGAGCTTAAATACCTGAAACCAGACAATCCCCTAAAACCAGAAACAGACGAGGCGACGCTCAAAGAAATTCTTGAAAATCTGGCGACTCTCGCCCTTAAATCCATTGAGAAAAAAAAATACGCCAACGCCTATTTGTCAAGAGCCCAAAAATTATCAAAATAGGCCTTGGGGTTTACCATCGGGATGACTGTCTGGCCCTAGTTAACATTGAGGGTTAAATACCCAGAACGCGGCGGATCCCCTCAGAACGCTTACAAAGATAAGACCTCCCCCGCGCGAGGCTGGGCGCCGCGGCGATACGCGCCAACGCGCCCCTCGCGATTTTTTTGAAGGGAAGACGCTTATTAGCCCTACGTGGCTCTCTCCGCGGACTTGTCGCTGTCCGGGCTCGCGAAACGCGCTTGGGCTCGCCCTGGCCGCGCCTAAGCCCGGCGCCGCGCTCCTTCTGGCGGATCACGCGCCTTTGTTAATTTAAAAGGCGCGCCTCTTCCTTTACCCCACCCTAGACTGGAGAATCCCACGGAATATTAAGCCTTTTCCATTGAAATTTCGCGCTCCTATAATTGATCCGTTTTCCTCGACTTTAAAACGGGTTTTTTCGGGCCAACTTGAAAACCACCGGAACGCCCCGCCCTTATTTTTTCCTTCCCGACTCGTCAGCGACGGCAAACTAGCGCGGCCGGGCGAGCGCTCCGCGACCTACGCCCAGGGGTTATTCCCAAATTTCTCGGATGGCCTGGGGAGGCGGCCTAGAACCCCTACCCCCGCTCAGCCCCCCTCCCCCCTAGGGGGGGAGGGGGGCTGAGCGGGGGTAGGAGAACCGCGCGCGACCAAAAGGAGGCTACTTTTACTTATTTAAAATAAGTAGAAAGGGGCTCTCCATGCTTTTCCCGATTGACTATTCGCTTGAAAAACTTAAGTCCGGACAAACCCTATAGGTTAACCTCAAGCTAACTGTGAAAGTCGGGCTAGTAAAGTCAGTCATCGCCAGTTTCTTCAGGGGTTAATTAGGGAAATTAACGGCGTTTCCCACGCGTCGCGCGCTATACGAGGGGAAAAAAGGGGGGAGCGCCATCGCTCAAGGAGTGGGAGGCGATTTCTCGCCGAATAATGGTTAAAAGCTCTCCATTAGCTTAAGCCACGCGCTGAGAGACCCATCAAAGCGACTTCCATTGGCGAGTTGTCAACTTTTGGCGGGAGAATCCGCGCCCGAACCCCGCGTAATATTCTGAGCCTGGGTGGCTTGAAGAGCGCGCGGAGGGTCAGCTTTTCGCGGGGAGCGCCGTTGAGAGTGATTTTCAAGGCTTGGGGCGGCTACGCGCCGCCGGGCGGCGTGGCCGGCCTTGTCGGCGTCTAAGTCCGGGACTCTCTTTCGCGCCTTTTCGGGGCGCGAGAGTCAAGGTGGAAGAAAGTCGCTGTCCTGGCGTTTAAGCCCACAATCGCGCCATCGCGGCGTCATGAACCTCTATCCAGTCGCGTGTTCAATTCTTCGCTCGATTCCGGAAATACCGATAATTTTATGTTTCTTTGAGCGTAAATTGGTGGAGAGCGCGTGAAATCCAATTATTGAGGATCTCATTTAATTAAGGCTAAACTGTCTCCGCGATGGTATACGCCGAGGCCGATTTTGATAATTTTTTTGGCTCGTGATAAATAGGCGTTCGCGTATTTTTTTTCTTCGATAGACTTAAGGCCAAGCGTGGCTAGATTCTCGAGAATTTTTTTAAGTTTTTCCGGATCAGTTTCCACGTTTTTCGAAATTTCAGGCTTTTGGTACTTGAGTTCAATGACTACGTATAGCCCGTCGTTAAAGAAGAGGATTATGTCCGGAGTCCCATTTCCCCCCGGTTGTTCGGAGAGTGGAGCGAATTCGAGTATCCCCCAACAATATGAGTATAGCAAGCTATGATAAAAAGATTCTTCGCTTCTGTGATGTATTGCCGGAAGCGAGCTATACAGGGAAGTTATTAATTCGCTAATCTTCGACGCGTCTCCGGAATCAAGTATTTTTTTGAGCGTAATTCCATCTTCATTCGGATCCTTATTTAAAAGAGCGAATAAGTTATTCCTGAACAATGTTTCAAATTCAGGCCTTATTTCCTCATTTGGTATTTTGAAGCTGAATATAGATTTCTTTCGGGTTCGAGTAATTGTGTCAATCGTCAGATAACCGGTTTGAAAGAGGGCTGGAACGGGCGCCAAAGAACCCACTTCGGCTATGCTTATATCGGTTAAATTAAAATTCTGTAGCTTATCCATTAAGAACGCTAGGGGATTGTTGGCGACTATGGAAGAAAGAAAATTTGAGGATGGTCCGAGAATTATCCAGTGTGGATCAAAATCGCGAGTTTGGATAAATTTGAGGAGCGAATAAGGATTAAGAATTTTGATTTTTCCATCCCAAGTATAACCATCGTAATAAGAAAGGATATCATCTCGTAAATTAGTTATGTTTTCCGTCATGGAAAACGCGCCATCATTTTGTAGTGAGCCAAGAACTTCTGGAAAGTAAGCGGTAAAATAGTTATCTAGTTCTTCGTGGGTGAACCCACAAATGTCCGCGTATTTCTCATTTAGAGTTATGTCATCAAGATGGTTCAGGCCCGCTGACAATCCCATGAAAGCGTAACGGGTTACGCCAGTGACAAAAACTAAGCGGGTGAACTCATCGGCTGTTTTTAACCCCGAGTAAAAATCCTTTAGAGTTTCCTTGTTTTCTTCAGCTAAAGTGAGATTATGTAAATTAGCGCTGACAGGCTCGTCATACTCGTCTATCAGAACAACTACTTTTTTATTATATTTATTAAACAGGCTTTCGATAAGTATGGAAAAATCCGCGCCAGGAACGGAAATGGCAAGACCCAAATTTTCGTTGGTATTGATTTTATTCAATATATTTAGAAGAGATACATTAAGAGTTTCGTTAGTCGCGCCATGCGACGCCATTGATAGGGAAATAATCGGATGTCGCTCAGGAAAAATGAAACCGGGTTTGTCAATCCACAAATTTTGAAAAAGGCCGGCGGGTGGGCCGTTGGGGTCTGGAGGGCCGCTAAATAGCGACTTCAAGGAACTCAAAAGGAGAGATTTGCCAAACCTCCTTGGCCTAGATAAAAAATAATTCTTGCCCTCCGTGACAAGGTTGTGGATATGTCGCGTCTTATCAACGTATAATAAGTTTTTTTCAATGATGTCTTGAAAAGAAGAAATTCCAATGGGGCATTTCTTTAAGACTGGAAGAGTGTTTTCCATTGTTCTCTCCTCGCGAGACCCGCGAAACTGTAGTTATAAAAGTCGCTTCTTCAGCTCGTTATCTTTAATTTCTCTTTGACGCGATTATCTCGAAAATCGCTTATTCAAAGAGCGCGCTTTGGGCCATGGCTCAAAGCGTAAATTGTATAAATTTTACTCTAAGCGATATTATATATCAACCATTTCGCGTAATCGGAAGATTTTAAGAAGATAGCTACGCGCGAGTTTTGGCTGGCGGCGCGAGCTAACCTTATCAAGACCTGGGTTGGAGCCTCGCGTTTGGCCACCGGACGTTTTTCCCTATTAGGCTTCGCGGACGCGCGCGGGAAATAATGAACGCTTTTCCCACGACCACCTTCGCCGACCGCGAAAAGGCGCGCTTTCCCAAACTTCGGCGGGAAATGGCGTGGGGCGGGCTCAAGAGCGGGGTCCGCGCCCAAGGCCCTAAGGTTTTCCAGAGGCTCGCTTTCTCGCTATCCAAGAGAGTTCTCTTTCGAGCGGCGGAATATTCTTTGGCGCGCGATTACGCGTCTCTTTTTCAAGGGCGCGCGGCGCGAAATCGCGGGGCCTTTACGCGCTTAAAGCCAGGGCCTTGAGGAAGATCTTTTCCCCACGGGACCAGGGGAGGGCGAAAAGCGGCTTTAGCGCACCAAGGTGAAATTGGGCTTAGGGGGCTCGGGGGCGGAATCGGGCGCGGGCTTTTCCGCGAAATCGAGGGCCTTGATAAAAACCTTGAGCTTATTGATGGTGAAGATCTCCTGGCCCGTGAAATGAGATTCCTGGAGCGTTACGATAGCCGGGCTGGCGGGGAAATTGAGGCGCGTCATGTGGACATGCCACCAGGGGTCCCTTTTGGTCTCGTCGCGGACAAATTCGCGCACGAGCGCGTATTCGGCCAGGGTCGTCTCGGGGCGCGTTTCCGAAAGAATCAGGAGGATATCGCCAACCGAGGTGGACTCTTTGAAGGAGAAAAATTGGCTTAAAGCGCCGACAAGTTTTTCGATAGGCTCGTTAATTTGGTAGCCCACGCCTATCCTCCTCTGGGAAAAACGCGAATGGGGTTAGCGGTTAAAAAAAAAGCGTTAAAAAGGGATCCTACGGGGTCCTGAGCCAAGGCGAGCGCGCCTCGCTGGGGTATGGGAAAGCCTTAGTCGACCCGTAAGCCACGCGCCAAAGGAGGCGAGATCACGCGCTCGCGACCCCTAGAGCGCCAAGTACGGCTGATTTCCCATCCAAGCCCTAAGGGGTTTTAGAGAGCGCTTTGGGGAAAAACGCGCGCGGCCAGCGCCTTGGCGGCGGGCCGCGCCGCCAACCTGAGTTTCGCGGCTAGCGCCGTCCGCGCGCTTCAAGGACGGGTTGGCCCGCTTCCTTAAGGCGTCGCCCTTTTCTGAGCCGCTTTCCAGAGCGCCCTCGCGGCGGGTTGGCGCCGCGAGGGTTAGTTGGGGGATAAGGACATGGTCGCGCGGTTTGGGCCGGGGAATGGGGTTGGAATTAATCCTTTTTCTCCGGGGCGCCGGTCTCCGGGGCGCTCTCGGGGGCGGTCGCGGAAGCGCTTTCCGGCGAGGTCTCCGGGGCGCTTTCCGGCGCTCCGTCGGCCGCGGCGGTCTTCTCCCCGCTCGGGGAGCTTGGCGCGGTCTCCGTCAGGTCGCCCTTAGGGGGCTTGGGGCTTTTGGGGGGCTTGGATTTCCAGAGGGCGCCGGAGGAGAAGCATTTCCAACCCCATTTGAGGTAGCGGACGATGCTAATGGCCATCCAGAGAGCCCAAGCCAGCATGAGATACTGGTAGATCTTTTTGGAAAGGGATAAGACGTAGGGCTGGGAGAGGGGACCCTCCGACCGGTCCTGGAACCATTGGAGATGGCGATCGTAGGAGCCGTTCCCGGAGACGCGCATGTTGGGCGCGTCGAGAAGCCCATGGGTGAGCCCCTTGTAGAAGAGGTAAAGGGCCCATCCCGTCCAAAAAATGAGGACGAGCTGGGAGAGGTTAAAAAGGGCCCGGGAGCGGAGGGGGGCCCGCGAGCCCCGCAGGCCCAAGGCCAAAAGCCAGCCCGTCACGATGAGCGCCCCGATAAAGGAGAGCTGGGAGAGTCCCAAGAGGAGGAGAAACCAGCTGGCCGTTTGGAGGGGGGTAAGGCGCAGCGCGGAGAGGGCCCCGCCGAAGATTAAAATAGCCACGGCGAAGGACCAGAAGAGGACCGCGGGTCCCATGGCGGGGCCCGCCACGAAAACGGTCCAACGGTCCTCCGGGAGATCGATCGCGACGCTGACGTTGGAGACGGGTAGTTCCAGGTCCAAAAAGGGCGCGCGGACGATGGCCGAGACGGGCCGGGGATCGAGGAAAGTTAGGCTGAGGGTTTGGGTTCCCGGGTTAATGGGAAGATGGATGACGGGCCCTTCCCCCTCCTGGGGGGTCGCGAGGGAAAAGGGAAGGCTCCGACCGTTTAGGGAGAGCGAGATGATTTCCACGCCGGGGGGAAGCTTGAGGGTCCTATTTTCGCCCTGGCTGGAGCGGATGGAGACTTCCAAGGAGACTTTGCGGCTCTCCTCGCCCACGTTGACCTGGAGGGTCGCGCTGTCCGCCACCAGGTAAGCCCCGGCCACGGGTTCCGGGCGGCTTACGAGGAAGGTCAGGGTTTCCCCGGGCCAGGGGCGCCAGGAGGGATTCCAATACCCTTGGGGGGAGACGTTGACGATGGGGTTAAAGCCCTCCACCTTGACGGCCCAGACGTTGGCGGCGTCCAAGGTCCAGACCTCCCGGTAGGGGCCTTCCGCGGCGGTCAGGGTCAGGGTGGAGTTATCCAGGGTCAGGTCGCTTTCAAAGCTTATGGCTTTCGTCGCGGCGCTGAAGTTCAAAAGGGCCTTATGTTCCCTCGTGGTCTGAATCTGGGAGGTGGGCCTTTCCCCGGGGATCAGGGGCAAGGCCAGGGAGTGGGGGGAGCCGATCTCGTTTAAGGCGACGACGCTCGTGAGAACCTTTTCCTGGAGGCCCAGGGAGATGGTCCGGGTGACCTCGAAATAAGGCTCCAAGGGATTGGCGAAGTTGGGGTTAAGGGCGTTTGGGTCTTCCTCCAAACCCCAAGGCTCGTCCCCGATTTCCGCGACGGGCGGATCGCCTGTCTCAACCCCGGGCCCCAGTTCCAAATCGTCGTCCCCATAGAGGGGAGCTTCGGGCTCCGCGGTCGGGAGCGGGTCGTCCGCGGCCCTTTTCGTCAGAAAGAGGCTTCGGCTCGCGGGCCTTCCCTCCCGGTCCACGCCCTCGAGGACGTAGGGCCCGGGGGCGAGGGCGACTTTTTTGGGAGTCGCGTTTGGCTTAAAGCCGAGCTGAAAGCTCGCGACGTTTTGGAGTCTCCCGATAAGGGTTATGGCGTGGGAGCCCGCCGGGGCCAAAAGAAGTTTCTCGTTGTCGCCGGAGTGGAGGAGCGGCAGGCTTTGCCCGTCTTCCGCCGCGAGGTTGAAGGGGCGGAAGATGTCCTCGTCCCACTCGGGGAGGGCGACAAAGGCCTCGTTGGGGGTATCGATCTTAAAAGTCAGGTAAAGGTTGGCGCCCCGAATCTCCAAAGCCAGCTCAGGGATAGCGGGCGGCAGGGAGTCGGGGGGAGTGAGAAGCCGGCGCTGGAGCTCGTCCAAGATTTCCGCGGGGGGAAAGACGGTCGCGTCCTGGGCGCGGAGGGGAGTCGCTCCCCAGAGAAGGCCGAGGGCCAGGGCGCCCAGGAAGGCCGCTATAAGGACGGGGAGCGCGGTCCGCGTAGCGCCGGAGCTAGCGCTCGGCTGGGCCGGGCCCTCCGCCGTTTTTTCCGCTGGAGCGGATCCCTTGGGGGGCGCGGGGCTTTTGGGGGCGAAGGGGGGAGAGCGGCGCGTCCCCCTTTGGAATTTATAGCCCAAAATGGCCAGGGTGAACCAAGAGAGGAGAGCCAGGCGCGCGAAGCCTAAAAGTTTATTGAAGAGGGGCGAGGAAACGAGAAGCGTGGTCTCCTGCTCGCGGGTCACCTGGCCGTTGTAGCCGATGGAGATGGGGAGCCAGGACCAATTGGGCCGCGGAATGGCGTTTTGGGCTTTGAGGTCGGTTTTAAGGGTTTGGGAGGAGTTTTGGGAAAGATAGGCCTGGTCGGGCTCGAGGCTAGCGCGGGAGCGTTTAGGCGCGCGCGGCGGCGCGGGGGACGGCGCGGCCATGGGCATGGGCGCGGCGCTCTCGGCGAAATAGTAATCGTCCTCGACCTCGTCGAAGTAAACGTCGCTTTGCTTAGAACTCGAGCTATCGGCGGCGAAGGGGGCCGAAAAACCCCTGTTGGAGGCGGCGCCGCCGTAGAGCGGGAAGCTCCCGTACTCGGAAAAACCGTAGATAGTCTCGGAGAGGGGGTACCCGAAATTCCCGCGATGGCTCTTGAAGGGATCGTCCAATTGGGGATAGAGGGCGTAGCGGGCCTGGTGGAGCGCGAAATAGACCGCGCAGCCCACCAGGAAGACCGTCGCGAGGAACTTCCAGGCCCGAACGACGAAGAGGGCTTTGCCGCGCGGCGGGAGGACTTTTAAAATAGCCAGGGCCGCGAGGATATGGAGGTAGACGATGCGGGGGCACATAAACTCGTGGAAAGAGATAAAGAGGGCCACCGCCGCCAAAAGGGCCAGGCGCGGGGAAAAGATCTTATAGGTCGCGACCGCGATGACGAGGAGGATAAAAAGGTCCAGCGTGGTCCAGCGGTCCCAGAAACTGGCCGGGACCCCGCCCGGGCCCGCCGCGACGGCCCCTTTGACGTAAAGGAGCTTGTAGCCCGGGGGAAGATTTAAGGTCAGGGAGGCCTCGTTGAGGTTCTGGTCCCAGCCCGAGGCCGGCAGCGTCCCTTGGAAGGAGGGGATTTTTAAGTCAGCGGAAAGGGAGACCTCTCCCTGGCGCAGTTGGAGGCCCGGGGCCTTTTCCCCAAGAGAGTTGGTCTGCCAGGTAATGACCTGGGGCTCGCCGAAGAGGCTCGCCTGGCCGATTTCAAAGGGCTGGCTCACCGAGAGCTTCCAGTCGCGGCGCATGGTCCCGCTCAGATTGTCCCGGCAGACGAGGCTCGCGCCGCTATAGTCGAGCCAGCAGGCGCGCGCGAGGTTGAGGAGGTTGGGCCCGGGATCGGGATCCCCCCGGCGAATGGTCTCCAAAGAAAGGGACGCGCCCTCTTCCAGGGCGTAGATGGGGTAACCCTTCCAGTAAAAATCCACCTGCGTGGCGTCAATCTGGGGGGCGCCGGAGATCTCGACCTGCCTTAAGGCGAGGTTGTCCTGGAAGGCCCAGAGTTCTTCCCCGAAATCCCCCGAGACGGGGCCGATAACGGCGTTGTTTCCTTTTTCCACGCTTTCGATAAAGACGTCGTAGACCCCGGCCTGAACCTGGACCCGGAGGCCTTCGGGCGCGAGGCGCGCGGGGATGGGGGAAAGGACGGAGAGGGCCTTGCTGTCGGGGAGCAAAACGTTGGGGATCAGCTCCTCGCGGGGGTTCCCGGAGACGGAGAGCTTGAGGCGCGTGGTGACGCTGACTGGCTGATCGTCGGAAATAAGGCGGTCCACTTTGACGGTTAAGGCGTTCGGCGTGGGGGCGCCGCCGCTCTCCACTGGGGGCGCGAGGGGTGGGGTCGCGGGATCTTTGAGCCAAACCCTGACCGTTCCGTCGCCGACGTCGGGATCCAGGTTCGGGAAGGGCAGGATCTTATCGTCCATGGAAATGGAAAAGAGGGGCCCCAAGGGGAGCGTGAGGGTCTCGGGCGGGCTCATCCAACTGAAGGTCCCGCGCACCTGATGGACTCCGGGCTCCAAAAAGGCCATGGGGCCGTCGAAGTCCCCCACGGGCAAAGGGGCGTCCCCGTCCGTCACGTCCAGCGGCCAGGAGTCCCGGTCCCCCGGGAGGACGACCGCCGCTTTGGCGCGAATGTCCCAGACCGCCGTAAATTCTCCCCCTTCCTCCGTCAGCTTGAGCTCCAAAGTCTTGGGGAGGGCGCAGGCGTATTTTTCGTAGGCGCCGTTTAGGGGGGGGCAGTTGATCTCCTCGCGGTTGCGCAGGACCCAGTTGACCCACGCCTCAAGGCTTTCCGGAGCGCCCGTTTCGCTAAAAGGAACCGCCAGCGCGCGAGTGGCCAAAAGGAGGAGGGAAAGCAAGGTCAGGGTCAAGACGCGTCGCGGCATAACGGCACCTTCGCGGGGGGATCGCTGGAAAAGCGGCTGGAAGAGGGGCTAAAATGGAGCGGAACGAATAATATTAAGGCGATTTTAACAAATAGCCCCTTCCCCTTCAATTAAGCGGCCCTAAACGCGCCTCAAGCGTGAAAGCCATCCGCGCGGCCAACTCCCGCGCGGCGCGCGGGAAAAGGCCCCTACGGACGCGCGCGAGGCCCGCTCGCCCGTGGCGCGCGGGAGAAAACCCCCAAAATGGCGACGCCTTTCAAAGAATTCTTTAACAGGGAGCTGGTAGAGCGCTTGGGAGACGATCTGCGGCGGGCGAGCCCCGCTTTTCCCGCCGCCCGCTTTGTCCGCGAAGCCCTCGCGGGCGCTTACGCGGCTCTCTCTTTAAAGGAACGGATGGAGCGGATCGCCGCGGCGCTGAGCGCTTGTCTGCCGCCGGATTTCGCGCTCGCGCTCTCAATTCTTCAAAAAGTCTCCGCGAATTTTCCCGGGCTCGCGGGCTGCGTCTTTCCGGAGTTCGTCGCCCAAAACGGTCTTTCGAGCGAAAATCTCGCGCCGTCCCTGGAGGCGTTGGCTTTTTTCACCGTGGGCTCTTCCTCCGAATTTGGCGTCAGGCCTTTTTTGCGGGACTTCCCCCAAGAGACGCTCGCCCGCGCCCGCCTCTGGGCCCAAAGCCCGCTCGCGGACGAGCGGAGACTCGCCTCCGAAGGGACGCGGCCCCGCCTGCCCTGGGGAGGCTTCGCGCGGGCCCTGATCGCGGATCCGCGGCCCTGCTTTGATATTTTGGGCCTCCTCATGGAGGATCCGGCCCTCTACGTCCGGACCAGCGTCGCCAATAATTTGAACGATATCTCCAAAGACCACCCGGGCCTTTTCCGCGACTGGGTCAAGGAGTGGAAGGGTAGGAGCCCGGAGAGCGACTGGATTCTCAAAAAGGGCGCGCGGACCCTCATTAAGGCGAAAGACCCGCGAATTTTAAAGCTATTCGGTTACGGGAAAGCGAGCGACGCCGAGCCGCCCTGGGCGGGAAAGGCGCTTTGGAGCGTTAGCCCCGCCAGCGTCAAAATAGGAGGAGCCGTCAAGGTTAAATATCGGATGACCTTAAGGGAAAAGCCCATGGGCCTTATCCGCCTGGAGTGCCTCCTCAAATATCCCGCGGGCGCGCGCTCTCCCAAACTCTTTTTTCTCGGGGAAAAAGCCCGGGAAAGCGGCGAGACCGTCGCGGGGGAGCGACGGATGGCCTTTCGGCATTTAAGCGTCCGTCGGCAAATTCCCGGAAGGCATGAGCTTCTCTTGTTGGTTAACGGACGCGAGGCCGGGAAGGTTTTTTTGGACTTGTTTCCCGAATAGCGCGCGCGACTGGCCTCCGCATAGGGCGCCGCGCGACTTGAATACCGAAATTAAGGCCGCGCTGGGCGCGGAGGAGCGTGGGCCGCGCGTGAGAGCGACACAAAGCCCAAGGCGGGAAGGTCGCCCTCAGGCTTTAAGGGCGGGAGAAAGCGCCTCGTTGGGACGCGCGGCCCGCCGCTCGGGGCATGGCGAAGATGGGGCTGGGAAGGCGGGCGCTTTGGGGTGGATTAAGGCCCCGCGCGGAGCCAGGGCGGCGCGGGCCAGGAGCGCGCCTTAAAGAAGCCCGTCGGCCTCGCTCGCCCACGCCGCGCGCGTCTTAAGCGCCCGGGCGGAGGGCTAAAAAAGGGGAGCTGCCCGCGCGGGGCGGGCGGGGGGACGTGGCGTGGGACGTGGAGTTTAGTTGGGGAGAGCCGCGCGAAGGGCGAGCCGCAGGCGGGGCCAAGGCGCGCCAAGGACTGACCCCGCGCTTGGGCTCGGGCCTTAAGCGCCTTCAAAAAGGCGCGGAAAGCGCTTGGGGCGAGCCTTAAGGTCGCGGAATTATTGACGACGGAGCGGCGGCGCGGCGCGGAGAAAAGGGTTTGAAGAGAAAGCTCTTGGGGGGAGTCTTCCCCTTGGGAGCTTGATATCCCATCCCGCCAATTTCCCTTTGCCAAAAGTCGTTAATAAAGTATCCCAGATCAAAACGCGAAAGGCAAGTTTTTTTAAAAAGCGGGGGAGAACTTTCGGGGGCGCTCCCGCGGAGCCCTCCCCGGCGCGGGTTGGCGAGGGTAACTGGCGTCGGCGCGCGGCGGCTTGGCTGCCCCAGCCGGGGGATTGACGCGGGGCGCGGGCTGGCGGGGGGAAGAAGCGCGAAAAGCGCCCTCCTCGGGATGGATCGCGAAGCGTGAAGCCTCCAGTGGGAGGCGCGGTTCTGGCGCGTTCCCGCGCGTCTCAAAAGGGAAAGCGCCGGCGCGGCCTTGGCGGGCGCCCTGGAAGGGATCCCTCGGGCTCTTTCGGGGAGTTTTCCTCTAAAACGGGGAGTTTTCACTTAAAAACGCTAAAAAGATGGCCAATCGGGTAGAGGGTAGGATCTCGCCTAACCCCTCCCACGCCATCAATAGGCCGTGTCGTTTCGTCGCGTAGTGTTGACACCGTAGTGAAATTGAACCGTTGATGTTCGGCCCTTCCCGAGGTTTCCCGCTGTACTATGGCCTCCGCTGACTTCTCTTGACTCAGCGCGTCGTTACCGCCGCGCCTGCCACCGGACCCGAAGCTAGCTTCAGTTAAGCCGGATGTTCCGAATGGCCATCAAGAGATCGCCCCGGGTAAGAACAGTGACTTTCCCCTCGCCTATCCGCCTCATTTGCGCCTCCGCGCTCAGACAGCGTTGGGCTTCGCTTTGTTTTGCGAGTTCGTCCGCTCGAAAACGCCCTAAAATGAGATTTCTGTTCGTCGGGCCGAGGGTTTGCCTCCAGCTTCATTCAGATGGGCCTCGCGGCCTTTCCCTCGCTATTGGTTAACAGTTCCCACTGCCAAGTCTATAGAGGACTTTCGCCTCCTAGTCACTGCCCATGCCGGGCGCGCAATGAAAAGGCCCCCAAAAAGGGGGCCAAAAGACCCTCACGGGGGAAGGCCAAGGTAATTATGATGAGAGTGCAAAAAGTCTCGAAACTTAAATTCGGTCAGCCGCTAATGCTAAATGAGGGCAATTAATAAGATAAATAGCTATATGCGGTAGTGTTTTGCGTCCGGTTGCTTCTCTTAAAGGTTTTTGCACTTTCATCAATTATAGATATAGTACGCTCTAAAGGCGTAAAAAAAATTAAAGTCGAAGCGGGGGGATATTGTCAAGTTTTTCAGGGGAAAAGAAAGCGTCAACTCCTCGGGGAATGGCCTTGGGGCGAGCCCGCGCCTTTTGGCCGTTTCGCGCGAAACTGTCGGGTCCGGCGCGTCCTGTCGACTTTAAAGGCGAAAGACGCTCTATCCACCCAAAAACGCCCTCGTTTTCCGCGTCGCTCCCGGTCAGGGGAAAGGCTCGCGCGACTCCGGGTTTTTGAGGGGCGCTCAAAAAAATGGTTAAGAGGACGAAAGGGCTCTTTAGCGCGCCAAAGCGCCATCAGGGCCGCGAGGCGCCAGACCTGAAGGCCGCGCGGAACGTGGGCGAGAGAGACGGGATAAAGCGCGGCGCTCGCTATCCATGGCGTCGCGGGCGGCTGTGGCGGCTGGCGGAGGCGATGGAATCCCGGAAGCGGAAGGAGCGATCCTGGGAGGGGGCTTAGAGTTTCCAAAACGCTTTGAACGGCGATGGGGAAAAAACGTCAAAAATAAAGCGCGCTTTTTCCAAGCGCCGCGTGGCGAGCTTTCTGGGCCGAGCTAGGGGGGAGAGCCCCCCTTGGACTAGCGTATAATAATAATTTGTTTAATTGCTGCAATCTTGAACGCAAGTTGGAATTAGAGAGCGCGGATACTACCCTGACCGTGGACTCATGGACCTCAGCTGGCTCCTAGCGGTCCCCAGTACAGCTCGTTGGGAGGGGCTAGCGGCGTCAATAGCGCCAAATGGCGCTAATTGTGGTTTAACTACGTCTTTTTACCTAATTAAAGAAATATCCACCTTAAAATAGTTGTGAAATAGCTTTCTTTGCGTTAAATTATATCCGTTTTCGACGGCGCTAACTGGCGCCGCGTTAACGAAGCCAGCGCCCAGCGTAATCGTCGCCAATTACGCCGAGCGCCCATGGGTTCCGAGTAATCTAATCTATTGGATATTCATGTTTTATGGAAAAATTGAGCGCGGTGAAAAATTTAGGTCTTTTTGGGAGTGACCCGTAAGTTTTATGATTCCGCTTCCGTTATTGAAAATTGGCGATATCGGAACCGAGATAACCAAATCGCTTGTAATCGACCAGATTCTGGTCAGTCACGTGAAGAAGCGTAATGAAGAATATTAGAATTAGCAATCAGAATTTCGAGAGGGTTATTACAAATAACCTTATATACGCCGACAAAACAAAACACGTTTGGGAACTGGCGCGAACGGATGACGCGTATTTTTTATCAAGGCCCAGAAGATTTGGCAAATCGCTCCTTTTAAGCACGTTCGAGGCGCTTTTTAAAGGGCCTTCGGATCCTGAGCGAAATCCTCAAGGGCTTTTTAAAAATTTATGGATTAGCGGAAAAGAAGCGAACTATGATTTTAATGATAACTATCCTGTTATAAAGTTATCGATGGCCATGTCGAATTTTTCTCCAGAGATCGTTTCGCGCGCTCTCCAGACAAAACTCCAATTTGTCGCCGCGTCTTACGGAATATCCCTTAATGACGATATTCCAGAAGCAATGTTTAGGATCCTCATATCAAATCTTAAGAGCAAATTTAATAAAAACGTCGTTTTGCTTATCGACGAGTACGACGAGCCCATTAGCTCAATTATTGGCAATCCTGATTTGGCGGGAAAAAATTCATTAGTTTTAAAAGGCTTTTATTCCGTCCTCAAAGAACATCAAGCTGATTTACGTTTTGTGATGCTCGCCGGCATTACACGTTATGAATTATTATGGCAGTCAGGAATTCTAAACCATCTTGTTGACTTAACCATGTCAAAGAAACGCGCGGACATTTGTGGGTTTACTTATGAAGAATTTGATAAATGTTTCGCGGACCGTTTTCCAATTACAATAGAAAAATTCAAGGAACAAGGATATTTAGGCGAAAACTGTGGAGTCTCTGAATTTCGCGAGGCGATTTTTAAAAAATACGACGGCTATAGCTGGGATGGAAAAACGAGAGTTCTTAATCCATTTTCTCTTCTTAACGCGTTTGAGAACGAAGATTTAACTAGTTATTGGGCTACCCTTGAGCCGTCGAAAAAAACATTAAACGCGGTTATGTCCAAAAATCCTTTGAGCTTAACAACCGATAAACTACGTAATTTATCTAATGATTCAATTTACTCCATCTCGGATATTAACTCTCTGACGCCTATTCCCGCCTTATTTCAAACGGGATATCTAACAATAGATAAAATCATAACAACAGAGGATAATTTATTTTATTCATTCAAAACGCCAAATAACGAGATAAAACCAGCTTTTTGGAAAGAGTTTTCCTCTTGCCTGTATAAATTTTTAGATTTTGATATTGACAAACTTGATCTAAAAAATGATTTTATAAAGGCCATTATCGCCGAGGATTCCATTAAGCTATCAACGTTAATAGATTCATTTTTCGGCGCTATTCCGGCGTCTCTTCATATCCCACAGGAAGCCTACTATCATAGCGTACTTTATGGCTATCTAAATGGATTAATAAATATAAAAGCGTTACCTGAAATACCTGGCGCCGATGGAACGCCAGACATTCTTTGCGTTATTGGCGATGATTTGTATGTTATCGTCGAGTTGAAATACAAAGACCAAGATACCCATCCATTGAGATTAAACCAAAAAATCAAAACCGCAATGGAAAGGCTCGCCATTTCCGCCCTAAAAACTATAGACGCGAAACATTACTTGAGACCATATCTAACCAAAGCCACAAAAATATTGAAATTAGGCTTAGGCGTTTATGGGAGGGGTCACTCCATGGCCATTCTGGAAAATGAAGGACAAACCAAGGCGCGCGCAAAGCTTATGGATACGCGTGAAAAGCTTATGGCTAAAAGATCAAGAGGCGCCCGCTTTAATAGCTCCTCGCCGAATACTTCCACTAAAAAATAGTTTCAAGCGCGACTCTTTATCGCTTTTGAAAAGCGTTTCTTTACGCGCCAAAGCTTAATTGACCGTGTCGGCGCCATTACCTTGTCAATTCCGAACTGGCGAAGGATACGTCAACGTTAACCTGAAATCTCGGCGTTTTTTTGTAGCTACGCGCCATTTTTAAGCACTAATAATACGTTGTTAAAAATAGGACTTAACTAAACCGGAGCTTTTTTTTTGATTTAAACGGAGCGTTTATTTTTGCTTTAATTGCAATTAGCGTTCAAGTTTACGGCAATTTAATAATTTTATCTGTATTCGGCCGCATTTTTTTTCGACCGCGCTTTTCTTAAAATGGTTCAAGAATTGTATTAATCCATGGCCAATTAGTCAATTTTATAAGACCATCTGGGTTTTTAACCATATTTCTTAATCCCGCTTTAGCTTGAACCATTGTCTCGTCTAGTGTTTCAAGAGTTATATTCCCAAAATATTTACCCCTAAGCATTTTCCAAATTTGCTCAGTGGGATTTAATTCTGGGCTGTATGGCGCCATAGTTATATAGGACGCTAAACATAACGAAACTCGTCCTCACCTCAAAAAGTACTAGTAAGATCCCCCCGGAGCGTAACGCTGAGTTCGTAGCGGCAATGGAAGACGTTTTTCAGGCGCGCTACCGCCCCTTCGACCCCGAGACGCCCGTCGTTCGCGTGGATGAGTCGAACAAGCGGCTCGTTTCAAGCGCGACGCCATCCATCCCGGTCGCCCCCGGTAAGCCCTCGCGGGAAGAGCGCGAATACGTCCGGCGCGGGGTGGCTGACATATTTATGGCTGTAGAGCCCATGGCCGGGAAACGGTGGGTTCGGTAACGGAGAGGCGGACCAGCGTTGATTGGTCGCTGAATATTGAAGACTTACTTGACAATAAGTACCAGGACGCCTCTAAGGTCGTACTAGTAATGGACAACCTCAACACCCACGCGATAAGCTCCTTATACAAGACTTTTCCACCGGAAGAGGCCTTGCGTCACGCTTACCGCCTTGACTCCATTTCACCCAAAGCATGGCGGATGGTTGAACATGGCCGAGATTGAGCTGAGCGTTCTTGCGGGTCAACGCTTGAATAGGCGCGTTGGCGACATTGAGACAATGAGGCGAGAAGTCGCGACGTGGGAAACCGCGCGTAACCGCGCGGGAGCGGACGTCACATGGCGTTTTACCACGGACGACGCCCTGATCAAACTCAGGAGGCTGTATCCGAAGATTTAAGTGATACACGGCACTAGAGATCGAAAGGCGTAGACAGTTCGGGGTAGGCGCGTCGACTTTTTGCGGTTTCGTCATCTATTTTAAGCCTTTTTAGTGGAACCGCCGGGGGAGATCTTTTTTAACCCTCAATTTTAACTAAAGCCAAACAGTCTTCCCGATGGTAGACTCCAAGGCCTATTTTGATTATTTTTTTAGCCTGGGACAAATATGGATTCACGTATTTTTTCGCGTCGATGGCCTTAAGGCCTTGGCGCGCTAAATTGACGAGAAATCTTTTAAGGTTCCCCTCGTCAGTTTCAGGGGCAAGAGGATCGTTGGGTTTTTGATACTTCAACTCAATGACGACATAAAGTCCGTCGGCGAACAAAAGGATTATGTCAGGGGTCCCTTCCCCTCCAGGCAATTCGGAGAGGGGTGGAATATCTAGTATTCCCCAACAGTAAGCGTGAAGAGCGCTATGATAAAAAGACTCTTCGGCTCTATGAAGTTTCGCGGGGAGCGAGCTGTAGAGAGAGGCAATTAACGCCGTAAGCTTGATTTCGTCACCGGAGTCCAGAATTTGTCTAAATTTTTTTCCTTCGCCATCTGGATCCTTGCGCAAAAGTCCGAACAGGCTATCTTTAAACAATTTGTCAAATTCTGTCCTTACTTCATCATTTGGGGTCCTTAATTTATAGAGGTTGCGCTTGTCTGTAAAGGTGACAGTGTCAATCGTAAGATAGCCGGCCTGAAAGAGGGCCGGAGCGGGAGCCAAGGAACCTACTTCAGCATAGCCAACGTCGATTGGAGTCAGATTCTGGAGCTTATCCTGTAGGAATGCCAATGGGTTATTGTAAATAACGGATTTTAAAAAATCATTGGAAGCGTTAATCTGCATCCAGTAAGGATTAAAAGCCGAGTCATCAATGAAATTTAGAAGAGAATAAGGATTAAGTATTTTGGTTTCCCCGTCCCAAGTATAGCCATCGTAAAGACTAAGGATTTTAGCGCGTAAATCGGTGACGGTTGACTCTTGAGTCAACACGCCGCGTTTCTTCATTTTTTCCAGAATTTCGGGAAAATACGCGGAAAAATAAGTATCTAGTTCTTCGTGAGTAAATCCGCAAATATCAGCGTGCCTTTCTTTAAGCGTTATGTCAATAAGGTGGTTGAGGCCAGTTGACAATCCGATAAAAGCGTAACGCGTCACGCCAGTAACAAAAGCGAAACGAGTGTATTTTTCCGCGGTTTTTAGCCCAGAGTAAAAATCTATAAGAGTGTCGCGATTAAGTATAGCTAAAGGTAAATTATGTAAATTCGCGCTGACTGGCTCGTCGTACTCGTCTATCAGAATAACAACCTGTTTATTATATTTTTCGAATAGACTTTCGATAATTGTTGAAAAATCCGAGCCAAGAAGACTGATGTTGAGGCCCAAATTCTCACGTAAATTAATTTTATCCAGCTCTTTTAAAATAGACGCGCGAAGGGATTCATTAGTTTCGCCAGGCGAAGCCATTGACAGGGAAATGATAGGGTGCCGTTCAGGAAACGCGTAACCGGGTCTGTCAATCCACAAATTTTGAAAAAGACCCGCGGGCGGGCCATTTGGATCCGGAGGGCCGCTAAAAAAAGACTCCAAAGCGCTCAAAAGGAGAGATTTGCCAAATCTTCTTGGCCTGGATAAAAAATAGTTCTTCCCCTTTGTTATAAGAGTGTGGATATGACGCGTTTTATCAACGTATAAAAAATTATTCTCAATGATCTCTTTAAAATTTTGGCGCCCGGATGGTAATTCTTTCAAGGGCTTTGGCATTGTTTCCATAACGCTCTCTTCGCTTCGATCGTGAAAGAGGTAGTTAAAAAAGAGAATTTTAAGCGGAATAGCGCTTATTTCTCTTTGAGGCGCGATTTTGAAGAGAAAACGCTTGTCTTAAAGGTTTGTTTCTGATCCTTAGACACATTCGAACCTCACTATTTATTAGTTTATCCTCAAAATTACAATAAATCAAGTTATTTCGCGAGCGAAAAATATAACGGAGATAGAAAAGTTAACACTACATAGTACTTTGAATAGCGCCATATTTAGCGTTGTTAGTCGACAGATCGGCCATATCCTTGAGCTTGCTAATTTTTTCGCGGGCACAGGATTCATACGAGGAGGCAGATTTTTTTATCGCGTCCTTAATATCATCGAGCGCTATCCCCATTTTAGGAAGAAACGACTGAATCAAGAGTTTTAATCAAACCAATCGTCATGACCTGTTACGGCTGTTCCGGAAAAGCTAAGATCATTTGATTTTTTATGGGCTGATTGTTTTCAGCTTGGGAGACAGCGTTACGATATTCCTTCAAGGATACCGGAGACAGTATGACTGGCGCGGCCTTGGACTGTCCGCCTTAGCGCTAAACAACCTACGGAGTTTGATAAATTAAAGGCGCGCGATGAGCGTAAAAAGTACGCGCCGCCTCCAACCAGGCCAGGACCTGACCTCATTGCGCTCCATTCCAGGGTACTTTTCGCGCTCGCGAAAGCATTGTTCAATAGACTACCGCGTCAAAGCCTGAACGCGAACCATTTCGTGAGAAACGTCAATCGACTCGTTACACAACGCGTATTTAATAGAGCCATCCTCTAATTTTCTCACATACAGCCAAATTTCCTTACCTGGTTTGCCATCACGTGATTCGACATCTTTAATACATTTATCTTTCGCAATGATTTGGCCTTTTGAACCGATCCCAAGAACAACACCATTCCAAAGATAGCTTGGATCATTACCGATATCTTTGAAGTGAGATGAGGAAAACGATGTAGTTTCGATATAATTTTTTCATCTTCCACTATTCTCCGAAAGCGCGCGCTCTGACGTTAGCGTAGGCAAAAACAAGCGCCTTCGGCGCCTTCGCGCTATTCAAGATCTCTAAAATCTCAAAATGTCCACTCTAACGTTAGCGCGGACAAAGACGACGCCTTCGGCGCGTCAAGGAGCGAGCGAATTATAATCGCGCGCAATCTTTTAAGCGTGAAAATAAATTTCCGTCTTTTAATCAAGGAAGCGACAATTGGGACGAAAAACCGCGCTCTCGGACGCGGACGAGAAAATATTAGGCGCGCGCTAAACGGCGGGGAGCGCTAAGGATTATCGCGCCGCTTTATTTCAGGTTTCCGCGCTTTCCATGGTCGCGCCACCCTCCTCAGACGCGCGGTGCGACGCGTAGAATTCCTCTCCGATGGCCCCCGCGCCCCGACCATCGGAAAGCTCTTCCATGTCGTAGCCTCTCGGCGGATGGCCATTAAAGGCCGCGACGCGCGCCACCGTCACGCCATCGTTGTCAGCGAGATCAAAACGCTTGAATTTCTTGGGGAGATGGCCGAAGTAGGCCGCGGCGTGGGCGACCGTCACGCCGCGCGCGTCGCTGAGTTCCCAAAGGTTAAAATATGGCGGAAGGGCGCCGTTAATAGCCGCGACGTGAGCCACCGTCAAACCTTTCGGGCCGGGGATATCCCAGCGAATGAATCCCGGGGGCAATTTGCCGAGAAAAGCGGCGTAGTGGGCCACGGAATGTTCGGTATGGTCAAACAACTCCCACAGTTCGGGGCGAGGAAGCGGATGGCCCGCGCTAGCCGCGATCATGGCTACGCTTTGCCCCCTAAAGTCCCGTTTCTCCCAAAGGTCAAAATCCTTGGGCATAGGCCCGGAGAGGGCCGCCGCGTGGGCCACCGTCCAACCATTGCTCGGCACGGCAATCTCCCAACGCTTAAAGTCCTTGGGAAGATTTCCATTCTCGGCCGCCACGTGGGCCACCGAGAAGCCACCCGGCGCGAGTAACTCCCAGCTGTCAAAGCCCTCCGGGAGATGGCCATTCTTCGCCGCCACGTGAGCCACCGTCAAAAATTTATCGTCCCGCGGAGACCATTGGTCAAAAGACGCGGGGAGCGTCCCCTTCTCGGCCGCCATGTGAGCCACCGTCCGAAAAGCGTCGTCCCGCAGATACCAACGGTCAAAAGACGCGGGGAGCGTCCCCGCCTCGACCGCCGCGTGGGCGACCGTGAGTCCACCCGGACCGCTTAACTCCCAACGGTTAAACCCCTCCGGGAGTTTGTCGGCTTGGGCCGCCGCGTGAGCCACCGTTAAGCCACCCGGACCGCTTATCTCCCAATGGTCAAACCCCTCCGGAAGTTTACCGGCCAAAGCCGCCACGTGAGCCACCGTCTGACCCTTCGCTCCCGCGAGATCCCAGCGGTCAAAGCCCTCCGGGAGATGGCCATTCTTCGCCGCCACGTGAGCCACCGTCCAACCCTCCGCGTCCGCGAGATCCCAACGGTCAAACCCCTCCGGGAGCTTGCCAGCCTCCGCCGCCACGTGAGCCACCGTCCGACCTCGCGACTCGCGAATCTCCCATCGGTTAAAATCTTCGGGGAGATGGCCAGTCAAGGCGGCGTCGTGAGCCACCGTCCAACCTTTGTCGTCCATGAGCTCCCAGCGATCAAAGCTCGCCGGGAGCTTGCCAGTCACCGCCGCGGCGTGGGCTACCTTTATCCCCCGAGTGTCTTTAATCTCCCATTGGTCGTAGTTCGGCGGCAAGAGTCCCTCGCTGGCCGCGTAGTGGGCGATGGAGCCTTTGAACGGGCTGGATAACGCGTCGGAGGCCGGCGCGTCCCACCGATCGAAATCCGCGGGGACGCGCCTCCCCAGGACCGCGTACATCCCCACGCTCAACTCCTTCTTATCGGCGAGGCCCCAGTCGTTAAAGTCGCGCGGCAGCTTTCCGAAAAGGGCCGCCATGTGCGCCACGGAAAAGCCCCCGTGGGGGGCGATATTCCAGAGGGAGAAACCCTCCGGAAGATCGCCCCGCGCCGCGGAAACGTGGGCCACGCTCGCGCGTTCCAGGTGGCTCAGGCTCAGCTCGTCGTATCGCGCCGGCAAAGCGATTCCATCCCTTAAGAGACGGGCCGTAAAGACATCCCGGCCGACGTCGAGGCGCCAACGCCTAAAACCCTTGGGCAAAAGGCCTTTGAGGGCCGCGGCGTGGGCGACCGTCCAACCGTCCCGGTCCACGATATCCCAACGGGCGAAATCATCCGGGAGATTCCCGCTTTCCGCCGCCTCGTGGGCTAAGGTCACGCCGTCCGCGCCCGCGATCTCCCAGCTCTGGAAGCCCAAGCGCGGATAGCCTGCCCGCGCCGCCGCGCGCGCGAGGGGCCAAGCGTCTTGTCCGTCCGTCCCTTCCGGCGCGTCCTCGGGGAGAGCGCGCGCGAGGGCCGCCATCGCCACGACGGTCGCTCCCCCGGGAGCGGCGATCTCGTGGAGCCGACGCCCAGGGGGCAAATGGCCGCCCAGCGCCGCCGCGTGCGCGACGGTCAGGCCCTCTTGGGTCGCCATCTCCCAGCGCTGGAAACCCTTGGGCAAATGGCCCCCCAGCGCCGCCGCGTGGGCGACGGTCCAGCCCCGCGCGGTCGCCGCCTCCCAGTCCCTATAGCCCACCGGGAGACGCCCCTTCGCGGCCGCCGCGTGGGCGACGGTCAGGCCGTCCGCGCCCGCGAGATCCCAAAGGCTAAAGCCCTCCGGGAGATT
>JAISCZ010000131.1 GCA_031265205.1 Deltaproteobacteria bacterium
GGCCCACCTGGTCCTCTACGCCTTCCTCCAAAGGGTTCTGAACGGAGGGGCTGACATACAAAGGGAATACGCTCTGGGACGGACCAGGGTGGACATACGCGTGACCTACAAGGGGCGCCGCTATCCTATTGAGCTGAAGATCAAGGGCGTTAAAACCCGCGCCGCGAGCGTTAAACAGTTGTCTGGCTACATGGACCGGCTCGGAGCCTCTGATGGCTGGCTGGTCGTCTTCGATAAGGATTTCGCGAAACCGTGGGGCGAGAAGTTGTCCTGGGACACCGTGAGTCACGAGGGCGGAACTATACGCGTGGTGGGATGTTGACGGCGACGCGCCTTTAAGTTAGGCGGCTTTAGCGTGGCAATCAATTAAATTTGGCGCGTAAACGCGTGATTTTTATTCCAATTTCGAGCGACGCGATAGTCGCGAATTCATTTTTATCTTACACTCGCTTTATATTTTCCTAAATTTTAAATATGAGGACAGGAAAAGAGAATTCGTCGTCCGCCAAGCCAATCTCCCGCGCGAAACAGATTTTTTTGTTATGACGCTACATCTTGAGCGTCCAACGAGATCTGGGGAAAGAGAGCTGGCGAGAGAGGGGAAGGAAGCGGCGCGGGGCGATTCTTCCTTAAAAGAAATTGGCCCGGAGACGAAATCCGATGGCGACGCGCGGCGAAAAAGGAGCGCGCCGCGTCAAACTATTTTTTTTGTTTCTTGAAGTATTCAAACGCGGACGCAAAGATTCCAACAAGGGTTGAAAGCGCCAGAAATACAACTCCTAAAGTATTCAAACTCGAATTGTCGAACCCGATCAAAATAGTTCCAACTGAGGTTAAAATAACGCAAAGCGCTAATTTTTTTTAAGTTCTAAAATACGCTCTTCAAGCCCGCTGATTTTCATAGCTTCGTTATATAAATTGTCTTTATCAGAGGTCAGCTTTTCAACCTTTAACTCAAGGCGAGCTCTATCATTTAATAAAGTTAGCGGTTCTCTTTTGTTCGGAGGCGGATTGATATGTTGTAGCGAGCCAACGCTCATATCCTCTTCAACGGACTTCGGCGTTTCCGTATCAGTAGGTAGCTGAGGGAGGATCGAATTTCGGCCGATTTTGCCCATAAATCAGTTATCTCCTGGTAGGAAAGATTTGAAATAGGCCCTCATGAGTTCCACCGGTATCACCCGATCAACATATCCCAAGTACCATTCGGTATCCGTGTCCCCTTCGGCGCTATCAGACAAATTGGCCACCTTCTCCCATGGAGAGCCTTTCGCGTGAGTCGTGGCCACAAGCTCCCAAGCGCTTTTTTTGGAATAGCTATTCCAGACAGACATCATGAAGTCACCGATGTCATCATTGTGAAATTCCATTTCTGGCGTGCCAAGCGAATAATCAGCTCCTCGCGCGAAATACCCCCTGATCATGTCCGTTATTACGCCTTTTTTTTTGCGGGAGCTGAGAGCAAAATACACGGAACTCACAACAGGCCCATACTTCCATGCCTCAATGGGGTCCTCAAAGAGGGGGAAGTTAAAATACGCGAGACGCCATCCCTGGGCGAAGTAAAGTAACTTATGGAGCTTCAAATGGGTAAGTTCGCTCGGGTCGTCATGGTTCATCTTGATGAACCAATTGGCTACGGCAATAGCGGAGTTTATGGTCGAATCAGGATTGGTCGCGTCAGTCATCTTGCGGCTCCTGGGATAAAGGGCGGGATCAGGCCAGTCCGCGGGCGTGGCGGATGGTGCCATAATTAAAGAATTGCTATCTCATTGTCAACCCTTAGTTTTATTTATTGGCATAAAAAATGCTAATAAAATTGCTTTATGGCGTTCTGAATCATCAAACTTTCGCGTGACAGCCGGCGCCAATATGCTGGTGTTGGGCTATTCGCGTGGAATACCCTAGTAAAGCTTAACATTGATGAGCGCGCGAAAAGTCCCGGAATTTGCAATAACTTGATTCCCAGTGCCAAATAAACCCAATATAGTATCAATATATACCATATACAGTACGATATTCCATCATGCAACTGTAATGAAGGATTTTACGCTTTCATCAACATTATATTCACGTCATAAATTAAGCGGAGCGTATTCTTAATTACGATTCTAATGTTTCCTCAATTTTAATTCGCTATTAGGAAAAATAACGAGAATTTTAAATAAAAGAGGAATTTTGATACTTACGCGCGGTTTTTCTAGATTGGCGCGATATATGTTGAACTTTCGCTTCGATTTTAATTGTACGCTCCGCTAGCCCCGTTGGGGGCTGGCGCTCCACGCGCTTTTTTAAAATAAGTTCGCGAAGTTCCCGTCGAAGCGAGGAAAACTTCTCGCGCCAAGTCGCGCCATTGGAAGTTTTTCAGATGGTTCCAGCGGAAGCTCCGACGGAAAAGGCGCCGCTCGCGCCCGCCGCTCGCGCCCGCCGCTCGCGCCCGCCGCTCGCGCCGGAGCTTAACCATAGCTCGACAGAAGGAAAGGCTCCCAATGAGGGCAAAGGGTCGCCTGGGGAATCCGGCGCGAGTTTGGGGGAGCCCGCGGGCGCGCGGTGGATCATTTGGCCTGGCGGCTCTGGAATTTTCGCGTCCAAGCGCGCCTTAACGCCCCCAAAACGCGTTAATTTCCCCAAGAGCGCCTTGCCGTTTCTTCTTAAGCCACAACGCGCGGCGGTTTTCCCTCCGGCTGTCCCGAACGCTTGCGCCGGGGGCGCCGCCCCAAGGCCATTCGGCTTGGGAAGCGCCTTAAAAGCCGGAAACCGCGCGGGCGCGGCGTCTGGGAAGGGATTTTCGCGCCTCCAGAGGGTCGCCTTAAGCCCGCCGCGGGCCGCCTCTAAAAGTTAGGCGCCTCGTTGTGGTAAAAAGGAGAGAACTTCGCGCGCTTTTTAAAAAATCGCGCGGCGCGCGCGGAGAGGGCGGCGAGCGCCCTTTGGCCCCCCTCGGTCCGGCTAGTTGAGGCGATCATGAGCTTTTGGAAAAAATTGAGTCCAAGCGCCTCCGGGGAGAGCGCTCCCCAGGAGGGCGCGCCGCCCAATCTGGTGGAGAGCGCGGTCGGAAGGCCCGGCGCGGCGCCCGCCGGGGCCGCCGCGCCGGAGGAATTCCAGGCCGACGCGTCAAGAGAGTTAAGCGAGTTAAGCGAGTTGGGGGGAACCGCGCGCCCGCTGGGGGGAGCGGGCGGTGACGCGCCCGGGGACGGGGTGGGAAAGCTCGATCCCGCGCCGCGGGAGGGGGAAGGCGAGCGGGACGGCGGGGCGCTTCCTCAAAACGGGGCCGGGCGGCCCTCCAAAGCCAAACGGTCCCCCTACGACCAGGAAAAACAGTTTCGGCTCGCCAAATACTTTTCGTCGGTCTCCATATTAGTGATCTTCGCGAGCTGCCTTCTCATCGCCGCGGTCATGAGCGGGGAGGCGGAGGACATTATCTACGAGAGAGTGGTGGAAGACTCCATCATGCTCATGGATAACCTCAACTATCAGATGTTTCATTATTTCCTCCTCCCGATCTTCCGGGAGCGGGGACAGGCCAAGCTCTCGGAGCGGGAGTCCTATCAGTCCCTCAATACCGTCATCAAAAACACGGTTTTCGGCTTTGACATCAGCAGCGTGTCTCTCTACGACGCGGTCTACGGCATGAAGATCTACAGCTCGGACTCGGAGATCCCGGTAGTGGTCTACCTCCCCGACCCCGCGACGGGGGAACTCATTCCCAAGGGGGAATACGCGGATCCCTTAAGCGCTTACCACGAGGCCATCCGCCTGACTAACCTTTCCAACGCCCCCTACGAGCCGCAGCCGGAAATAGATAGGGATCTCGCCCGTCCCTCCTGGTGGCCCTACGGGGAGGACTCCCGCCAGGCTTACGTCCAAAGTCTCAAGGCCCGGACGGTCGTCATTAAGCAAGAGGGTAGCTATCTTTTGGGGGGCTTTTTTCCTCACGGGAAATTTTCGGTGCGCTTTTTCAAGGGCATGCGCAATCTCTACACCTCCAATATCACCGGGGTCCTGGAAATCACCCGCGACGTGACCATGGAGTACCGGCAGATAGCCGCCATGCAGTTCGTGGCCCTCCTGATAGCCGTGGGGACCACGATCTTTTTGACCTTTGTCCTGAGGCTCGTGGTGGCCAGGGGCGAGGCCATCGTGACCCAAAGGAACGCCGAGAAGGCGGCTTTGAACGAGCGCCTCAACCAGGTCGAAAGGCTCGTGAGCCTGGGAAGGATGGTGGCCACGGTCTCCCACGAGATTAGGAACCCTTTGGGCATCATCAATTCTTCGGCGGATTTCCTCAAAGGGAGCCTTAAAGCCGAGTCCCCCAAGCTGTCCCGGCTCGCCGAGGCCATCGTGGACGAGTCCGAAAGACTCTCCCGGATCGTGACCGATTTCTTGGATTTCGCGCGCCCCCAGGAGCCCCGCTTCGCCCCCGTGGTGGTGGAGGATATCTTAGAGGAGATCTTCGTCCTTTTGGAGGTGGACCTCAATCGGGGCGGGGTGGAGCTGCGGGCCAACCTGCGGGAAGAGCCCGGGCCCATTATGGCGGACGGGACCCTTTTGCACCGGGCCTTCGTGAACATCTTAATGAACGCCATCCAGGCCATGCCCGACGGGGGGCTCCTGACGGTGGAGACCCGCCTCGAGGACAACTTGGCGTTCGCGTCGGGGGGACTGGGGCGGATCGTCATCCAAATTACGGACACTGGGCCCGGTATCCATTCCGAGGCCCTTTCCAGCCTCTTTAAGCCCTTCTTCACCACCAAAACCAAAGGGACGGGCCTGGGTCTCGTCTTGGTCAGGAACATCGTCGAAGGCCACGGAGGCCGTTTGGAGTTGCGGAACGTAGAGACCGAGGAGAGTGGCCTGGCCGTTATTATCAGCCTTCCCCTCTCTGGAAGAGAGCTTTAGGGATCGGCGTGGCCCCTCTGAGGGCGCGCTTCTATCCCGTTTGACTGGGAGGCGGCACGCCCAGGCGCCCCGCCCGGGGCCTTTAGGATCCTCGCTCCGCGAGATAGTGGCGCGCTGGCCCCGCTTCCGCGCGAGCCAGCGCTCTCCAATGGCCGCGCCGCGTGGCGGTTAAGGCGACGCGTCGGGTGGGCTCGTTTCAGGCTAAAACTGGCGCAGGCGGGGCGGGCTTTTCGCGCGGCGGGCGCGGTAAATAGAGGAAGAGGGGCGTTTTTTTTCTTTTCCGTTCACAAAATCATCCATCCAAGCGTCGGCGCTGGCCCTGGTAGATACCCACTGGCTCTCAACCTCGCGCGCGGAAAAATCAGGGTATTTCATCATCGCCCTAAGAAGCCGCGCTTACCCACATTTATGGCCGCGCGAAAATCTTTCATGTCAGTTAAAATATTAAGTTTAGCTCTTTCTACCATAACGCCAATATATAAGCGTTATTCCAGGAGCCGTCAAGCGGTAGCCTCCTTAGCCTCCTCCTTTTCGCTTTTTCCGTAATATTAAATCCATTACGCTTGGCTTTAGATTTCCTAATACAATAGCTATTACAATTATTATTACCCCTACATATTGATTATAAGGCGCGAAAAACGGAAAAATAAAATTTTCATTTGCCGCGATGAGCCCACCAATTATGATAAAAGGAGCGGAAAATATATTATTAAACGCGGTATCCAACTCATGTCTTTGTAATCTAACGAAATCCATCATTTTTTCTTGTAAATTTTTATTTTCAATCGTTAGTTGTTTGTTTTCTTTTTTTAATTCTTCCCTATCATTATAAAGCCCCCTTAATTCTCTTTTAGGCGCGGTATCCGCCAACATAGCGTTGAGTTTGTCTTCCTCAGAAGTAGCGACTGTACGAGAAGGCTCCCCGCTCGCTGTTTTAGATGAAGGAATATCACGCTCATCAATATTTAGGCATTTCGTTTTTCTCTCCCAGCCCACGCCGTAAAATAGGTTTTCATCAGTTCAACAGGGATTATAGGATTTTCCAACACATCCTTGCTAGCCGAATACACCGAAGTCCAGGGGGACCCCTCCGCGTGACTGGCCGCTACAAGTTCCCACGTTTTATCTTTTGAATATACGCTCCAAAATGCCTCCATAAAATTTTCTAGGCCGTCATTAACGGAGAAATCCATAACTGGGGTCGTAACCCTGTAAACGCCGTTTTCCATAACGGACCCATTTATATAATCCGTAATAACCTCGTGTTTAGCGTGACTTCGCAACGCGTAATATATGGACCGCACAACCGGACCGTATTTCCACGCTTCTATTGGATCGGCAAACAGAGGCGTTGGCCAGTAAGCCAAATGAAAACCCTGAGCAAAGTACAGAAGTTTCTGGATTTTCAGATGCGTAAGATCAACGCCATCCGTCCGGTTCTTATCAATGAACCAGTTGACCACGGCGGCGGCGGAATTTAAAGCTATAATTTCCGCCATTTTTAACGCCTCCTAGACACTGTGCGAAGCGGCCTCCAAAGTAAAGCCCTTAAGCTCAGTTTACAGGCTTCCCCACCTCCACGGCAACAAAAATCTTTCGCCGCTTTTCCTTCCCACCCCTATAAAATGACATAAATTGATGAAAGTGCAAAAACCCTTTACCGAAGTAGCCAGACGGACAACGATGCCTTATATGGTATATTTGCCTAATTAATAATCTTTATTTGGGATTAAGAGATGACCAATTGTCAGTTCCGGGACTTTTTGCACTCTCATCATAAATTGGTTCCTATAACATTTTTATACCACATGATGATGCCATTATTAACTCTTTCCCCAACTCTTTAACTCTTTGATTCTTTGGGCAACTCTTTAATTCTTTACAAGTCTTTGAGCTTTTGGGAGGTAGGAGGGAAAAATTGGGAAAGATGGGGAAGAGGCGGGGAAAGACATGAAAAGACGGAAAAAGATGAGAAGAGACGAGAAAAAACCGTAAAAAAGAGGAAAACCGGGAAGAGGCGGGAAAAGACAGGGAAAGACGGAAAATGAGAAAAGAAGCGGAAATGACAGGAAAAAGATGGATAAGAGACGGAGAAAGATTGAGAAAGATGGGAAAAAGAAGGCTAGAAGACTGGGGGGGCTGGGGATATAAAAGGGGGGAACGGCTTTAAGAATTTACGGAAAAGGGCGTTATGGATTCCTGAAAGAGACGGGAGTTCTATTTGGGGAGAGAAACGCGCGGAGGCTCGGAGGGAAGCAAAAGGGTCGCGAATCCACTAAAATAGGAGGGTCTTTCTTTAAGGGCTCGCCCTGAGTCGCCCGCGCTCCTGGGAAAGGTCCTAAGGAAACGCTTAAAGAATCTTCCAGAAGCGGCTGTAGGAGGGAAAATCTGTTTTTCGCGGAAAAAGATGAATATTTCCCCGCTTTTCCGTTTCGCCGCGCCGCTCGCGGCGCTTCCGCCACGCGCGGGGAGTCCTTCGCTCCCCGTCCGGCGCGTCCGTCGCGCCTGGGCGCGTTTCGCGAGGCGCCCGGTAACGGGGCCTTTTTTGAGGCTTTCGGGCGCGCGCTCCTGGAGCCTTAAGGGGGCCGGGGGCGATTTAAGGCCTTTCGCGCGCGGTTTCGCTTCTTTATTTTTAATGGTTTTTGAGAGCGCTCGAGGATTTCGCGCCCTCTTTTTTTAAAGTCCTTGGGATATTGTGGATGGACGAGCTGATCCTCATAGTTGACGACGAGCCTAATTACCAGCTGGTCATTAGCGAGATGCTGACCGCCGAGGGCTACGCGGTTCTGACCGCTGGCAGCGGCGAGGAAGCCTTTAAGCTTTTCGAGGCCCATCCGGAGATGGACTTGGTCCTCACGGACATGACCATGCCCAATGGCAATGGCATTGAGCTTCTGGAAAAGGTCAAAGAGGCGCGCCCCGAGGTTCCGGTCATCATGCTCACGGCCCACGGGACCGTGGAATTGGCCGTCAAGGCTATGAAACAGGGCGCCTTTGACTATCTGACCAAACCCTATAAAAACGACGAACTCACCCGAACCGTGGCCAAGGCCCTGGAGGTGGCGCGGCTGGGGCGGCAGAACAAAGAGCTGAAAAAAGAATTAATCAAAAGGCACAGTTTCGGGAGTCTCATCGGGAAATCCAAGTCCATGCTGGATCTCTACCAGCTTTTGGAAAAGGTGGCCCCCACCCGGTCCAACGTCCTCATTACCGGGGAAAGTGGCACGGGCAAAGAGCTCGTGGCCAGGGCCATTCATTACAACAGCCCACGGAAGGCCAACTCCTTCGTGGTGGTCAACTGCTCGGCCCTGAGCCCTTTTTTGTTGGAAAGCGAGCTTTTCGGCCATGAAAGAGGGTCCTTTACCGGGGCGGAAGCCACGCGCCCGGGGCGCTTTGAGCTGGCTCACGGAGGAACCCTTTTTTTGGACGAGATAGGGGAAATCAGCCAGAGCGCCCAAGTCAAGCTCTTGCGCGCCCTCCAGGAAAGGTACGTGGAAAGGGTGGGGGGAAGCAAACCCATTCCCGTGGACGCGCGCCTCGTCGCGGCCACCAACAGGGATCTTAAAAGCGAGGTCGCCGAAGGGCGCTTTCGCGAGGATCTCTTTTATCGTCTGAACGTGGTTCATATACCCCTCCCCCCGCTGCGGGAAAAATTGGACGATCTGCCTCTTCTGATAGACCATTTCCTCGCCAAACACGGGGAGGCGAAGGGCGCCGCGACTAAATTGGCGCCCGAGACCAAAAGGCTTCTCTACGCCCATAACTGGCCGGGGAACGTGCGGGAATTGGAAAACGTTATCGAACGGGGCTTGGTGCTCGCGACGGGGAACATTATCTTCCCCGAGGATCTGCCCTCGGAGTTGCGGAAAGACCCCGCCGTAAAAGGCGCGGCGCCCACAAAGCCCCAAGCGCGGAAAAATCCCCCTCTCCCGGAGGCGGACGGCGCGGGCGCGCGGCTCGGGCCGGGCGCGGGGCGCGGCTTCGGCTGGGGAAAAAGGGAAAACGGCTCCGAAGGCGCGTCGCGGGAAACCGCCGCCGCGCCCGCTCCCAACGCGCCCGACTCCGCCGATCCCGGCCCCGTCGCGCCGGAAAACTGGACGGAGGCTATCCTGCGGGAGATTCCCGTGGGAGACCAGCCCCTTTCCCAATTGCTTCTGACCCTGGAGGAAGGCCTTTTGCGGCGGGCCATGGAAAAATACCGGGGCGCCCAAAGCGAGGCGGCGGACGAGCTTAAAATCAGAAGAAACGTCTTTAAGTATAAGTGGGATAAATTTTCCGGAAGCTATCCTTCCCCCTTAACCGAAAAATTGGCGAGCTTTGTGCCGGAGGGCTTAAGCGTGGCCGCCTGCCTGGATCTTTTGGAAGAGGCCGTTTTAAGGGTCGCGCTGTGGAAATTTGACTGGGTTCAGGCCAAAGCGGCCGAGTGTTTGGGCTTGAGGCGCAATCATTTCCTTTATAAGCTCCGCAAGTATCCGGAACTGCTGGCCCAGGCGGAAAGGGAACGCTTGATGGCCCCGCGCGGCTGACGCGAGGAGTCTTTCCAATAGGGTCAGTTCGCGCCGCGCTTTTCGCGCCGCGCTCTTCGCGGCGACAAGCGTTGGCCTCTCGCCCAATGGGGAAATGGCCTTATTTTGTCGCGCGGATTTGGGCTCTAGGCGATTGAGGCCATCCTCATGGTTGGCCAGGCAATCCTGGAAAATTAGAACGCCTCAGAGAGCCTCAGGGAAGGTTCGCCTCAATCCCCTGGGAAGGTCCGCCACTATCCGAGCGCCGGAACCGTCGTTCGCGCGCCCCCCGAGCGCCGGACACGCGCGCGCTTCGCGCGCGCCGTCTGAAGACAGTTTAGGCCGCCCCTCCTCCGACGCGAAAGCCGCGCGGGCCTCTCGCGCCCTTTCCGCCGGATCCGCCGCCGTGGCCCGCGCGCCATCGCGGAGCCGCTGACGCCCGGGAGGCGATGACGCTTCGGTTTCCGATTGGTCTCTGGCGTCGGCGGCCTGGCCCGAGGCGGAGCCAAGGCGGAGCGGGGCGGAACGCGGGCGAGGCGAGGCTGAGCGGGGCGGAACGGAGCGAGGCCGCGCGTGGCGAGGCGGAACGCTGGCGAAGCGGAACGGAGGAGAGCTGGCCAGGGCGCGAGCCTGGCAGTAGAGGGGATACCGGGGCGCGCGAAACCCACAAGGCCTCTCTTCATTGGCGGCGCGCGCCTAATCGGTTGGGCCGCGAATATTATATCCAGCCAGCGCGAGGCCGCGGGAGGCGGCGTCTGGACGTGGAAGGCCAAGAAGGCCCGGGTTCAGCTTGGCGCTCTTGAGATAAGGCGCTTCCGGAGCGTCGGAGGCGGGCTATATTTCGCGGAAAAATGACCGCGCCACGCGCTGAAAAGCGGGATTATATCGGTAAATCAACAGAAAAACTGGCGCGCTCGTATTTTATTACGGTCGGGCGGCGCCCTTTTTATTTTTAGATTTCTGGCGCGAATGGGTAGGAGCGAGACATCCAGGCGCGTTTACGCCGAATTCTTTACAGATATGAAGTTGGGTCGCGTCGAACGGAGTGATAAGCGTATCCATATTGGGTCGCTCGATACAACGAATCGGTCTCATCGCGTCGAAAATTTCCAGAGGCGACGGGAAAATATTTTTCAACTCCGAGCTTTCCCGGATATGGTTAACATAGGAACCTAGGATGAGGGATACAAATAGAATAAAGAGGCGGCTAGTCATCGCGTCGTCAGGCGAAAATACGCCGCTATTGGAATACAATCGATCTTTCATCCGCTGAAAATACCGCGCTTGTTTATCTCTAAGGAGGTACGCGTGGTAGATTTTTGACGCGTCAAAATCAAGACCATGGGTCAGAATTGAGAAAAAACCGGCGAACATTTCCACTTTTGAGATTATCTTTGTATTCGCCTCAAAAGATTTAACTGTCCTTTTGTTTGGATTAAGGACTATCGTTAAATAGCCAAAGTCATTTTTAATGGTCGCGGAGTCAACTTCGCTTTTATTTTCTATAAGCGCGTTTAATTTTGTTTTTTGATCGGATATCTTTATTTCTAACATCATCCGCTCTTGAACCGCTCTAAAAGGGTTGAAATAAAGATTCAATTTTAGCTTGTCGGATGATTCCACGCCAGCGCCCGCTTCTCTTATTTCACGCGTAATATCATACTGTTCGTAATAAAATCCGTTATCATAATCGAGCTTCATTGATTCCGGGTGACCGTTAGAAAAGTCTAACTCCGCGATAATCCTCGCGACTTCCCTTTGAGTGGTCAAGACGCGCGATACAAAAGATTGTCCCAGCGAGATAAATTGATTAATGTTGTTTATCGCCTTGTAGCCACGACCGGTTACCAAAAACAGATCCTTACATCCAGCTTCTTCCAGATCTTTTAATAAGATGTCAAGACTTCGCTCGGAGCTAGAAAATTCAGGAAATGTTCCGTAATAGACAGGCGTATGGCTTGAGAGGGAGTACGCGACAATATCCATGGTTTTTTCTGGAGGATATTTTTCTGGATTATCGCCCCAGCGGATATCCGCGTGGCTAACTCCAGCCGCGGAGCCGTCAGTTGACTCAATAGCGTAAAGATCGTCTTTTCCAAGTCTCGCGACGCGGAGCCTGATAAATTCCGCGCGGCGTCGGTTGTCAATAAATTGAGCGATGTCCGTGACAATAGGAGGCGTTAGCCCTCTCTGAGTTGGCGCTTTTACGATATTTTGCCAATCGGCGACCCTGTTGAAGTTATAATCCGTGAGGCAAGCGAAGAAAGCGAGAGTCAATATCTCATTGACCATCTCGGGATCATCGTGAAAAACCTTTAGAAGGTCTTGGCGGATACCCGTAATATCGGCGACGCGCTCCAGTAGCCAGATATCGCCGTACAAACGATTAACGCAATTGGAACAAAGATCTGGCCGTTCGCTATTTTTAAGATCGGTAAATTGTTCGGCCAAGCTCATATCCCAATTGTCGGGAAAAATGAGCCGGGCTCTCTCTTCTGGGGTGGCTTCGTAAAAAGCGGCGTTTGGCGTAAATTTAAGATTTTCGTCAAGAGAGCCCCAGTGGACGTAGCGATACTTTTTTTTCCCAGTCAAAGGGTCTATTGTCGGAGGCTGAGTGCTGGCGTACGCGCGCCCATTGGTAAAATGCGCCTTGACGCGGAACTGGGCGTTGGGATCAACCGGTCTGGCCATATGGTTATCCTTTGAAGTTTCTGTCGTCAGTATACTATAATCTCGCGCCAAAAGCGAGGCCAAAGCGCCAAATGGCCTCAGTTGAGGGGCTTTATCCCAGAGCGGACGCCGCTGGGCGGTTTAGGATAGAAAAAGATACTTTCCGCGGTCCTCCAGGGCCTCAATTGAGGGGCTTTATTCCAGAGCGGACGCCGCTGGGCAGTTTAGGATAGAAGGCGTTTTGCCCTTGAGCCGGCAAAATTCGAGGTAGTCTTCGACCGATTCGGCCAGGGCTTCTTTGAGTTCATCGATGGAGCGGCCCTGGAAGGTGACGACATCGACCAAATTCACGACCTGACCGTGAAAGAGATCAGCCTCCGGATCATATTCAAAACAGCCCTGATAGATCTTATAGGTGAGTACGCTCATGGTTTCACCCCCGCGCTCTCCAAAAAATTTCTGACGAATTTTACCGCCCCCTTGTCGCTGACCGGTCGCGGATGGGGACCGTGGAAAACAGCCAACGCGCCATTTAATTCAAAACGGACCCGAAAACTCCGGCCTTCGCTTTTCTCGGCCCCGCGCGCCACCAGCAAGCTTTCGATATCCGCCCACGAAATGCCCGGACTGACTGGATCGGAGAATATGGCGGCCAAATTTAGCGGTGTTTGCTGTTCATGGTGCCACATATTAGTGACAAGTCAAGGGGCCACCCCGCCGCGCCGCCGCGCCGTCTACTAAGCGACGCGGCCACCTCGGCCGCCAGAAACAGACGGGCGGCAAACTCTGGCGCTGGGCGCTTTTGGCGCTGAGCGGCCTGTGGCGCCTGGCGGTCCAGACCTGGAGCGCCGACCGGGTGGCGGGCTTGTTCGACTATCGCCCGGACCTGGGCGCGCCACTGTTTCAGGCGCGGGACCACGCCTTTTACTGGCCCTGGAAGCTTTTCGACTGGCCCAGCCGATTCGCCGGGCGGGAGGAAGTGGGCCGCCGCGTCGCTCAAGCCTATCTGGCCTGTATCGGCCTGCCGCTCTTGGGCTTCATGCTCAACAAGGCCGGGCGGCAAGGGCTCAAAGGCCGCGACGACCTCCACGGCTCCGCCCGCTGGGCGACCTTCAAAGACATAGAGGCCATGGGTTACCTCAAAGGCGAAGGCGTCTACGTCGGCGGCTTCTGGGAACCGAAGAAGCGCGTCCACTACTACCTCCGTCACAACGGGCCGGAGCGCGTCCTCTGTTTCGCCCCGACCCGCGGCGGCAAAGGCGTGGGGCTGATCCCGCCCACGCTTTTGTCCTGGCCGCGTAGCTCCCTGGTCATCGACATAAATGGCTAAGGCGTCGCGGCGCTAAGTGGCCTTCGGAAATAATATAAGGGAGCGGGGACACCGTTAAAATTACCTTTGCGTTGACTGACGCTTATATGACGAGTATCGCGATGTGTCGAGATTAACGCGTTATGTTTGAAGGCCCAGAATTTTCCATAGTTTTTAATGGAGTTTTTCAAAGCGTTTCCAAGAAGTTCAATGGATAATTAATTATTTTAGCTTTTGGCGCGTCCCTATCCGTCACCGCGCGCGCTAAAACGTGGCTCCGATTCCATTAAGCGCATGGCGTCTCCGCGCGTGGAAGCGTCGATGAGCGATAGGGAGCGAAGCGCCCGGGGACTTCTGGGGAGCGCGCCGGATCGCGAAAAGAGGAGTTCCTCTCGCGCTGGCGGGAATTTTTTGAGGTCGGGGCAGGCGGGCTCTGGCGAAAAGCGTTTCAACCCGCGAATATATCCCATAATTTTTGAGGGTCTCTCGCGGAGCGTTTGTCATGGCCTTCCGCGGGGTTAGAACGCGCCGGAAGGCGAGGACGATGGCGCGAATATTAAGTGGACATGGAAACCTCGCGGGAGAGCGTTCACCTCATAAATAACCTCAAGGGAGCGGTGGGCTCAAAGAGGCGCCGCGACGGCGTTTCCTTGGCGGCGCGGGGCGCGCTAAAAGGCGTAAGCTCCCCCAGGAAGGGCTGTTCCGAAAGAAGGGAAAGGCGCGGGGGAGCGCCGCGCGCGTTCGCTGGCGAGCGCGGGAGTGAGTGAGGGCGCGCGAGGATAAGGGAATCAATGAATAAGGGAAGAAGGGAGTGAGGAGGGAAGGAAAAAGAGCCGTAAAAGAAGAGCCTATCGCGAAAGGGACGGGTTAGCGGGCGCGCGCCGTTTATTTTTCCGGAAAAGTATCTTCGCGCGAAGAGAATCTGGCGACCGTCCGAGCTTAATGAAACGGTCACGGAAGAAAGTTCGCGAGGAGTCTCAGTTAATTAAAGACGCGAGCGAACGCGACTGAAATATCCGCTTAAAGAGGGGGTGATGAAGGCGCGAGGGGAAATATGTTATTCTCTTAAAAAAATATTTAACGAAAATCGTTCCGCTCGATAATTTTGCCAAAAATTGAAATATTATGGCTAAATCTTTCTAATTATATTTAAGATCTCTCTATGGCGTTTAAATAAATTTTAAAAAAGCGAGCAAAAATATTAAAAAGAAGAATATGAATATTTGAAAAACGGATAATAGCGCTCCAGTTAAAAATTGAAAAGTCGTTATTATTTATAGCCATACAAGGAATAAACGACACCGTTAAAAAAGAATATAGCTAATTTAAAAGGTTTTTCAAGAGATAGCGTAAATATTTTTAAATAATAAAAACGTCATAATAGGCTTGTTAAAAGGATTTTCAAGAAAAATTTTGACGAAAAATAACTTATGTTTCAGTCCGCGAGGTCGATAAGAAACGAGGAGAAGCAAAAGTATACGGTAATTTTGTTTCTTTTATGATTTTTCATGAATATCCTATAACCGTAACCCGTTTGGGAAATTTTGGCGGTTCGGGACGCCGGCTAAGGAAGGTGACATATTTCGGAGAGGAACAATCAAAGCTCTCCGATTTGGAAGAACGCTCACTCCCTGCATGGATGCAGGATTATCTAATTCCCTTCACGGGACATGTTTTCACGGAGGAACACATGGGCATGCTATTCGATTACGAGCTGACGGCCAGCTGTTTAGCCGGAGGCTTGGGCGGAACGCGGGAGCGCCTCGACAAGACATTGAAGCGCCTTTTCCGGAGTTCGCCCCTGGATGCCCAGGGCGATCCGGAGAGGCCAGCTTCTCCCATCTTGGATTGCCGAAGCCCCTCCCTAGCTGCGGCCATCACCCAGGCCTTAAGAGATTTGACTGACGTCTGGCAAGGACTGAAGTCAAGGCCGGATAAATTTCGGGAAACCGAGAGGCTATTCGGCGTTCTTAAGGACAAGATTCTGGACGACTACGATCATAGCGCTATCCTTTGGTTAGAGTACCATCGTTTAGCCCAGAGTCTAAACCAACTGAAGCTGGACAGTAGCCAGGAAAACTCGGACTTGCAGTTTTAACGAACCGCGATAAGAGCTTTCTGGGAGGCCATTGGTTCTATATATATGGTTCCGAAGGCTTCGACTCTTCACGTTAACCCTTAACCGGGGGGCCCCTCGCGCATTGGGGGCCTTCCGCGACCGTTACCCGGAAGGGGGCGCTTTGGCGGGCGACCGTCAGGGGGCTTCTTTCCGGGTATCTTTTTTTTAGGATGTCGGAAAAGGGCGACAGGCGGGACGCCGAGGCGCCGAGTGGATTTTCGGAGGCGCGTCCGCTAATTAGCTCGGCCGCGGATAAAGAGGGCGGGCGAGGTCGCGCCAGGGAAAGAGCGCCAAAAGTCTTTCTCGGGAACCGGCGCCCATGTCCCTATCAAGCGTCGCTTTGCTCCGCTCAGGCGCGCGCCGCGGTTAGCGCGATAGAGCCGTGGGCGGGGAAAGTCGCCTATATCCGAAGGGCCAACTCCACCGAATTCTCTGGGGGGAGGCTACCGAAGCGCCGGAAACGGGCGCCTGAGCTTAAAAGACGGGAGGGTTGGAGCTTGAGGAGGGAGTCGAGTCGGAGGGTGAGGTCTTTGCCGCCAAGATTCAGGGCCTTTCGCGAACTTTTGGGCGTGGAAGCCAGGGAGGAAGCGCTCAATTCGCGCGGAAAAGGAAAAAGACGCGACGGCGTGAAGGGCGAGGCCGGGGCCGAGGACTCGAAAGGGAACCGGATGGCTTGGAAGGGAGGGGGATGGAGCGGGATGGTTTGGAGGGTAGCGGTATGGCCAGTTATGGCGAGGTTGGGAGAGGTAGGGCGCTAAAGGTCGCGGCGCGGGCCTTAGACTTAAAAAGCGAGGTGGCGCGTGAAAAGGAAGGGAAGAAAGAAGAGTATCGACCGCTTTAAGGCCGTCGTCGCGGCGGCGCTTACGGAAGGCGACTTCCAAAAAACGGGAAGGGGCGTCAGCGACCGATTTGGCTACGCCAGAGCCGGGCGGACCGCGGCGAGGAAGGCCAGGATTCCCAATGAGGCTCCCGGCCCGCCTAACCCGGGGCGTGCCATGAAGCTGAGGCTGGGCGCCAAAGCTAACTCCAGGATGAGAGCGGGTCTGGGTTGAGCCTAAGGGCTCTTCGCGCGTGGCGCCGAGCCCGACGAGTCTTCCAATAGGTAAGGATAGAAGGCCAATATGGCAAAGAACTGGATTTCCTCCGTCCCTAGGAAGCGGATTGGAAGGGAGAGGAGCGTGGGCGCGCGCTGGGAGCTGTCCCCCTTTGGCGACGGAGAGCTATGGAGGGCCCAGGCCAACCGCTTCCGCTGACAAAGGAGTCGCTCCCGGAGAAGGTTACGATCCGGCGAAAGAGAAAGACCCAAAACGGCCATCGCGGCGTGGGGCTCCGTTAAAGAAAGGGCCAAATTGAGGATGAGAGGCGGTGGGAGGGTGGAGAGGTAAGGAGGCTGGGGAAACGGGGACGGGGTTGGGCGCGCGCGACCGCGAGGGTCAGCGTGGGCGGGGGATTTAGGGCGACAAAAGCCGTGGCGAGGGACGGAAGGCTTGCCGGAAGAGACCGTCGCCAGGCGGTCGGATACCTTACCGCGCCCAAAAGGCCCCGAGAGCCGCGAGGCCCAAGAGGGCCTCGTGGCTCTCGGGGCGCCCTCAAAGGCTAAAAGACGCGAAAATAATTGAAAACGGGGCTCGCGCTCAAAGAGAGGCGGAGAAACGGGGGAGGCTGACCCTTGGGGAGCGAGGAGCGCGGCGGAGCGACGAGGAGCGCGGCCCGGGGGCGCCTCGGCGGCGAAAGATCGCCAAAAACCAGGGGGCTTTGTTCCCAGGAAAGACGCGATCCTTAACTGATCTCCGAGCGTTTCTTAACGAGAATGAAGCGTTTTTGGACGATGAAGCTCACGAAAAAGAGGGCCGTCTCCACGATAGCCTTGGCTACGATGGGAGAAGTTCCCGCGTGGGTGGCGAGGAGATAGGTTAAACAGTAGGAAGTGGCGAGAAGAAAGGCCACGAGGCCCAGATATTTCGCCAGCTGGACGACGAATTGGGATTTCGCCTTAAAGACCCAGGACCTCGCGTAGTGGAAGTTGAAGGCCACGGAGATTACCCGGGCGAGAACAAAGGAGAGGAGGAGGTCCTTTAAGAAGTGAAAGAAGAGGATAAAGGCCAGGAAATCAATGATGGCCGAGGCGAAAGAGAGGGAGATAAAGCGCAGAAAGACCCCCATGACCGTGAGGGAGTCCCGGAAGGAGCGGTAATGGGAGGAGGCGTTTCCCTCGATATAAACGGTCTTGATGGGGACTTCCCGGACTTTGTCCCTGAGTTCGGCGACGGCGTCGACCAGGGCGGCGAACTCATAGTCAAAGCGATCGTGGGGGACGCGGATAAAGAATGGGATCTGCCTCCGGGGGAAGTACCTTAAGCCAGTCTGGGTGTCAGAAATGAAATGGCCGGTGAAAAGCGCGAAAAAGAAGCGGGTCGAGAGGTTTCCGGCTTTGCTTCTCCATGGGACGTTTTTTCCGAAATATCTCGCTCCCAGGGTAAAACAGTCTTTTTCCGCCCCTTGCGTGGCCACATTGATGATATCCATGGGCAGATGCTGGCCGTCGGCGTCGCAGGAGACGACGCCGACGCTCTCGGGAGGCGAATTTAAGAGGTAGTGGTTGAGCCCCGTCTTAAGGGCCTGGCCTTTCCCCCGGTTAACCGCGTGGGCGATGACGGTCAGGTTGGGAAATTCTTTAAGTTTCTCGAAGACCCAATTGGAACTCTCGGCCGATCCGTCGTTGACAACGAGGATATGGGCGAAAAAGTTGGCCTCGGAGAGTTCGGTCACCAAACGGAGCAGCTTTTCGTCCGGCTGATACGCCGGAATAAGCGCCCAACTGGAATGGGAAGGAGCGGAAGGGGGTAACTCGGAATCGCGGGGCTCGGAATCGCGGGGCTTGGAATCTCGAGGCTTGGAATCTCGAGGCTCGGAATCTCGAGGCTCGGAATCGCGGGGCTCGGAATTGGGAACGGGTTCTGTCGTCATGCCACGGGTACCATAAAAAAGGGGTTAGAAATTTTAAAAGCGGAAAGAGGTAGCGCTGAGGCGGCCAGAAAGCGCGGCCAGGCCAGAGAGGCCGTGGGGGCTGTATAGGTTAAGAGAAAGTTAAAATTTTTAAAGGATCGTTCGCCAGTCCTTTTAAAAATAGCGATCCTCAAAAATAAGCGAGCCCGCTCCGGAAAGGCGCCGCGGAACAGCGTTTCGCGGGGGAAAGTCGCTAGAAGAAGAGTTCCGCGGGGAAAGCCGCGCTAAGGAGCGCCGGGAAAGCCATCGCCACCCGGAGGCCCGTTCGCGGCGAAACCGCGCGATAATAAATATTTTTAACAAATCGCGGACGATTTGCAAAAGACTAATTTTGGGAGATAGCGTCAAGGCCCTGTGGGCGCGTTCCGCCGCCGTGGAAATTTAGAGGGAACCCGTCCAAATAGCGGCTAGGGAGAACAGGCGCGAGTTGGCCTTTGGCGGCGAGATCCCGAGAGCGGCCCCCCTGGTGGATAGGATCTAAGATAGTGGATAGGGCCTAAGACAAGACTCTTGAGACCCTCGTGGTCAGCCCAGCTCTCCTGGCGTTTGGGCAATGGGATAGCCTGAGGCGAAAGCTTGACGCGGGAGAGTTTAAAGGTTGCCCCCTTAATAATTTCGCTGATTTGTCTGGTTGTCTGGCGCGTAGACCGCGAGGCCCGGCTCCGGAGAGCCGCGAGGATCGACCGCTTCGAGACTCCGGGATGAGCCAGCGGCGGCGAGCCTTGCGGGGAGAGCGTGGAGAGAGCCCAAAGAGTGGCTCGGGGGAGCCGCGAGGATTGGGCGTAGCCTCTCTTTGGGACGAGGCCATCGCGTCCAGACTCAAAGGGTTGGCTGAGGACGGGATATCAGGGTGGCTCGGGGCGCCTTTGGGGAGAGTTTTTGGGGGAGCGCTTTTGAGGATAGGGCGATAGATCGTCTCCGGGAGGCGCCATGGCTCTCTAGCTTGATGGCCTGGTCTCGGGTCGGCCCGCGGTTGGTCCCAAGGATCTTTTGGGAATTGGCGCGAGAACTCCCTCCCACGCATTGGGAACGAGACGTTAGAGCGACCGCTCACGACAGCTAGCGACCGCTCACGATGGCTCGCGACGGCTCGCGACGGTCCGCGTTGGTCAGTGAAGTTCAGCCTCGGTCAGGCGCTCCGCCAGGTTTTACGGCGGGTTCTCCGCCATGTTTTTCGGCAGGCTCTCCGTAAGGCGTTGAAGAGAGAAGAGCGGCTGGCGCGCGGGCGGGATGGGCCCGCTGGCTGGCTAGCGGG
>JAISCZ010000133.1 GCA_031265205.1 Deltaproteobacteria bacterium
ATCTTGCGGAGCGACAAGCGTTTTTCCAACGCGTTAAGCAAGGCGACAACGCATGCCGTAAGACAGATGTTTAGCGCGAAAGAGAGCAGCGTAAACGGCAGTGGCGAAGACATCCCAGCGCTGGCGAGCGTTTTGTACGTCAGGTACCCTCCCGGCATGTGGAAAAGATAAAAACGAAAGGCGTTGTCCTCAAAGTATCGGTATGGTTTAAACTCGCGCAAGCGACAGTATTGGCGCGCCAAATACAGGCACGCCTGGAAAGCGAAAAGCGTACCCAGGCAACAGGTCAACCAGAATCCCACCGACGTCGTCCGCGCTCCGAACGTTGCCGCGGCGACAAAAAGAACAACGTTCGCGCAGAATAGCGTCTTCGGAAGCCGCGCGAGCGCTTCGCCGATACCGTTTCTGTAACGGTACAGTATGTTTCCGAGTCCGAACCAAATAAATGGTCCGCATGTTTCCCTTATGGAATACCATGCCAATTCACTCCCGAAACCGTTAACCAGCAGCGCGGCGGCAAGCGCGAGCGCCGGTACGGATAGAGCGCCGAAACGCGTTACTATCGGCCGCGTTAGCGCGAAAAAGGAGTCGACCCAGAAAAGAACGAGTAGAAACCAGAGATGGTCCGCGAAAAGTCCTGTCAGGCCGGCGCGGTACGTCTGCGCCAGGGTATAGCCTTCCGGCCTGTAGTAAGCTGGAATGTCAAAAAAAGTATACAGTGGCGCCATCCAGAAAACTAAAACCAAAAACCAGGGAAGGAGAAGGCGCTTGGCCCTGCCCGCGATGTACGCGAGAGCGTTGAGCTGTCTTTTTTCCGCCGACAAGGCGGCAACGTAGCCTGAAGCCAGTACGAACGATGGAATAATGATTAAATCCGCCCAGAACATAAAAATTTCCGCTACAGCGGACTGTCGGTCGGCGTATAATTTCCAGAATTCCCCAGGCTCCGTAAACGGAATCGCGGCGTGGTAAAAGATGACTCCCAAAAGACAGAAGGTTTTAAGCAAGGCTATGTGGCTCGCGAACATGTTATCTCCAGTTGCCTGTCTTTAGTCTTGGGTATGTTTTAGGAATATTATAGGCTGAAGCGAGCGAAAAGGAAGAAGAGACCTCAATGGTTCGTTTTTCCTAGCTCCTTTTTATACTCCGAATCGACTCGAAAAACGACTTTCTTTCAGCTTTTTCCCCTCTTCGCTGTCCTAAACGTGCTTTGGGGTTCCAACAATAATTTAGAAAATCGCGAGGGCGGACGCGGAAATAAAATATATTTTTAATATTTATATGATGATATATAAATTTAACATTATTAAATAGTAGCCATCAAAGCGGCTTTTGAGGCGGGCTCTGATTAAAGACTATTATTTAAAATAGCGTTTAAGCTCCGCTTTTGCTATTTTAGGGCGGAGGATATGATATTGCCCCCCCCTGACCCCCCCAAATCCTTAGAGGAGCCTCAAGACGCCGCTCCCAAGCCCCCGCCGGGGAAGCCTATGGGCGTCAAAGAGCTTAAAATGCTGGCCGTGGCCTCCTCCGTGGGGCTTTCAATGGTCTTCGCGCTCTTCTTGGGGATGGCCGGAGGCTATTGGCTGGACCGTTATTTTGAGACCAAACCCCTTTTTCTGCTGCTGGGCGCTTTGGTGGGCTGTATAGCCGCTTTCAGAAACTTTATTATTCTCACGAACCGCCTGGAACGTCAGAGGAAAGCCTTATATGGAAGAGACGACCAATACCGCAAAGGGGACTTCAGCGATTTCGATTGATTTTTCCCCCGCGGCCAGTGACGCCCCCGATCCCAAGCAGGAGAAACTCTTGGGGGAAGTGCGCGCGTTTGTCCTCAGGATGCGCTTGATCGCGCGCTCCCTGTCCCTTTTGACGATTGGGGTCCTCTTTTATTTCCAAGGCTGGTATTACGCCGTCGGCGCCCTGTGGGGCTCCCTTCTGGTGGAGGGAAACCTCTCGATCCTCGCGCGGACCCTTTTTCACAGCCGTCCCGACCGCCTTGAAAAACCCCTCTGGGTCACCGTCGGCAAATTTTATTTTCTTTTCGCGCTGACGGCTTTTTTGGCCCTGATCATTATTATTAAGCGACTGGGCCATCATTTTGGCTTTTTGGCGGGGCTTTTCGTCTTTATCCCGGCCTTTTTGGCGACCGGGGCCTGGTTCGGAATCGAAAAACTCGTTAAGGGCCGCAAAATAAAAGCCACGGCCCGCGAAGGCTCAGTTGCCCCCTAAGATAGTCATCGTCGCCGGGCCCACGGGCGCGGGTAAATCCGCCCTGGCCGCGAAAATGGCCTCCCGCTTTGGGGGGGCGATTATCAACGCCGACAGCCTCGCCTTCTACCGGGGTTTTGACGTCGGAAGCGCCAAGCCCACGGGCGCGGAACGCGCGGTCGCGCCCCATTATCTCTTTGACGTCGTGGGTCCTATGGAGCCTTTTACGGCTCAGGATTTTATTGATATGGCCCGGCCTCTCATCTATGAGCTTTCGGGCCGCGGGGTTCTCCCCCTGGTCGTGGGGGGGACGGGGCTGTATCTGCGGAGCCTGATCCAAGGCCTCTTTCCCGGGGTGGGCCGCGACGAGTCCTTTCGCGCGGAACTCCGGGAGCGCGAGCGCGCTGGCGAGGATCTCTACGACGCTTTGCTCGCGGCGGACCCCCTGGCCGCGTCTAAGCTCCATCGCCGCGATCGGGCGCGGATCGCGCGGGCTTTGGAGGTGAAGCGGCTGACGGGGGAAAGTCTCGTAAAATTCCAAGAAGAGCACGGCCTCGCGGAGAGCGCCTTTGAGGCCCTTTTTCTGGTTTTGGATTGGGAGACGGAGGAATTGGACCGGCGCCTCAAGCTGAGGGTCGCGCGCATGCTTGAGGAAGGCCTTATCGAGGAGACCCAAGCTCTCCTGCGCGCGGGCGTTCCCCGCGACGCCAAGCCCATGCTCGCTATCGGCTACAAAGAGACGGCCGCGTATCTCGCGGACGAAAAAACGCTCCCCGCCCTCCAAGAGGAAATTTACCTGCGCACGCGGCAATTGGCCAAACGGCAGCGGACCTGGTTTCGGGGGCAAGCGCCCGAGGCCGTCTGGATTAAACCCGAAAGCGCGCTCGCGGCCAGACTGATCGCGTCTTTTCTGAAGAAATAAAGGGTTATTTTTGACCGGCCCCCACGTTTCCCACCCCTTCCCGCCCCTTTACAAAGGGGTTCTCATTCGGCGGCGCCAAAGATTTTTGGCCGACGCGCGGCTGCGGGACGGAACCCTCGTCACGGCGCACACCGCCAACACGGGGTCCATGCTGGGCTGCTCGGACCCTGGCTCCACGATCTATCTGAGCCTTTCCGCCAACGTTAAGCGTAAATATCCCTATAGCTGGGAACTTATCGAGTTGGCGGGCGGCCTGGGCGGCGTGAACACGGCCCTTCCCAATAAAATCGCTAAAATCGCCCTGGAGAAAGGCGCCATCCGGGGACTTCCCAAGGGTCCCGTGAAAAGCGAGGTCAGAGTGGGGGAAAGTCGATTGGATTTTCGCCTGGGAGACGGCCGGGGGCCTTGGGTCTACGTGGAGGTCAAAAATTGCTCCTACGTCAAGGATGGGGTCGCCTATTTTCCTGACGCGAAGTCCGCCAGGGGCGTCAAGCACCTCCACGCCTTATTGACTGAGGTGGAGGCGGGGAACCGGGGGGCCCTTCTGATTTGCGTCCAGCGCCCGGACGCGCGCTTTTTCGCTCCGGCGGATTTTATCGATCCCATCTGGGGCGCGACTTTAAGGCGAGCGCTGGCGGGAGGCGTGGAGCTTTACGTCCGGGAAATAAGGCTCAGCCCGCTCCACGCCATCCTCGGGAAAGAGATCCCCGCTCGGATTGAGCCCTGACAGGGAAGGGCGGCCTTCGGCCTAAGCCCCCTCGCCCGAGAGGCGGGGAATAAGGCCTCACGGCGCGAAAATCTTAAGCCTCTGGGGGGAAACCCTTTCTCTGGGCCGCGCGGCGCCCTAAAATTGAATAAGGAATTAGAAGGAGGGCCTATGCTCCCACGCGTTTTTAGCATTCAGGACATCTTGGCGAAAAGGGAGGAGGGGCCTGATTTTCCCCTCAATCTCTTTGACGCGCCCGTCGCTCTCCCGCCCTCGCTGGGAGCGCCCTATTCCGGGGAACCCCATATTCTGGCGGGGGAACTCAGCGCGGATTGGGCGGGTCGGCCCCTCCGCGCGCTAATCGCCCAAATAACTGGCTTTCCGGACGAGGAAGCGCGCCGCCTGGTCGTTTTCGGCGCGGCGTGGCTTGACCGCCATGTCCAGTTGGATCCCGACCACCCTCTCCCGGGGGAGGGCGGATTTCGGCTCAATTACCCGCCCTACGGGGTTAACCGCTTTTACGAGTGTAGCGAGGAGCGCGTTTTCTACGAGGACGAGGATATCCTCGTCTACGACAAAGAGTCGGGCGTCGCCACCCAAGGGGTCCCCCACGACAATTACAATAACGTTTTGGCGGCCTTAACCCGTCTCCGGGGCGGGGAGTTCCGCCTCGCCCACCGTTTAGACGTGGGGACCTCAGGGCTCGTGCTGCTCGCCAAGAGCAAAAGGGCGGCCAGCGGTTTGGGGCTCTCCTTCCGCAAGGGCCAGGTGGAAAAGCGTTATTTGGCCGTCAGCGTGGGCGAGGCCCCACGCTGGACCCAAATGACGGTGGAGGCGCCCATCGCCAAAATAGCGCGGCGCCTGGTCGCCCGGGCCAACGGCCCGGGATTGGAAGCGAAAACCGCTTTCTCCTTTCTCGCGGCCGCGAACGGGCGGCTGCTCTTTTTGGCCCAACCGAAGACGGGGCGCACCCACCAGATCCGCCTGCATCTGTGTTTTTTGGATTACCCGGTTTTGGGGGACGAGCGTTACGACGGGGAAAGCGCTTCCAGGCTCTATCTCCGGGCTTCGGGAGTCGCCTTAAGGCATCCCGTGACCGGGCGGGAACTCTCGCTGGGGGGACCCTTTGAGGCGGGGGAGAACTTTAAGGACTTCTGAGGAAAGCGGAAGCCCTGAGCGCTAAAATTTCATGGGAGAGCGCTTTGGGGCGCGCGGGCGCGATTTCCGGAAAGAAAAACAGATTGTTCCGAAGGGGCGGTTATTATTTTTAAAATCGCGCGAAAATATGATATAAATCAGTAACGTTCACGGAATCTATCAGTCTCCCGCGGGACGGAATAACGACGAATAGCCAAATTGGAGATAGTTTTAAACAATGTGGGTCTTTTGTTGGTTTCGCGGCAAGAATTAAGCGTATCCGTTCACGGGTTTGGAGTCAGTCCGCACCGCGCTCCGGCGGACCCAAACGTTTTAAGGTCCAGCTCCTCCAAATTGGGGTGGTAAATTGAGCCAGTACGGCTCTTTAATAAAAAAATCAAAAAATAAAGGTCTAATATTGATTTTTTGACCTAATTGTCATATAATTGTATTCATGGATCGAAGAAAGATTAATAAAGGCGACTTTTTGGAGCTTAAAAAATCCGAAGATAGCCTTCAAGATAGCCCTCAGGCCAACATGAACCGATGCGAGCGCTCTATTGTCTTATCCGACCCAAACGGCAACGACTTAGAATCCATTCAGTCCGACCCCTCCGAGCTAATAAAGTCTCTTCAAGCCAAAAACCAGGAATTGAGCCGAGAGAACGCTGTTTTGACGAGCCAGAACCAGGCGGGGTTTCAAAAAATAGGCCTCCTTTACCTCGAGAATAAGGATTTGAGGCGCGCGCGAGAGGAATCGTCGGATTCTAGGAGATACCCGGGGCCGATGATTCCGCCCGCTTCAGAGCGCTCGCTGGCCAGTTATTGCGTGAGCGATTGCGGAAGGCTTATTGAGCTTAAGAAGGAACTAAAGAGCGTTCAGACAACGAACGCCGAGCTTAACGCGCTAGTCAGAGACCTGAACGCGAAATTGAACGCCCCAACCCCTAATTCCAACAATTCAGGGATTTCACCTTCCCAAAACCCCCTTAACGCCCCTAACCCTCTTCCCCAGGGAGATGGCTCGCTCCCGAAGCGCCGCAAGGGGGGGCAACCGGGGCATCCCCCACATTTCAGACCCTTATTCGACCTTGACAATGTTGATAAGATCTTTCGCTACGCTTACAAGCCGGGCGAGGAGCCTCCATGCCCGCATTGCCAGGGAAAGCTGGTCCGCGCCAGTGACAGCGATCTCCGGAAAGACAGTTTCTACCCGCCAGATAAAATCTCGCTTAAAAAAGTGGAAATCGCCGAAGCCTATATATGCTCAATTTGCGGCGAGAAGCACTTTATGCAGAAACCGGAAGGAGGCTTTCTGGGTAGCCTCCTTTCACCCGAATACGTCGCTGAAATGGCGATGCTCTGTTTAGACGCCCACGTATCAATAAGGAAAATAACGGAACATTTTCGTAACGCCTACCAGATAGACTTAAGCCACGCTTTCGTCAACAATAGCCTGAGGCGCGTAGGCTTCGCGCTACTTCCCATTTACCAACAAATGCTCGCCGCCTTGCCCCTTGAGAAGATACTGTGGATTGATGAGAGTGTCTGGAAATTAATATCTAAACAACTGTACGCCTGGGTCTTCAGGGGGACAGATCTGATCGCCTACAAGATCGGGAACCGTTCCAGAGATACTTTGGACTCCGTTATTGGCTCAGAATTTGGAGGCGTGATAGTTTGCGACTATTTCTCCGTCTATCGTTCCTATCAGAAAGACAATCCAAAGACCCTTATCCAATTTTGTCTCGAGCATTTAAAACGGGATTATCAATTATCCTAACGTTAGGATAATTGATATTATCCTAACTTTTTTATTATCCTGACTTTTCAACTAAAGCTATTTATTTATTGACTTTTGAATAAAATGTTAGGATAATAAGTAGGCTAAGTTTTCTCTAATAGAAGAAGCCCTCAGCCCTCAGCCCTCAGCCCTCAGCCCTCAGGCTCTCAGGCTCTCAGGCTCTCAGGCTCTCAGCCCTCAGGCTCTCAGCCTTCGGACTCTCAGGTTAGCATCTTAATCTTGGCCGCCTAAAACAGAGGATTCCACATTTTATAGGAGACTGACTAAAATTAATTTCAATCACAGGAAATACCATGGATTTAACAGAACAAATTAATATTCTTGAGAATTGTTTACTATCAAACAATTATAGCCAAAACACTATTCGAAACTATAAAGATGTTATCAAAAAATTACAAGTTGATTCAATGGAATTTAATGATTCTGATTTTTCTTCGATCGCAGATGCATTGAATAAAAAGTATATAAAAGAAGTTAATAAAAATAAAATAAGTAATTATTTTTATAATTTATCTCGCAGAGTAATTCTCATGCTTGATCTTATATTCAAAGAAAAAAAAATTAACTAAATTAACTAGATTAATTGTTAAGCCATTAAATAAATTAGACCTATCACCATTTTATGAGCAAAAGTATAACGAGTTTAAAGAAGCATATCCAAATTATGCTCGATATAGTATCCATTTAAAATACTGTTTTCATTATTTCCAAAATGCTAATATAGATAGTTTTGTTAATGCTAAGCCTGATGATATGATTAATTTTATGTGCAAAATGTCAGAAAAATACTCTTCTGTTACTATGAGCCGCGCTCGTAATATTATAGCACATGCTCGAAAATTGTTTGGCGACGAATTTGTTCCGGGTTTTTCATTTGACTCATTGTTAACAGCAAAAAAAGGGGCTTCTGGTAAAATTTTTAAAGCTTTTCCAAAAGATGAGTTAAATATAATACTCGAAAACATAGACGCTAAAACTGAAAAAGGGATTAGGGATTTTGCAATAATTATTTTAGGAGCTTGTCTTGGTATCAGAGCTTGTGATATCGCGAATTTAAAGCTTCATAACTTTAATTGGAATAGTAAAACTCTTAATTTTGTCCAATTAAAGACTGGAAAGCAACTTTTTCTTCCGCTAAATAACATTGCTGGCGACGCTGTTTTTTCTTATATTGAAAATGGAAGACCATCCATAAATTCTGAATATGTATTTATTTCGGCAAGAGCACCATTAAGACACTTTCCTAATGGTTCTGCTATCAGTCAGGTAATTCTGTCGCGAATGAAATCCGCTGGTGTCTCACATGTTAGCGGTGACGGTAAATCTTTCCATGGGCTTAGGCGTTTTTTTGCAACTGAATTATTAAATCAACAAACACCGATACACCTTGTTGCTCAAGCATTAGGACAATCAGGCATCGGAACAGTAAAACAATATATTGATATAGATATCGAACATCTTAGGTTATGTGCTCTTGATCTTGATTCGATTACAGTTGATAAATTATGACATTTTTCACAAATTTAATTAATCAATTTAAGGATTTGCGTTTCTCCATGGGCTATAAAAGAGAGACTTATGTTTGGCTAAATCATTTTGACAAATTTATAGAAACTAATTATCATGATGCAGTAGTATTAGATGAAGAAATTGTGCATAGTTGGTTAAAAAAACGAGATGCTGAAAAATTTATTACTGTAAATTCTAGAGCAGGCCAAATTCGATTATTTGCAAGGTATTTAGTTTCCCAAGGTTACGACGCATATATTTTATCAACAAATTATTCAACGCATAAAACAAATTATGTTCCGCATATTTTTTCCGATCAAGAACTTTCAGAGATGTTTATTGCTGCTGATAATATGAAAATTGACGTATTTAATAAATTTAAGCATATTCAATTTCCAGTAATGATAAAATTGACATATTGCTGTGGCCTTAGACCTATTGAATGTCGGTTATTAAAATCTAAAAACGTTGATTTAGATAATGGAATATTGTTAATTAAAGGAACAAAAAAACCACGGGATCGATATGTACCCATGGCAAGTGGCGTAACTAAAATGTGTAAAAAATATAATAATGATTTGCAAAAACAATTGCTAAATTCTGAATTTTTTTTCCCATCTCAATTAGGAAATCCATATTCTAGGCGCTGGTTTAATTTTTATTTTAGAAAATTGTATTATTCAATTTATCCAAATTCAAAAGCATCAATTTATCCATATTGCTTACGGCATCGTTTTGCTACAGCTGTTTTAATGAAATGGCTTAACGAAGGTGTAGACATTAATTCTAGATTACCATATCTAAGGTCATATATGACGACGACGCAATAAGTCGGCAGAGGGGTCAGACTGGGTAGCAGGCCGGGATTTCGGCTGGCACCGAATGGTAGGACCCTAACAATTGATAGCAATAATTGTGAGCTTCTAC
>JAISCZ010000059.1 GCA_031265205.1 Deltaproteobacteria bacterium
AAAAACCCTTCACCGAAGTAGCCAGACGGACAACGATACCTTATATGCTATATTTACCTAATTAGTAGTCTTTATTTGGCATTAAGAGATGACCGATTGTCAGTTCCGGGACTTTTTGCGCTCTTATCAATAATACCTTAAATTGAGGCGACGTTCAATCACTTCAAACTTCAAATGGAAACTTGTTCGCGGAGCGCCTCTTGGGGCTTTCAAGGGACTGAATTTTCGTTAAAAATGAATCCGCCTAACTTTAAGGAGCTGGAATCCGCCAAAACTTTAAGGAGCTGATCATTAAAACGCTAGGACCCGCTAGAGCGCCACATGGCCTGATCTCAACCCATAAACGGAAGCCTTAGCGATATCTTCTTAATAATAAAAAGTTATATAATAATATTCATTTATTTTATATTAAGATAAATACAATCTAAAGAGATTTACATCATACGCTTACAATCTAATTTACGCCCAAATATTAATTATATAAATTATTAATTATTATACATATAAATTAATATATATAGAATATCTTATTGACATAATAATATAATATATATTTTTTTAGAATTAATAAATTTTTATAGATTATAACTTTACTGTCCCTAAGCGAGGGGACGGCGGCGCCGGGGAAAATTAAGCCTTCCATGGCGCCGCCGCGCGCGGTGGCGCCGGAAGGGAGGCTGGCGAAGCCTCCGCGCTTAAAATATCCAGTCACCGTCTGGCCGTCGGCGACGATTCGCTTGTCTCCAGCCGCGATGGGAGGACCGCCGTTCGCGTCGGCGGCGCCATAAAGCCGTAAATAATACCGGGCGCCGCCGACGGCCATGACTTAAGTTTCCGTCGGAGGGGAGCGTCAGGCTGGACTGATTTCCGGGCGTCGGGGCCTCGCGCGGAGCTTTGAAGGTTCCCGCGACTAACGAGGCGAATAAACAAAGTTTCCCCTCAAAGCCCAGAGGTCCTCTCGCGCCTCCCCAAGCCGCGCGCGCGTCTTGCGGAGTTCGCGCCGAAAATGGGAAGCCCTTGGGCCGCGGTCGCGGCCCGCGCCGCGCGGCGGGCGCGCTAAAAAAATTTAAGGCGGAGGCGCCTTAAGGGGCAAGGCCCCGCGCGCCGGAAGCGAGAGCGCGCTTGGCGATAAAGCTTGGGAGGGGAGGGCCCCTGGGCGGCGGCGAGCCTCGCGCGTCGCTTGAGTCTAAAAAATCCCCTTTGGGCCTCTCCCGCCCGCGCGCGGAGACTTTCGCTCGCCGATCCCTCTTAAAGGAAGCGCCATGAAAGGCCGGGAGCGGATAGCCCGGCTTCCGTTTATATTTTTAAAAATTTGCGAGTCTTTCGCCAATTTTGTCTTTTAGTGTATAATTTGATATAGTTTGCGGTATGGGAAGAAAAGGCTTAAAGAAGCGAAAGTTATTCTTTCCGCGTGGCGCGCGTTTTTTTATAAGGGTTCGAGGGGAAACGTGGCCCCTCCTTTGAGGACAAGACCCTTTGCGACAGATCCCCTTCCATTTTTCGCGTCTTTTCTGGGTGGGCTTATTGGCTCTGGGGCTCCTCGCGTCCTGCGGCAAAAAGGATCCCCCGCTGACCCCGCCCGCTGGGCCGCCGGCCAAGACCCTGGGCGATTTGGCTTGGGTTTACGGGCCCCGGCAGATCCGGATCGGGATTATCGCGGACGCGGACTTAAACCTTACCGGGGACGCGCCCGCGGCCTTAAGCGTTTGCGTTTACCAGTTAAGCGATTCCGGCGGTTTTGACGCGACCCGGCAGACCCAGGCGGGGCTCTCCTCTTTGGCCGACTGTCCCCCCCAGAGCCCGGACGGGAGCGGCGCGCCGGCCTTAAAGGGCTTCGTGAGCGCGGAAAGGGTTTTCGTCCAACCCGGGGAAAGAAGGGACTTGGTTTTGGACCGCCAGCCCGGCGCCCAGTTCGTCGGCGTGGCGGGGGGATTCAGTAGCCTTCCCCCGACCACTTCCTCGGGTTTTTTGGCCATTCCCATCCAGGAGAACCATCATCTTATTTTCGCGAACACTTTCCAGATTTTGGATTTTCGGGCTTGGCTGATCCTCCACAATCAGACCTTAAATTTTTATTTTAAGAGCGGGAAAGACTACGACGCCTTGGCCGGGGATTTTCCGCCCGCGCCGCCCTACGGCGCCCTCGCGCCTTGCCCCGCGCCCACGACGGGCCCCGACGGCGCGCCCCTCCATCCCCCGGGCGCTCTCCCCGCGCTTCCCCCGCCGCCCGCGCCGTCCCCCTCCGTCCCCGGGGCGAGCCCCGCCTCCGCGCCCGCGGCGCCTTGCCCGGTCGCTCCCGCGGCGTCCCCCTCCGCCCCCGAGGCGAGCCCAGCCTCCACGCCGACCGCGCCTTGCCCGAACGTCGCCGCGCCCGCCGCGCCTTGCCCGGTCGCTCCCGCGGCGTCCCCCTCCGCCCCCGGGGCGACGAGCCCGTCCCCGGTCGCCCCAACAGACGCGAACGCCGCCCCGAGCGCCGGGCCGACTTTCGGCTCCGCTTCCAACTCCCCGGGCGCCCAGGCCTCTCCCGTCGCCGCTCCCGCCCCGGCGGCCCCCGTAACCGCACCCCCGCGGGCCCCCCAAGAGGTTTCCACCCAATGACCTTCACCCGCCCTATCTTCTGGCGCCAGGGCAGTTTTTTGGAGCCCCAGCACTTTCAGCTTCTCGAGGCGCGGTGGCGCGAGGATCTCGGGTTCGCGCTCTCCTCGCTCTTTCCGTGGCCCTGGGGAGTCTCGGCCCTCCGGATCAACGAGGAGGCCTTAAGCTCCTTTACCTTGGAGATCTTGGAGCTGGATCTTTTTTTGCCCTGGGGCCAAAGGCTCCTTTACCCGGAAAATTTAACCCTCCAGTCGCGCTCCTTCCGGAAGGCCTGGGCTAACGCCGACGAGATCCTCGAGGTCTCTTTGGCCGTGCCCGCTTTTTCCGCCGCCGGGGCCAACGTGGCCTTGCCCCCCGAGGGCGACGCGGGCGCGCCCGCGGCTTTCCCCTCCAAGCTCTACGCCCCTCTGCCCGAGCCCGAGGCGGTGCCGGATCTCTTGGCCGGGGGCGCGACGGGCCAGGTGGAGACTTTGACCCATAACGGCTATTTGCTTTTCGGGGACGAGGGCAAAGAGAGCCCGGGACTCTCCGTGACCCCCTTGGCGCGCCTCGCGCGCGACGGGGAAAGGGTCAAGCGCGCGCCCTACGCCCCGCCCGCCCTGCGCCTCTACGCGGAAAATCCCCTGCGCGAGGTCATGGTCGACGTGTTGGAGATCTTGCGGGCCAAGGGCCGGCAGCTGGAGGAATACAAGATCACCCCGGCCCAAAGCCGCCTCGAGTCGTTGGCCGCCAACAGTTTGGCCTTGGTCACGGCCCTGGGGGCCGTCTGCCGGAGCGTCGCGCGGATGACGCTGCTCTTAAGCCTCCCCGCGCTCCATCCCTTCCGGGCCTTCGCCGCCTTGCGGGAGCTTATCGCGGAACTTTCCATTTTCAGCCCGGGCCTTTCGGCCTTGGGGGAAAAGATCGGCGAAAGCGAGGGCAAAGGCTACGCGGTCTATAACCACCTCGACCCCTTGCCGGGTTTTCGGGAGTCGCGGGAGACCATCGCGCGGCTCCTCGACGGCCTTTCCCCCGGCCCCGAGCTTTCCCTGGCCTTTACCCAGGATGGGAGGCGCTTTAACCTCAAGCTCCCGGGCTGGCTCGACAACGGCTACGTCTGCTGGCTTTCGGCGCGCTCCGGGGCGCCTTTGGAGGAAATCCGCCAGGGGATCTCCGCTTACGCCAAGCTCGCCTCCCCGGAAAGGCTCCCGAGCCTCATCTCCTACAATCTGCCGGGGGTGGGCCTCAGGCCGTTGCGGGAAGTCCCCGTGGGGCTCCCCCGGGAGGCCGGCGCGGCCTATTTCGCCATCAGGCAGAAGGATCCCCTCTGGGAAGAGGCCTTAAAGGTGGGAGGCCTCGCCCTTTTCTGGGACGGGGCCCCCGAAGGGACCCAGATCACCCTAACCGGCAACCGCCTGTAGGCGTTGAGGGCGGCTATGCGTTTCGCGGCGCGGTTTTTTAAAATTCTCCATTTCGCCCTCCAAGTCTCCGGCGGCGAGAAGGCCCCGGACTGGGAGAAGGTCCGCGCGGATTTGAGCCAAGTCCTCGCGGAGGAAAAAAGGGCCCCCTTTCCCCCGGGCTTCGGGGAAGCGGAGGCGATTGAGGCGCGCGTCCCCGTTTGGCTCTTCGTCGACGAGCGTTTTCTGTCCTCCTCCTTTCCCAACGCCAGGCTCTGGTACGATCTAAGCCTCCAGCGCCAGTTTCTCGCGACTAACCAAGGAGGCGAGCTTTTTTTCCAAAAACTGCTCGCCCTCTTAAGCCGCCGCGCGCTCGCGCTGGGGCCAAGCGCGGGAGAGGGGGCCGCGGCGGGAGCGGGAGAGGCGCCGCCGTCCTCGCCGCTCCCGCCCTTGGGGGCCCTGGAGCCCTTGGGGTCCCTGGAGCCCTTGAAAGCGCCGGAGGCGGAGGAAGAGGGCCCGGGCGACCCCTGGGAAAGGGAGGGGACTTCCCTCCTCGACGAGGCCATGGCCGCCCCGGACCGGGACCGTTCTTTGGAGCGGATCGTTTCCCTCTGGCGGGAGCCGGGGGCTGGCCCGGAACCCTTGGAGAGCCTTTTGGACTCCTTCGCCGTCTGCCTTTGCCTGGGCTTTCGGGGCATGCTTCCCCCGGAGGAGGCGCGTCCCGCCGGGGAGTCCGAGACGGTCGCGCTCCCCGCGCGCGCGGAAGAAATAATCGCCAAGGCGCGCGCCCAGATTAGCCGCTGGCGCAATCCCCGGGAAGGCTGGCTCGGGCGCTGGCGCGTCCGGCGGGGCCCGTGGCGGCGCTTTAAGGACTTTTGGCGGGACTACGATTGGGTTTTTTACCATGTCCTCATCCCCCTCGCCGTTTTGGGGATTTTTTACCTGAAAGGGGCGCAAATCATCGAAAGCCTTCCTTTTTAGATGGCTCCGTTTTCGGCCCTAAGGGACGCGCCTCCCGCGCGGCCCTGGGCGCTTATAGGGTTCGCGGGATTGCTGAAAAAAATCTTCCTCATCCTTCTGCTGCTCTTTTTAGCCGCCGTCGCGGCCGTGGCCATTTTGGCCCTCGCGTGGTTTAAAGGGTGGAGCCCGCTGTGGGCCCTTTTGGGCCCGGGGATTTTTTTGGGGCTGCCCCTCCTGTGGGCCCTCTGGAGTTTTGTCTCCGCCGCGCTGGGGCGGCGCGCCTTCGCGCGGCGCGTTCTGGCCAAAGACGAGCGGGAGCGCCCCGCCGTCGCCACGGCGTTCAGCGCCCTGCGCCGGGACTGGGCGAGGGGGATCAACGCCCTCAAGGCCCCGACGCGACCCGGGGGCCAGGACCCCCTCGCCCGGCTCCCCTGGTTTCTCTTTTTGGGCCCCCCGGGCTCCGGGAGCCTGCGGGCCTTTAGGGACGCGGGGTTAGACGGGGACGGGGCCGCCGACTTTGGCGCCTCCTGGGCTGGAGGGGAAGAGCGGGCCCAGGGCGTGGACTGGCGGATCTTGGAAAATTCCGTCTGCCTGGAAGTTTCCGGGCTCTTGCCGGGCGGGGAGGAGAGCGCGCCTCTGGCCGCGCCCCCGGAGGCCCCCGAGGACGAGCCGGAGATCTCTATCGGATCCGCGCCGCCCGGGGCCTCGCCTTTGGCGTCTAGGGAGACAAGCGCGCGTCCGGCTTCTCCCGCGCTCCTGGACCCGGAGGGGGAACTCGCGGAATTTATCGACCTTTTAGGCAAAACGGGCCGCAAGGTCCCGCTCCAGGGGACGGTTCTGCGCGTTCCGGCGTCTTACCTGGGCGCGCGCGGGGAAAAAGAGCTCTCGCGTCTCATGGGCGAGGCCCGAAGGGTCCTGGACGCCATCTCCCGGGAGCTGGATTTTACCGCGCCTTTGTATATCCTTTTAACCGAGTTCGCGGGCGCGCCGGAACTCGCGAAGGTTTTGCGCAGAATTGACTTAAGCGGCAAGCCCGTGGGGGTGGAGCTGGACCCGGCGGACAACTCCCAGGCCGCCTTGGAGGTGGTCGCCTGCCTGCGGGAAGAGGCCCGCGACGCCTTTATCGACAGCTTAGGGGATTCTCCCCAGGCCATCCGGCCTTTTCTGACGGGGCCCTGGGCCATGGAGGCCTTGGAAAGGCCCCTGACCGTCATGGCCGAGATTTTAGGGCGTTACAGCCACCGCGCGGCCCCGCCCCCCCTGCGGGGGGTCTTTCTGGCGGCCCCCTTGGCGGAGGGGGAGGGGACGGCGCCCCGCGCGGAGGGGGAAAGCCCCTGGTCCCTGGGACCCGCCTCCGCGGGAGCGACCGAATCCTATTCCCCCACTTTAAGGGTTCTGTTGGGGAAGATCCTCCCGGAAAACGCCTTTCTGGCCCATCGCTCGCGTTTGGGGACGCGCCGGGGGCAGCGCAAATACTTTTGGGGCCTTTTCTTTTTTTACCTGGGGTTACTGGCCGTCGCGTGCCTTTTAACCCGCGGCGTCCAATACCAGCGCGCCGTCAGCGAGGCGACCCTCTATCTCCCCAGCGCGAGCCTCTCCGCCTCGCCCCAGGACGGGGACGGCGCGCGGGCCCTGGCGCGGGCGGACGCTATTTACTTTTCCCTGGAAAGGCTTAAAGAACTCCAAGACTCTTTCTGGATCAAGGGGATTGGCCCCGATCCCGCGAGCGATTACCTTAAAAGGACGGAGCGGGCCTTCGTCGCGGAACTGGCCCTCGTGAGCGAGCGTCTGCTGTGGGCCTTAAACCAGCAGCTCGATAGCGCTCCCGACAGCGAGTCCATGGAGTTCGCGGTCACTTTAAGGCAACTTTTGTGGCTCTACGGCGCGAGCGAGGTCGGCCTCCCGGGCGGGGACGACTCCCTTTCCACCGCCGAGGCCTTTCCGATCCTTCCCAAAGACTTCGGCGGCCCCAGTTCTCCTTTATGGAGCCTAGCCCTGGAGCGGCTCCTCATGGCCTTTCAGGAGAATTATGCCCACGGGGATTGGGGCCCGGCCTTAAGGGTCTGGGACGAGGCCGGAATCAGGCTCGCCATCTCCCGGGCCATGGACATGAGCCAGGACCTTTCCTTGGTTTGGCTGGTGGACTGGGCGGGCCACCTCCCGGAGCTTTCCCCCTTTTCCCTCGAGGATTTTTGGCGCTCCTACGACAATTCCCTGGACGCGGAAAAATATCTGGGCCCGGAGGACGTCAGGGTCATTCCGGCGGCCTACACCTTAGCGGGGAAAGAGGCCATCGACCGCGCCCTCGCGCGGCTGTCGGCGGCCTATTACGGGGGCCAGAAGGAGCTGGTCGCCAGTAGCGCCGCGCGCTTTTGGGATGGCTACAAAAGGGATTATCTGGATGTCTGGCGGCGCTTCGTCGACTCTTTCGAAAAGTCGAGCCAAGGGATTCTCGCGAACTCCTCGAGCGAGGATTTCCAGCGCCAAAGGAATGAGGGGGGTATTTCGCCCTTCGCGAAGATGATCCAGACGATGGCCGACAACCTGGGCCCTTATACGGGCGACGACGCGAACGCGCCCTGGCTTCTGAATTTGGAGCTGGACAACGACGTTTTAAGGTGGAGTTCGCTTAAAAGCGGAATTGTCGCCAAGGCGGACCCCGCGGAGGGTCGCGCGGGGCGCCTGGAAAATCTGGGGCCCGCCCTCCGGGCCTTGCGGGAGCAAGGCTCCAATCTCTATTACCGCGGGGATTTCGTGGAAAAGATCTACGCCGCGGAAATAAGCCTTTCCGCCCTTTTAAGCGATTATTCCCAAATAGTCGCCATCCTAAACGGGCCCGGCGACTCCGCCCTTAAGCTCGCGGCCTTCCATTTTAGCGGGGGCGCCGTTCCCTTAAACGCCGCTCCCCCCGCCGCCTCCCCGGCGGCCCCCGCGCCGGCCGCGCCGGAAAACGTCGGCTCGCCCTTCGCGGACGCCGCGGCGCGCCTCAAAGAGTACGCGGCCATCCTCTACGTCAATCCCGGGGACCCGGCGCCCGACAGCGTCCAGCTGTCCGCGCGGACGTATATTTATCAGGCTCTGCGGGGCCTCATGGTCCGTCGGTCCGCGGAAGTCCTCAATTCTTATTGGGAAAAGGAGGTCTTTATCCCCACCCGCTATCTGCGCGACGACGAGAAGCCCGACGCCCTCTACGGCCCGGGCAAGCTCGTCGATCAGTTCGTCAAAAACCGGGCGGGCCCCTTTTTGCGCTCTTTGGGCGTCGCGGGTTTCGCGGCCCAGGAGTGGGAGGGGGAAAGATTTCCCTTCACCGACGACTTTCTGCGCCTCGTCAGCCAGGGCGACAGCGCCAACATGATGGCCAAGGCTCCGGTCGGGGGTTACCCCGTCACGGTGTCCATTGACGCGACGGTCGTGGACGCGCGGGCCGCGGAAAGGCCCGAGCGGACCACTCTGACCTTAAGGACCGCGGACAAGACGCAGACCCTCTCCAACTATAACTACCCCGTTAGCCAAACCTTTACCTGGGTCCCGGGGACGGCGGCCGCCGCCAGCTTGGAGATAGCCCTCCCCAGCGTGAGCCTCTTCATCAGCTACGACGGGCCTTTAAGTTTTCCGGCGTTTTTAAACGATCTCATCTCCGGGGAATTTATCTTAAGGCCCCGGGATTTTCCGGACCACGAGGCCCAGCTGGAATCCTTGGGAGTCTCCGAGATACGCGTCCTCATGCGCGCGGATGGGACCCTCCCGGTGATCCAGCACCTCAATCTCTCCGCGAGTCCCCTCCCGGCGTTTATCGTCAAGGCCGATTAATTAATGTCCTCCAAAACCCGGAAAATCCTCTTTTTGGTCGCTCTCGCCTGGTTGGCCGCGCTCTACGTGGCCTGGACCCGTTTGGGGGAGCCCAGCGCCGCCCAGCCGGTCGCCCAAAGGCCCGCGCGCCTCGCGCCCGCTCCCTTGGGGGCGCCGCCGGAGTCCGCGCCCCCGCTCGCCAGCGCCGACGAGCTCGGCGACTACGGCCCCTGCCCCGGGGAAGGGGCCGGCCCGGGACAGGGGACCTTCGGGGAGGCCGCTTACCATTACGACCGGGACGGGCGTTTCGTGTGGATAGCGGATTTCCAAGGGTCCATGGGGGAAGCCAAGGTCCAGGAGGAACTGCGCCTTCCCAGCAAGAACGTCACTTTTACGGATTTTCCGGGGGCCTACGTCTTTGGCCGCGAGGTTTTAAAGGTTAGCGAGGGCCCCGTGGATTTGACGAGGTTTGGGAAACACCAGGGCTTTACCCGCCTCAGCGTGAATTACCATCCCCGCCTCGCGCCCGCGCGGGTGACCCCTGAGCTTTTGTGCGCGGAAGGGAAATTCGCCTTAAGGCTCAGTTTTGACGACGTGAAGCCCGTCCGCGGCGCGGATTATCTTCCGCCCCCCGCGGCCGCTCCCACGCCCGGCCGCCAATCCCCGACCGTTCCGCCCCTCCCGCCCCAACCCGGGAACCCCGCGACCGCTTTCGCCCCAAGCGATCCGCCCGCGGGCGAGGCCCCGTCCGCCCCCGTCGCGGAAGAGGGGCTCGACCGCCTCTGCCAGGGCCGAGGCCAGGGCCTGGGGGAGTTTGGGGACGTGAGCGGGGAACTGAGCCCCGACGGCGCCCTTTTTACGGTCCGCCTCCTTTTAAAAAGCGAGGAGGGGCCCGGGGACGTGACGGTTAAAAGCGTCTTGGGAAGAGCCTCGGGGAACGTTACTTTCGTGGATTTCAGCGGGAACTTTAGGGCCCGCCAATATGAGTTTTTCCCGCCGGACGGGCCCGTCAGCGTCGTCAGGCTCGGCAAGCACCAGGGCTTTACTCGGGTGAGCGTCAATTACCGCCGGGGCGCGGCTCCCCAGAAGGTTACGGCGAGCGTTTTGTGTCCCGAGAACGCCGTGGAGATTGCCTTGCGCTTTGGGGATCCCCCCGCGCCCGGGGAGGCTCAGGCGGCCCCGATTGCGGAAGTTAACGCCTCTCCCGCCGCCCCGGCCGGACCGCCGGAAAGCCTTTCTCCCGAGGGGGAGACGGCGGCCCTTCCCATAGGCCCCGTCCCCGGGGTCCTCCCGGAAGGTGTAAGTATCCCCGCGCCCCTCGCGTCTCCCGCGCCTTCAGCGCCTCCTCTTTTTCCTTCGCCGGAAGGCGAGAGCGCCCCGGCGACTCCCCTCCTTCCTGTATCGGAGCCGACGCCCCCCGGGGGAGAGTCCCCCGCCGCGCCTCCCGAGGCCGCCGCGCCGCCCCTTCCGCCCGAGGCCGCCGCGCCTCCCCTTCCGGCGGAGGCCGCCGCGCCTCCCGAAGCCCCCGCGCCGCCCCCCGCCGATCCCAATGTCCTCGTCCCCTGCCAGGGGGAAGGCGACGGACGGGGGGAAGCGAACGATTTCGTTTTGGATTCCAGCGATCCTTACCGGCCCGTTTTGCGGCTTTTCTTTAACGAGAGCGCCCAATTTGGGGCAATCGCGGAGGGCCACTCCTTAGGCGCCCGGCGCGGCAACGTCTCTTTCTTCGATTTCAGCGGAAGCTTTTCCTTTAAGAAGATCGATCAATTTTTTCGGGAAGGCCCCATAAGTCTCGTCCGTCTCGGCGCGCACCCCGGCTTTACGCGCGTGGGCGTCAACTATCGCGACGGGGAAGTCCCCGCGGAGGTCAAGACGGAAATTTTCTGTAAAGCGGGCCTCGTGGAAATCCGCCTGGAATTCCCCGAACCGCCGGCCCCGGCGCCTGAGCCGGAACCCGCCCCGGAGCCGGAGCCCGCCCCGAGCGAGCCAGTCTCAACTCCGGAAGAGTCCGCGCCTTCCGGCGCGCCCTTCGGAGCGCCGCCGACCGCGGCCCCGCCGGAGACACTGACTCCGGAAGGCCCCGTTTTGAGCCCGTCGCCTTCCCCGGGCGACCCCGCGCTAGCGGGCGCCGCGCCGGAAACGGTCGCTCCCGCGCCTCCGCCGCCCGCGCGGACGACTTTTGTTCCCTGCGCGGGGACCGAAGCCGGAAACGGCGAGCTTCAGGATTTTGAGCTCAAGGAGCTAGGCCCCGGCCAGTACGTCGCGCGTTTGGATTTCGCCGCCGGAACGACTCTGGGAGAGGCCAAAATTAACCACGCCGTTGGCGCGAGACGGGGCAACGTCAGTTTTGTGGACTTTAGCGGGCGTTTTAGCGTCGGGAAATACCAAACTTTTTACGAGAAAGGCCCCATTAGCCTGATTCGGGTGGGCGCCCACCAGGGTTACCTGAGAGTCAGCCTCAATTACCGGGATTCCGAAGCCCCCACCGCGGTTAAAGCCGAGCTTTATTGCCTGAATTCAACCGTGGAGCTGAGGATGGAGTTAACTACGCCGCCGGGCCCGGAAGCTTTGGAGCCCCCCGCCGCGCCCGCGATAGATACGCCTCCAGCGGAGACTCCTCCCGTGGAGGAGCCTGAGGTAGCCGCGCCTCCCGCTGAGAGTCCTCCCGCCGAGCCAGGAATAGCCGCGCCTCCCGCGGAGAGTCCTCCCGCCGAGCCAGGGGTTACCGCGCCTTCCACGGAGAGTCCTCCCGTTGAGCCAAGGGTACCCGCGCCTTCCGCGAAGACTCCTCCCGCCGAGCCCGGAATAGCCGCGCCTCCCGCGGAGCCCGAGACCGCCACGCCCGCGACGAATCCTCCCGTGGAGCCTGGCCTTACCGCGACTCCCGCGGAACCTGGCCTCGCCGGGGCCACCCTCTCGTCGGCGACGCCGGAGCCCCCGGCGGAAGCTCTCCCAGGCGAGGGGCCCCAGCCGAGCGCGCCCGCGGAAGCGGCGCCGCCAGAGCCCGAGCCTCCCTTGGTTCCCTGCGTGGGAAGCGGGACGGGGAGCGGCGCCTTTGGGCCTTTTGAGCCGTCCGAGGACGAGGAGGGCCGATTCCTCCTGACCATGCCTTGGCGGGGCTCCTTAGGGGCTATCAAGGTTGGGCATAGCTTGCGTCTCCCCACGGGCAACGTGACTTTCCTGGACTTCCGGGGAACGTACCGGGCCAGGGTCGTGGACGAAAGGTTCCAGGGCGGCCCGATCGGGAGGGTCAGGTTTGGCCAGCAAGACGATTTTATGAGACTGAGCCTCAACTATCGGGATTCCGTAGCCCCCCAGGCTTCCCAGGCGGAAATTCTCTGTCGGCCCGGGATCATGGTTATAAGGCTCACAATCGAGAGATGAGCCTCTTTCGCGAGGCGGAGGAGAAGGGACTTCAAGGGTTTTCCCCACGGAGGGGCGCCCCGGGCGCGGAGCGACTTCTCCGCCCTTCCCGGGGACGGCTGAGATAAGCTTAAATAATTTTTTGACGGGCGAGGCGCGCGCTTGCTATAATCGCCTTTCCCCCAAAAGGCCAGCTCTGGGAGTCTCTCCGCGCTTAAACGGCGCGGACAGGCCTTCCCCCGTTGGCGGAGGGAGGATTTTTTCCCGCTCCCGCGGCTTTCCCGCCCGGCGAGACGCGCGCGCCGCGAGGCCTCTATTGTCGCGCGCGCCGAGCGCTTTCCCCAAAGGGACGAGGAAGCGCGGGACGGTGGGTTTTTTCTTGAAGGAGTTCCCATGCGCAGCGACTTAATGAAAAAAGGTTTGACCAGGGTACCCCATCGGGGCCTTTTCAAGGCGGTGGGCCTCACCGACGAGGAATTGGCCAAGCCCATCGTGGGTATCGTCAATTCCCAAAACGACATTATCCCGGGCCACGTCCATTTGGACTCTATCGCCGAGGCGGTCAAGGCTGGGACGCTCGCCCATGGGGGCACGCCTTTGGTCTTTCCGGCCATCGGGGTCTGCGACGGGATCGCCATGGGGCACGACGGAATGCGCTATTCCTTGGTCTCCCGGGAGCATATCGCCGACAGCGTGGAAATTATGGCCATGGCCCATCCCTTTGACGCCTTGGTCTTTATCCCCAACTGCGACAAGATTATTCCGGGCATGATCATGGCGGCCTTAAGGCTCAACATCCCCTCCATCTTCGTGAGCGGGGGGCCCATGCTGCCCACGGTGAAAGGCGGGAAGAAGCTGACCCTTTCCAGCGCCTTTGAGGCGGTGGGCGAGGCCGCGGTCGGGAAAATCTCGGAAAAAGATTTGAAAGACATTGAGGACGCCATCTGCCCGGGCTGCGGTTCCTGCGCGGGCATGTTTACCGCCAACTCCATGAACTGCATGACCGAGGCCGTGGGCTTGGGGCTTCCCGGGAACGGGACCGTGCCGGCGGTGAGCGCCGCCCGGATTAGGCTCGCCAAACTCGCCGGCAAGCTGATCATGAGCCTCTATGAAAAAAATATCCGGCCCCGGGATATCGTGACCGCGGACTCCCTCTTTAACTCCCTTTCCGCGGACATGGCCCTGGGCTGCTCCTCCAACACGGTTTTGCATCTTTTGGCCATCGCCCACGAGGCGGGGATTAAGATGGACTTGGAACTCATTAATTCCATCAGCAAGGCCACCCCGCATTTGGTCAAGCTCTCGCCCGCGAGTCCCAATACCCTCGCCGATTTGGATCAGGCGGGGGGAGTTCAGGCGGTCTTAAAAGAACTCGCCAAAATCGGAAGGCTCAAAACCGACTGTATTACCGTCACGGGGAAAACCGTGGGGGAAAACCTTAAGGAAGCCCAAAACTTGGATCCCGAGCTGGTGCGGGACAAGGAGCGCGCCTATTCCCCGGACGGGGGCTTGGCCATCCTGTGGGGCAATATCGCTCCCGACGGGGCGGTGGTCAAAAAAGGCGCGGTCCTGCCGGAGATGATGGTCCACGCCGGGCCCGCCCGGGTCTTCGACCAAGAGGAAGACTGCACGGAGGCGCTGCTCGCGGGGAAGATCAAGCCCGGCGACGTGATTGTCATTCGCTACGAGGGGCCCAAGGGAGGCCCGGGCATGCGCGAGATGCTCACCCCCACGGCCACCTTGGCCGGCTCGGGCCTGGACAAGAGCGTGGCCCTCATAACCGACGGCCGCTTCTCCGGGGCCTCCCGGGGCGCCTCCATCGGGCATATTTCCCCCGAGGCGGCGGCGGGGGGGCTTATCGGCCTCATTGAGGAAGGGGACAGGATCTCCATTGATATCCCCAACAATAAATTGGAGCTATTGGTGGACGAAAAGACTATAGAAGAGAGGCGGAAGGTCTTTAAGCCCCTCGTAAAGCCCGTGCCTCGCGGATGCCTCTCCCGGTACCGGAAAATGGTGACTTCGGCCAACACCGGGGCGATCCTCGAGGACTAATAGGCTTCCGTCGCGCGCGTCGCGCCCAAGGGACGGGCGCGTCCCATGGGCGCGAAATTCGCGCCACTAGTGGCGGGGAGCGCCAGTTAGGGTCCGCGCGGGCCGCGCCGCGCGAGGGTGGGTGGAACCGTTGGGCGCTTCGCCGTTTGAGGGGCGGGCGCGTTACGCTTTTGGTCCAAGCGCCGTAAGGGCCTCGGGCGGAAGGCGCGACGGGCGCGCCCGCCCCCGCCGCCCCATGGAAGCGGGAAAAAGGCGGGAAAGGCGCTTTGAGGCCCATTGTGGCGAGAGCGTTCTCTGGGTCCCCGCCTGGAAGCGTCCGCCCTGACCGCGCCCAGAGAAAGCTTTAAACTCTTTAAAAGCCGCGCATTTTTCTTGTTCGCGAAAAAGCTGGATTAACTGTCGCGATATAGCGTAAGCTAATCTTTAGAGAGCGTTCTTGAGGCGAAGAACTATAAGAAACATTAAATTAAGCGTCCTTTTTAAAAAATTGCCCTACGGCGGGAAATAGCGTTAAAGCCCTTAAGAATACGTCACGTTTTTCTTAGCGATCGGAAGCGAGGACGCCCACGAGGATAAAGCTATGGACGAAACGCGAAGCGCTAAAAAAAGAATAGCGCTAGGCGAGGACAATTTTTCAAAATTCATTGAAAATAATTGGCTCTACGTCGACAAGACCCGCCAAATCCACAGTCTTGTCAATGAGGGGAGCGCTTATTTTTTGTCCAGACCCAGAAGATTTGGAAAATCTCTCCTTTTGAGCGCGTTGGAAGCGCTTTTTAGCGGACCGCCGGACCCCAAAGGGCCGCCCTCCGGGCTCTTTAAAGATTTATGGATTGGAAAATCTGATTTCGTTTTCCCGGAACGGCATCCAATCATTTCCCTTTCAATGGCCGGGCGTGGCCACGGCGATGAAGAGCTGAAGAGAACGATTGTTACGTCATTGCGATGGATAATTAAGAAAGAAAATTTGGGAATCGAAACTAGTTACACTGGTACTGATTTCTCTATTGTTATCGAAGCGCTGTATAAAAAATATAACAAAGAGGTGGTAATTTTAATAGACGAGTACGAAGCGCCTGTCAGCGAAAATATTAAAAATATCTCTTTGGCTTTACAAAATCGAGACACTCTTACGGATTTTTATTCAGGGCTAAAAAGCGCCGGTAAATACACGCGCTTTACTTTTGTAACCGGAGTGACGCGTTACGCTTTCATGGGATTATCGGCTGGGCTTAACCATCTTGACGATTTAACGCTTGATGAGCGGTACGCGGATATTTGCGGATTTACGCGCGAAGAACTGGATAGATATTTTTTACCATATTTACCAGACATCGCGCGAAAAATGAAGAACCGTGGCGTATTAGCTCAAGAGCGAACCATCGCGGATTTACGAGCTAAAATCCTCAATTTTTACGATGGCTATACTTGGGACGGAGAAACCAAAATTCTTAATCCTTATTCGCTTTTAAAGTTTATCAAGAAAATGGCTTTTAATCCTTATTGGACGCTGATAGGCGCTCCCAATGATTTTTTGAAGTCTATTGTTTCCAATAATCCGCTGGATTTTCTCATGGATAAGCTTCAAAATTTAACGGAAAAGGATGTAGGCGTCGCCGAGGTGGGTTCCTTGGCGCCCGCGCCGGCCCTCTTTCAGACCGGCTATCTGACGGTTGAATCGGTTACTAATACCGAAAAAGGGGCTTTTTATAAACTTAGGACGCCAAATGAGGAGATAACGCCTGATTTTGAGAAATTGTTTAAAGATAGCCTGTTCGCCCTTTTGGGCAAGAATCCAGCTCACGAAGGGATTAAATTTAAACAAATTCTGGACTCAGGAGACGAAACGAAGTTAACCGCGATAATCACTTCCCTCTATAGTTCGATACCCGCGAAACATCATAGAGCCGAAGAGTCATTTTATCATAGCGCGTTACACGCCTATTGTTGGGGAATATTAGAAATTCCTCCCCTTTCCGAACCGCC
>JAISCZ010000066.1 GCA_031265205.1 Deltaproteobacteria bacterium
AAAAACCCTTCACCGAAGTAGCCAGACGGACAACGATACCTTATATGCTATATTTACCTAATTAGTAGTCTTTATTTGGCATTAAGAGATGACCGATTGTCAGTTCCGGGACTTTTTGCACTCTTATCAATAATAGCGCCTAGAGAGCCGCGAAGGGATGTGGAAGCCTGCGGCGAGCCTCTCTTTAAATCGTTTTAGCAAAAATTCGCTTGCTTTTTTTCATCGCTTCGCGCTTTAATAACGCCATCTTTCTTTTGTCTCCGCGGCGATATCATTCGTCTTTTCCGTTTCATTTTCGCCGCTTGAAAATTTTCCGCGCGGTTTTTTCTCGCTTTGAGCTGAATTTTACCGTCGCGCCTTAACTCGCGACGCGTTTTTCAGTTGGGGTATTTATAAATGAACGAAATCTTTGAGACTGATCTTGAAAAAATTAACGGATTAGACTGCGCCAAGAATATTCTTTATTTTAACAGCGCGAAAATTAGTTGGATCGATTATCGTGAAGTTATTGTAATGGTTGATAATGTCGCGGCCGCCAAGCGAGTCGAGAAATCATTAACGGAAACTTTAGTGGACGATAATTCATTTTTAGCGATCGCGGCTATAATAGACGGTTTCCAAAACTTGTTCGGCGGTTTTTCCCTTGGTGAAAATTTAATACAAAAATACGACTGTCATTCGCTAACGTTATCAGCGAAGGCGGCTGTTCAAGCCTATTCGCGCGTCTTTAGCTCAGACCCGGGGAGCGCGACCGAACGATTTCAAGGATACGCGCGAGACGCGGCTTTACTTTTCGCTTTCCACAGAACATTTTTCGCTAAAACTACGGCCACGCCAATTATCCATTAATCGCGTCCGTCTCTCTCTCTCTCTCTCTCTCTCTCTCTCTCTCTCTCTCTCTCTCTCTCTCTCTCTCTCTCTCTCTCTCTCTCTCGCGCGCGCGCGAGCGAGCGCGTTTATCTGAAGTATTTGAGGTATTTGACGCAAAATGATCACGCGTGAAACATTTTCAATCCCTTATTTGTCTATCACAAAATCTGATTTTGAAGATATGATAAAATCGGCCGAAGTTCTCGTTAATAAATTGTCGTTACACGAAATTAGATTTGGGAGAACCGGACAATTTAACTTCCTGTATTGCGCGTGCGAATACGTTTTAACCAAAGAAGAAATGCTATATGCCATCAACTTCTTTGATCTGGCGGTTCCCCTGCCCAAAGTTAGCATCATAATCGCGCCTACCGACAATCCCGCTCAACCGCGTTCCGGCGCCGCGATTTCGAAACAGTTGCCTATCAACCATAAGGAAATTGCCGATAAAATTTCCGCGCTCTACGCTGAAACGCTGGATTCTTTTTCCACGCGAAACAACTTGGAGCGGAGCGGTTTCGTCGCCATCGCGTGCGAAATCGCGACTCCCCTTAAGGAGTTCGTTTTTTCCAAAATTCCCCAACATCTCTTGAAATAATCGGGGACGCGCGCCTCTTCGCGAATTTTCCTAACGTCGCGAGCGCGCTTAAAGGCGCCATCCCACGACCGCCTTTTTCTCTTCCGACGCCTTGTGGCGAGCGCGGTGGCGCGACACGTCCACTAGAGCGCTCCAGTGGTTTCGCGTCGCGATATCCCATAAATTCTTCTGAGAGGCCTTCGCGGCGGACTGGGTAACGGTCGCGCGTAAACTGAAGGTCGGCGTTTCGCGCGTTTTTGGGAAAAAACGAAGCCGAAAATGGCCAAAAATTACGAGACAAAAATCTCGCCCGACGCGAGGTATAGTGGCGCCCGAAAAAGGCTCTCCCCAAAAAATCGCCTCAAACCAATGGCCAAGGGCGCGCCAGGCGCTTAACCCATAGGGAAAGCCCCAACTCTAGCGGGTGGCGACGAAAATATCCCCCCAAGGCGCTCTAAACGCCGCGCGCGCCAGCTTGACCCGGGGAGAGCTGAGGAGAATCGGAGACATGAGGCCATAGCGCGGGGCGTCTTCCCGGCCTCTTTCGCGAAAAGGCAATTCCCTACCCAGAATCCTCTCCTCCTCCGTTCCGCGCTCCCGTCGCGGGAAAGCGCCGCTAAACTAAGCCGGAGGAGCGAGTTCAAGCCGGAGGAGAGTGGCGGGGACAAGGGCCCAGCGCGCCGGAACCCCAAGGGCGCCGCGCGCCTCTAAAAGAGAAAAGCGTCGCCCCTCCTTTTGGGAAGACGCCCCAGCGGACTCGCCGGTTGGCCGTAAATACGCGACTACGGGCGCCTCCGTCCGCATATAGCGCCTCCTCTCTCGTGAACCACTTAAAATAGCGTCTGAAGCGCCGCGAAGGGATACGCGAGTTTCCGGCGCGCCCTCCCTATTTTCCTTCTTTTGAAAAATTGGCTTGCTTTTTGTCTCGCTTCGCGCTTTAATTTCTTTGCCTTTCTTTTGTCTCCGCGGCGACACCCCTCGTCTTTTCTCGCCGCCTTGAAATTTTTCGCGCGCGGTTTTTTTCTTCCCTTAAGGAAAAAGCGAAACTCTCGCGCCTTTCTCGCGATGGGTCAATTTTTTAACAATTTTGGTATTACGTATGACCGAAGGCCTTAAGAACGATCTTGAAAAGATTAACGAATTAGACTGTTCCGGGAATATTCTTTATTTTGACCGCGCGAGAATTGATTGGATCGACTATCGCGAAGTTATTATAATGGCGAATGACGACAAAATGGGCATGCGCGTCGCTGAATCTTTAATAACAATTTTAGTGGACGATAATTCTTTTTTAGCGACCGCGACAATAATAGGAGGTTTCCAAAACTCGCTCATCGGGTTCGCGCCCGGCGAAAATTTAAAACAAAAATATGACTTTCATTCGCTATTTTCTTCCGCGACGGCGGCTCATCAAGCTTACTCGCGCGTTTATAACGCGGCCCCGCTGAATCCAACCGAAAAATTTCAAGGATACACGCGAGACGCGGCTTTTCATTTCGCTTTCTTCAGACGATTTTTCGCTAAAACAACCGCCACGCTAATTACCCATTAATTTTATTTAGCCAATTCTTTCATTTTCTTTCCCATCGCTCGCGCGCTTTTTGAGGTATTTGAAGTAAAATGATCAAGCTCGAACAATTTTCATTCGATAATTTGCCTTTTAATAAATCCAATTTTAAAGACGCGGTTAAAGCGGCCGAAGCGCTCGTTGACAAATTGGAATTACAAGAAACGCGATTTGAGCGAATCGGACAATTTAACTATCTGGGTTGGATATACGCTAACGTTTTAACTCCTCAAGATTTGGGATTAATCCGCGCGCTCTTCATCCAAACGGTTCCCAATCCCAACGCGATCATCTTAATCGCGCCTTCTGACCTTGGCGAGCATAAACCGTACGTAAGCGTTACGGTTACGCCTTGGTTGCCTCTCAAGGAAGAGGAAATCGCCTTGAAATTTAACGAGATCAGCAAAAAAAACCTGGATTCCCTCACCTCGTTAAATAAGGGGGAGCGGCCCAGTTTCAGCGCCGTCATGAGCCACGTCGCCGCTCCCCTTAAGGAGTACGTTGTTTCCAAAATTCCCCAAGATCTCTTGGAATAAACTTAGGGCGCCGCGCGCCTCTTCGCGTAATTTCCCCGCCGCGAGTTCTTTAAAGGAGCCGCGGACCGCGCCGTTTTCCAGAGAGCCTTCTTGGGGCGCGGCGCTACTGGCGGAGCTACGCTGAGGCCTCAAATAGCGCCGAACCTCAATTCTTCAGGGAGGGATTCGCGGCTGGTCGGCTTACGTTCGGGAGTGAGCTGAAGGTCGGCGTTTTTTCGCGTTCTTTCGCGAGGGACGCGACCGCGAATGTCCCGCTAATGTCCAAAAATTATGGGACAAAAATCGCGCCCAGAGCGAGAAAAATGGCCATGGGAAACGGCTCCCCTTTGAAAGCCGCCAAAAATCTTTGACCGGAACCGCCCAGGCGCTTAAGTCGATTAGATAAACCCCATTTCAGCGGGAGGCGGCGAAAACCACCCCCCAAGGCGCTCTAAACTCCTTTCGCGCCGACATCTTGACCCCTTAGGAGAATCGGAGACATGGGGCCAGGACGCGAGGCTTTTCCCGGCCACTCGCGCGAAAAGGCGCTCAACTTCCTGAGTCCTCTCTCCCCCGCCCCGCGCTCGCGTCTCTGGGAAAGCGCCCCTATATTGAGCTGGAGGCGCGCGACTACGCCGGAGGCGAGCTTGAGGACAAAGGCCTCGCGCGCCGGAACCCAAAGGGCGCCGCGCGCCGAAAAAGAGAAGCGGCGGCGCTCCTTTGGGAAAGCGACCCGGCGGACTCGCCGGTAGAATGTAAATTCACGTCCGCGGACGCCTCCGTCCGCATATAGCGACTCTTCTCTCTCTAACTACTTAAGATAGCGCCTAAAGAGGCGCGAAGGGATACGCGAGTCCGCGACGAGCCTCCCCTTTATTCCCCTTAGCAAAAATTCGCTTGCTATCTTTCTCGCTCCGCGCTTTAATTTTCTCGTCTCTCTTTTCTTTTTCCGTCCGCGGCGATATCCCTCGACTCTTCCATTTCATTTTCGCCGCTTGTAAATTTTCCGCGCGCCGGTTTATTTCTCGCCTTAAGCTGATCTGACCATCGCGCCTTAGCTCGCGACGCGTTTTATTGTCGCAAATTGTGGTATTTATAAATGACCGAAGGACTTAAGACCGATCTTGAAAAAATTAAAAAATTAGACTGCTTCAAGAATATTCTTTATTTTGACAGAGCGAAAATTGATTGGATCGACTATCGCGAAGCTATTATAATAGCGGATAATATCGATACCGCCAAGAGTGTCTCTAGAGCTTTAATACCTTCTTTAATGGACGCCAATTCTTTTTTAGCGACCGCGACAATGGTAGATAATTGTCCAGAATTGTTCGGCGGATTTTCCCCTGGCGCCAATATACTCGCAAAGTATGACTTTCAGGCGCTACTGAAATTCGCGGCTTCGGCTCTTCGAGCCCACTCGCGCGTTTTTAACTCAACCGAGCCGAGTCTAACCGAGCGATTTCAAGAATACGCGCGAGACGCGGCTTTATATTTCGCTTTCTTCAGAAGATTCTTCGCTAAAACCACTGGCGCGCCAATTATCCAATAATTGTATTTCGCGCGCTTCTCTTTTTTTCTTTCCAGCGCTCTCGCGCTCGTTTTGAGGTATTTGATACAATATGTTAAAGATCTTAACATTTTCATTCGCGAATTTGACCTTGGAAAATTCTGATTTTAAAGATATGTTAAAAGAGGCCGAAGCTCTCGTTGATAAACTGGCGTTACAAGAAACGCGATTTGAGCGAGTCGGGCAAATTCACTTTCTGACTTGGATTTGCGCTTCAGCTATAACCGAAAAAGAAATGGCGTTTGCCAACGAGTACTTTAGAGAGACGGTTCCAGAGCCCATGGTTACAATCTTAATCGCGCTTTCAAAGGATAACGAGCAACCGCTTATCACAACTTCGATTGTGAAATGGTTGCCTTTTGACGGTAAGGTTGTATCCGATAAAATCCTCAAGCTCTACAATGAAACGTTTAATTCTTTTTCCACGCGAAAAAACGGGGATCGGCCCAGTTTCAACGACATCATGAGCCACGTCGCCACTCCCCTTAGGGAGTACGTTTTTTCCAAAATTCCCCAAGATCTCTTGGAATAAACGGGGCTGGCGCCTCTTCGCGTATCCCCCCGCGAGCCCTCGCTGGGCCCCCGACCGCATTTTTTTCCTTTGGCGCCTTGGAGGGGATCGGCCCGGCCAGCGGGGCTACCCAGAGGCCTTAAATCGCTTAAATCCTCTAAAATTATTCAATTATGGCTTCGCTTCTGGCCGGCTAAGTGTCGGACGCGACCTTAAGGCCTTTTTTCGCGTTCTTGGGAAAGGGCCGAAGCCGTAAACGCCCAAAATTTATAAGTTAAAATCGCGCCCGTCGCGAGATAAAACGCCGCCTCAAAAACAGCCCTCCTCGCCAAATAGCTTAAAACCTTTGGACGGAAGCCCGCCAAGCGCTTAAGCCCATGGGCCCCGCTCCCACGTAAGGGGCGCGAAAACTTCCCAGGCGCGCTCTAAACGCCCTTCGCGCCGGCTCGAACCGGGGCGAACCGGGGCGAATCGGAGAGAAGCGGAGACATAAGGCCATGGCGCGGGGCGCTTATCCGGCCTCTCTCGCGCTAAGGCGCTTTCCCCCTTTAGCCCTCCCCGCCCTTGAGTCGCGCCGCGCGACAAATACTTAAGGCGCGCGGCGAGGGCTAAGGTCTCGCGCGCCGGAACCCAAAGGGCGCCCAAGCGGAGACGCTTAAGGGAGAGAAACGACCGCGCTCTTTTCCAAAGGCCTCAAGCCAAACTCCGCGGCCGATTGTAATTATGAATCCGCGGCAAGCTCCGTCCGCATATAGGGACTCCGTTTTCTAAGACCACTTAAAATAGCGTAACAGACCACTTAAAATAGCGTAATAACCGCCGCGAAAGAATATCCGCGCCCACGGAGAGCCTCCTCTTTTTTTCCTTCCCCTAAAATTAGCTTGCTTTTCGCCTCGCTTCGCGTTTTAATTTCTTCGTCTTTCTTTTCTCTTATCTCCGCGGCGCGACCGCGCGTCTTTTCCGTTTCATTTTCGCCGCCCGCGAATTTTCCGCGCGCGGATTTTTCTTCCCTTCAATGGAAAAACTTAATCCTCGCCCCTTAACTCGCGAAGGGTTAAATTTTTCGCTGTTTTAAATAATTGTGGGTTTTTATAAATGACCGAAGACATTCAGAGAGATCTTGATAAGATTGGCGAATTAGACAATTCGCGGACTGTTATTTTTTTTGACCGCGCGAAATTTGATTGGGTCGACTATCGCGAAGTCATTATACTGACCGATGACGATAAAATTCGTGAGAGCGTTTTAAACGCTTTAACGGAAATTTTTAAAAGCGATAATTCTTTTCTGGCGACCGCGGCGATAGGCGGTTTCCATAAAGCGGCCGGCGGTTTCGCCGCCGGCGACAGTATCATGAACAACGACGACTTTCTACCGGTCCAGACTATCCCGATTGCCGGTTATCAAGCTCACTCGCGCGTTTTAGGAGCGGTCAAGCTAGATTCCAAAGCTCAATTTGAGGACCACGCGCGCGACGCGGCTTTTCTTTTCGCTTTCTTCCGACGGGTTCTCGCTAAAATAACGGCCCCGCGCGTGACCCCATAACTGAATTTGCGCGCTTTTCTCTTTTTCTTTCCCGCGCGCCAAACCGCGCGTTATTGAAGCGTTGGAGGTATTTGACGCATAATGTTCACGCGCGAAAAATTTTCACTCGACAATTCGCCTTTAAAACAATCCGCGTTTACGGACGCTATAAAAGCCGCCGAAGCCGTCATTGACAAACTGGAATTACTAGAAACGCGCTCTGAGCGAACCGGGAAATTTTATTATACCGTTAAGCTCTACGCCAAGCCTTTAACCGAAGGCGAATTGGGATTAGCCTGCGCGTTCTTTGAGCAGGCGGTTCCCCAGCCCTCCGTAAGCATCTGTTTCTCGCCTTCCAACCCAGACTGGCAATCGCACTGTTGTTGCGCCGCGGCGACTTCTTGGTTGCCTCTCAAGAATGATGACATTATCGATAAATTTAACTCGCTCCACCGGGAAACGAAAAAATATTTCTCCTCGCGAAGACCAGGGGAGCGGATACCTTTCACTGAATTCGTGGGCCATATCGTAAAGCCCCTCACGGAGTATGTTTTTTCCAAAATCCCCCAAGACCTCTTGGAATAAACGAGGCGCGCGCCTCCTCGCGCGGTTTCCTTGTCGCGAGCGCGTCAAGGGCGCCACCGCCATTTTATCTTAGGCTCTCTCCTGGGCGTTCTCTTGGGTTCCGTGGGGTCGCGCGCCGCGGCGCGGCGCCCCCACGGCGGGGCGCCGTGGAGGCCTTAAATCACGTAATCCCAGAATTCTTCCTGAAGGGCTTCGTGGCTGGCCGGCTTACCGTCGGGCATGTACTGGAGGTCGGTGTTTTTGACGCTCACCTTGGTCCGCTCAGGTACGCTCTTGGTGATAAAGGCGTTGGAGCCGATCACCACGCCTTCCCCGATCACCGTGGAGCCCCCCAAAATGGAGGCCCCCGAATAAATGGTGACGTGGTCCTCAATGGTGGGATGCCTTTTAACCCCATCGAGGAGCCTGCCGCCCCGGGTGGAGAGGGCCCCCAGGGTCACGCCTTGGTAAATTTTCACGTAATCGCCGATGACGGTGGTCTCGCCGATGACGATACCCGTGCCGTGGTCGATGAAAAAATAACGCCCAATGGAGGCCCCGGGATGGATATCGATTCCCGTGAGGCCATGGGCGCTCTCCGTCATCATCCTGGGGATTAAGGGGACTTCCAGCAGATAGAGCTCGTGCGCCAGGCGGTTGACCATAATCGCGTAAACGCCCGGGTACGAGAGGATTATTTCGTCGCGGTTAAAGGCCGCCGGATCCCCGTCGTAGGCGGCTTCCACGTCGGTCATCATGAGCCGGCGGATGGCGGGAATTTTTTCCAGAAAGGCGTGGGTAATCCTCTCGGAGCGCTCCCGAACGCCGTCATAGGGCCCTTCTTTATGGTAGAGGGCTTGCGTGATTTGCCTTTGGAGGTTATAGATGAGGTCCTCCAAAAGCTCGCCCACGTAAAACTCCAAAAAATTGGCCTTCAACGGTTTTTTAGCGAAGTAACCCGCGAAAACCAGGCTTCTCAATCGCTCGAGGACATGGATAATGACCTCTTTGTTAATCTGATCGGTATTGTCCAGCTTAACGAGTTCGGGGTTTTCCTCGTAACTCGCGATAATGGAGGCGACGAGCTTTTTGACGCCGCCGTTTTCCGCGAAGCTCATAATTTAGGGCCTTTAAGGTTCCGCCTCTCTCCAGGGCGCGCCGAGGCGAGGCCTTCGGCGCGCGGCGGAGAGAGAAAGATTTCAGTTAACGATAGCCCGCAAGACGGAAGCCAGATAGTCCACTTCCGCGGCGGTGTTGTAGAAGGCTAAAGAGACCCGGACCGTTCCCTCCAAGCCGAAGGCGCGCGCGATGGGCTGGGCGCAGTGATGCCCGGCCCGGGCGGCCACGCCGGCTTGACTGAGTTTGGCGCCCACCTCCTCGATGGAATGTCCTTCCAGGACGAAAGAAAGCACCGCGGCTTTCGCGGCGGCCGTCCCGACAATGGCGAGCTTGGGGACGGACGAAAGGACGGCGGTCGCGTAGTTTAAGAGGGATTCCTCGTAGGCGGCGACGTTTTCGAGCCCCAATTGGCTCAGGTAATCCAAGGCCGCCCCCAGCCCCACGGCCCCGGCGATATTGCCCGTGCCCGCCTCAAATTTTTGGGGCGGTCCCTGATAGACGGTCTTCGCGAAAGTGACGTCGGAAATCATGTTGCCGCCGCCCTGGTAAGGCGGGGAATCGTTTAAGGCCTCGCTCGTTCCGTAGACGACCCCCACGCCCGTGGGCCCGTAGATCTTGTGACCGGAAAAGACGAAGAAATCCGCTCCCAGGGCGCTGACGTTTATGGGGATATGGCTGACGGACTGGGCCCCGTCGACGGCCACGGCGACTCCCCGCGCCCGCGCCGCGGCCACGATCTCCGCCACCGGGGTCACCGTTCCCAGGGCGTTGGAGACGTGGGTCGCCGAGACGAAACGGGTCCGGCCGTTAAAGAGCCGCAAAAACTCCGCCCAGACGATTTGCCCGGTCGCGTCGACCGGGGCCACCCGGATCTTGGCGCCGGTGGCGGCGGCCACCATCTGCCAGGGGACGATATTGGCGTGATGCTCCAAAAGAGTGAGGATAATCTCGTCGCCCGGGGCGAGCCGGGGCTCGAGGTAGGAGCGCGCGATAAGGTTGAGGCCCTCGGTGGCGCCCCGGACAAAGACAATGTTGGCGGCGCTGGGGGCCCCGATAAAACGCGCGACCTTTTCCCGGGCCTCCTCGTAGGCGTCGGTGGCCCTGGCGGCCAACGCGTGCGCCCCCCGGTGGACGTTGGAGTTCTCGCGCTCGTAAAAGCGCGTAAGCCTTTCGATTACGGCCCGCGGCTTCTGGGTGGTCGCCGCGTTGTCGAGCCAGACGAGATCCCGTCCCCCTTCCACCTTTTCTTGGAGGATCGGAAAATCCGCGCGCAGCGCGCTCACGGGAACCGCGCCCACGTAAGGGATGGGCCGCGGCGCCTCCGTTTCCGGCGTCTTCCGGCCGCGGCCAAGAAGATCTCGGAGGGTTTTCGCGCCGCCGCGCGCTGGCGCCGCGGGCCGCGATGGCGAGCTTTGACGGACGCCTTCCGGAAAGCCTGAGGGGACGGTTGGGGAGGCGCTCCAATGTCGCCCCGGAAGCCCCGCGAGGAAAGAAGCGATAAAGCGGTCCCCTTCGCGAGCGAGGGGAAAAACGTCCGGCCCCGAAGCGACCGCCGCGCCCCAGGGATCCGGGCTCAAGGGCCCGAAGGGCTCCGCGGGGCTTTCCGCCAAAAGGGGAATGGCGCGCGGCGGGACGCCGCGCCCTTGGACGCCGCGCCCTTGGGCGCCGCGCCTTTCCGGCGCTTCGCTTAGAGAAAGCGCGGAAGGGGGGAGCGGCGGCTCGGGAGGGGCGGGCTCAAGGGAAGGCGCGACGGCCCCCGGGGGCGCGGCGCCCCGCCGCGCGTCGGAAGGGAGCCCCGGAGCGCTTAAAGGGTCGGCGCCGCTTAAGGCCGCGGTCTTAAGAGGCGCCGGGTCGCTTGGGCCCTTGGCGCGCGGCGCGTCGGGGAATTGGCGAAATGGCTCGGGAACCGCGACGGCCACTTCCGCGGGCTGGAAGGCCTCGAAGGCGTGGGGGGGAGGCTCCCCGACCAAGCCCAAGATCTCCAGGAGCTCTTCCTCCGTGGGGAGCCCATAGGCGCTGGGGTCCGGTTCCCCGGGGTATTTTTTACTTATAGTCATAGTAATTGCCGACTTCCACGTCCTCGAGAACCGCTAAGGCGTCGTCCGCCAAAATGGCGGCCGAGCAGTAGAGCGAAAGCAAGTAAGAGGCGACTCCCTGATCGTCCACGCCCCGCAAACGCGCCGCGAGTCCCCGGGACTGTTCGCCCGGGAGCCCGGCCTGGTAAAGCCCCACGACCCCGCGCTTGTTTTCGCCGGTGCGGATTAAAAGGATATTGGTCTTGCCGCTGGGGCCCGGAGGGTTTTTAAGGCCGTCGACGAAAAGCTTGTCCGTGGGGATAATGGGAACGCCGCGCCACTGGATAAAAACGCCGCCCAAAAGATTGACGGTGGCGGGCGGAACGCCCCGACGGGTGCACTCGCGGCCGAAGGCGGCGACGGCCCGGGGATGGGCCAAGAAAAAGCTGGGCTCTTTCCAGACTTTCGCCAAGAGTTCGTCCAAATCGTCGGGGGTGGGCGAGCCCGTCCGCGCGGTGATCCGTTGGTTTGAAGCCACGTTCTTTAAAAGGCCGTAATCGTCGTTATTGACGATCTGGCTTTCCTGGCGCTCGCGGAGGCTCTCCACGGCCAGGCTCAGTTGCTCCGCCGTCTGGTCGTAGGGAGAGCTGAAGACATCCGCGATCTTGGTGTCCACGTTCAAGATGGCGCTGATGGAGCTTAAGACGATCTCCCGGGGTTGGGGCTGGTATTCCACGTAGCCTTGGGGGATTTCGGCCTTGCCGGGGTCCTGGCCGCAGAGGGCGTCCAATGGGGTGTCGCCTTCCACCACCCGGTTCACGCGGTAAAGGCCGGCGTCCAAAGCCTTGAATTCCAAGAATTTGGTCAGCCAACGGGGGGTTAAAGCCCCGAATTGGGGCCGGGTTTTCACGACGTCCGCGAGTTGGCTCGCGGCCTTGGGTCCTAAAGCGTTTAAATGACTCGACATAAAAAAACACCAAATTGGCGCGGCTCGCGCGCGAGCCGCCCGAAAAGCGGGCCCCCCTGGGGAGCGCCCGCGACAAAAAAGAGCTTTCCTTAAATATTAAGAAGCTTCTCCATGGCGATTGGCCCAATGGGCGCTAACGGGCGCTAATAGACGCTCAGCGACGGGTCAACTTCCCGCGCCCAGGCGTTCAGGCCGTCTTGAAGATTAAACATGGGCCCCGCGTATCCGGCCTCCCGTAGGGCGCGGATGGCGTACAGGCTTCTCTGGCCGATCTTGCAGATAAAGACGAGATCCTTTCCGGGATCGAACTCGTTTTGGCGGCGCGCGAGCTGCCCGAAGGGTATGGCCACGGCCTCCGAAAACTTGGAAAGGCTCATCTCGTGCGGTTCCCGGATATCCACCACCTGGATCCCGTCCCGGCGTTCCAGACGCTCTTTAAGCTCGCGGGCGGTGATGGAGGGAATAGGTTCCTCGCCCTCGTTTTTCAGCCCGCAAAAGCTCTCGTAATCCACGAGTTCCGTAATGAGGGGGCGTTCGCCGCAGACCGGGCAAGCGGGATTTTTTTCCAGTCTCACTTCCAGGGAGCGGGCGAGCCAGGCGTCGTAGAGCCAGAGCCTGCCGATTAAGGAGCGACCGCCCCCGACGATGAGCTTGATGGTCTCGGAGGCCTGGACGGTCCCCAAGATCCCCGGCAGAACCCCCATCACGCCGCCCTCCCCGCAGGAAGGGACCAGGCCCGGAGGCGGGGGCGACGGGTAGAGGCAACGGTAGCAGGGGCCGTGGCGCGCGTCGAAAACCGTGGCCTGACCCTCAAACTGAAAGACGGAGGCGTAAACGTTGGGTTTCCCCAAAAAGACGCAGGCGTCCGCCACGAGGTAACGGGTGGGATAATTGTCGGTCCCGTCGGCCACGACGTCGTACGCGCGGATAAGGTCCAAGGCGTTGCGGCTCGTGAGCCGGAAATGGTGGGAGACGACGCTCAAATTGGGATTTAAGGCCTTGAGGCGCTCGCTCGCCGCGGCCACTTTGGGCCTGAGAATATCCCGGGACTGGAAAATAACCTGACGCTGAAGATTGGAGGCCTCCACCAGATCGTAGTCCACGATCCCGATAGTCCCCACGCCCGCGGCGGCGAGGTACAGGGCCAAAGGGGAGCCCAGGCCCCCGGCCCCCACGATTAAAACCTTGGCGGCCTTAAGGCGCTTTTGCCCGAGCGCGCCCACCTCGGGAAGCAAAAGATGCCGGCTGAAACGCGTCAGCTCGTCGGGGGTCAAATCCGTCAGCCTGTCGTCGCTTATGAGGCTTTCGCGCGGCTCGGCCATTACCCTCGCGCTCCCCCGGCGATGGCCGGAATAAGCGTGACGACGTCGCCGTCCTTTAAGGGGAAGGCGAAACCGCCGCGGCTTTGGATATTGATTTCGCCCACGAAGACGTTAACGAAAGGCCGGAGCTCTCCCTTTTCGTCCAAGAGATGGGTCCGCAGATCGGGATATTTCTGGGTCAGGGCGCTAATCAGCTCCCCCACGGTCGCGGCCTCCAGGCTCAGTTCCGCGTTCCGCTCCGTAAAACCACGCAGGGCCGTGGGAATAAATAAAGTTACTGGCACTCTGGCTCTCCTTTCGCCGCGGCCATAATCGGCCTTCGCGCTCGGCGCGCGACTTTCTCGCGTAAGGGCGAGGCGTCGCCCCCCCGCGCGGGAAAAACTATTTTTCCCCGACCCATACTTCCTCGGGTTCCATCCGCGAGCGGTCGGACGCGAGAAGAAAACTGTTAAGCTCCCGATCCTCCCCGTCCCGCGCCGCGACGATGACGTAAGAGTAAAAAGGCAGGGCCCGCTCCAAATCGCGCGCGGAAGGAGCGGCGGGATGGTCGGGGTGCGAGTGATAGATCCCCCAGACTTCCAGGCCCTCCCGCGCGGCTTCCCGTTCCGCCCGCGCGAAATCCAAGGGATCAATCGCGAAGCGCCGCCTGCGCTCCTCGCCCTCGCGGGCGTTATTTAAGGGAACAATCCGCGCGGCCCTGCGGACGCCCGCGGACGAGGTCCCCACTATCAGCCCGCAGCACTCCCAAGGATAGGCGCGCCGCGCCTCGCCCCGAATGTCGCTCTCCACTCTCAAAGGAAGAATAATCATGGAAGCTCTCTAAAAAGGGGACCGGAAAGATAACGGGCGCCCGAATCCCCGAAGACGGTCACGATAACGGAGCCCCGGGGGAGGGCGCGGGCGAGCTTTAAGGCGCCCGCCAGGTTGGCCCCGGAGCTTAAGCCCACAAGCAAGCCCAAGCGCTTGGCCAAGACGCGGGCCAAGCTCGCGGCCTCTTCCGTGGATACGGTCACGACGGAGTCGATGAGTTCGGGGCGGTAGATCCCCGGCTTGATGGTCGAGCCCATGTGCTTGACGCCCTCAATCCCGTGCAGGGGCGAGTCCGGCTGCACGGCCAGGCATTTGATCCGACCGTCAAAGGCCTTGAGCCTCCGGCTGGTCCCCATGAAGGTGCCGCTGGTGCCCATCGCGGCGATAAAATGGGTGACGGCCCCGCCCAGTCGGTCCAGGATCTCCCGCCCCGTGGTCTCGAAGTGAGTTTGGGGGTTGACGGGATTGTTGTACTGGTCGGGATAAAAATAGCGGGTAGGGTCTTTTTCCGTCTCGGCGCGGACCGCCAGATAGGCCCCGTCGGAACCTTCCAGAGGATCAGTCTCGACGAGAGAGGCGCCGTAAGCCCTAATCAGGGCCTTTCTTTCCAGATTGGCGTTGGCGGGCAGATACAGAAGGGCCTTATAGCCCAAGGCGCTCGCGATCATCGCCATGGAAATTCCCGTGTTGCCGGAGGTGGCGTCGATGATGGTTTTATCCTTATCGAGCGCGCCCCGTTTGACGCCGTCCAATATCATGGCTTTGGCGGCGCGGTCCTTGACCGACCCCGAAGGGTTCATAAACTCGGCTTTCGCGAAAATCCGCGCGGGAGCGTCGGCCCCCAGGAGTTTATCCATGGACAGGAGCGGCGTCTCGCCAATCAGATCCAAAACTTCCATTTTTCCAGACCAAAAAGAAAGCCCCACGCGGAAAGGTTAAATATCCGCCTTCAGTGGGATCCGATCGGCGATTTATTCGCGGGACGCGCGACGCTCGCGCGTAAAGTTTAATTTTTTGGGCAATCCCCTTTGGAGATCGCGGCGAAAGAGCGAATCGTAAAAGCGAGCTAAATTCATGACGCGCCTCCCTTTCTTAAAGAGTCAGCGGCGAATTCTTAAAGAGTCAGCGGCGAAAGAAAACGCTAATTAATAAATTAGCCAAAGAAGACAAAGAAAAACGCGAAAGATTTTAGCGATTCTTTTAGCATTGTTTTTATAAAAATAAAAGAGTTTTTTTAAGTTGCCTAGATGAGCGAATCGCGCGCGGGAAAAACGCGAAGTTCCTTAATCTATAAGCGTTACATTTATTACGCGACCAACAAATTAAAGGAAAATCATTGTTAATTAATTAAGTTAAGGTAAAAAAATAATTTTTTTTCGCTAAATAATCGCTTTTTTTGTCCACGTAATTTATTAACGGGCCGCTTTGGAGCGCGAGCCGCGCCGCGCGAAATATAAAATAAATTTCATTTTTGATTCAACAATAAGCGTGGGACGCGCTCGTCACGCTTTTAATTTCCAGCGCGCGAGCCAGTCGCTTAGCGTCTCTAAAAACTTCGGCGCGCGAACTAACGGAAGCGCTCGTTCCTCGCGCGTTTAGCAAGGGCTCCATTTTTAAACGCCTAAATATCCACTGAAGTCGCCTCCGCGATTTCGCGCGCCTATCACGAGATAATCGTCATGCCGTTTTTCAAAATACGCCAAGATTGATTTTCGCGCTTTTCGCTTACCGTGGCTTCGCTCGCCCTTTATTTTCCAAATAAAGCTTGACTGTATCCTCTTCCATAAATTCCTAAGCCAATTTTAAAGATTTTTTTTGCGTCAATTAAATAAGGCGCCGCGTAATTAAGGGTTTCAATGGCTTTTAAGCCTTTTTTCGCCAAGCCTTCCGTAATTATCTTAATTTCATTTTTAGTTAAATTAGCGTTATTTTTTTTACCGGAATGTTTCGCGTTAAACAGAATTTCGCCTTCCTCAAGTTCTTTTTCTCCAGATTTGTTGGTTATCTTCGCTAATTCATTAATAATGACGTCAGCTGTTTGTTGACTCACGCCAGATTCCGTTAAACGTTTCATGATTTTATCAATTTTGTCTTCGTTAGGATCGTTTCGCGCGTTACTTTTTTCGTTTTTTTTATATTTTAATTCGATGACCGCGTATATCCCATCGTTAAATTTTACGACCAGGTCTGGGGTACCTTCCGCGCCAGCTGGCTCACAGAGCGTTTCCACGTTTGGCATTCCAAGAAAATAAAAGAAAAGTAGCCCATGGTAGCGGGATTCGGAGGGAGAGTGACGCGCAGCGGGAAGAGCGCTGAAATTCGCGGTAATCAAGTTTGAAATAGTTTCCGCGTCTTTGGATAAAAGAGCCTCTTGAAAGATTAATTTTTCCGCTTCAGGGTCCTTTTTAATCTTTTTAAAAAGGAAACTAGCGAAAGCTGAATTGAATTTATTTTTCACTTCCTCATTGGGAACCTTTAGCCTATATTCGTCCAACTTATCAACGGCGGAGATTATTGTATCCACGGTGAGATAGCCTGTCTGAAAAAGGACAGGAGCCGGTTCCAAGGAGTCCGCTTCGGTCACGCTTATTGTTTCTTCCCGGAGGCTTGGAAGCGCGCCTCTGTGAAACGCGAGAGGATCCTTGAAAACAAAGGTATTTATAAATTTTTTTGGCGGTTCTAATTTTGTCCAATAGTTCGCGAATTTATTTTTTGAAAAAAATTTAAGGAGAGCATAAGGATTTAAAACCTTACTTATACCGTCCCAGCTATAGCCACCGTACCAATCAAGAATTCTTCGCCGCAAATCCGCGACGCTATCGTCTTTGCCCATGATTTTTTCGCTTTGCAGGATTTTGAGAGTAATTGGAAAGAATTCTTTAAAGCAGGCGTCCATTTCATCGTGAGTGAATCCGCAGACGCCAGAATATCGCGGATCCAGAGTTAAATCGTCTAAGTGATTGAGGGAACCTGAACGCCAAATAAAGGAATAATTGCTAACGCCAGTGACAAAAAGAAAACGCAGATCGTCCGTTAGAGATTTCAGTTGGGAATAAAATTCGCTTAATATTTTTTGGTTAGCTTCAGCGACGTCTAATTTATCTAAATTATAACTTACGGGAGCGTCATATTCGTCAATGAGCAAAACAACGTTTTTATTATACTTTCTTTTAAGCTCTTGAATAAGCTTACAAGCGTCAATCCGGGCGCGCTTTCCTCGATTACGACGCTGTGAGATCTAGCTATAAGAGCAAGCTTCCGCTGGAGGGATTTCTCCAGCGCGTCGGGGGATTTTTGGGCGGGAACCATGCTTAGGCTTAAGACAGGGTAAGTGTCCTCAAAATTATAGCGATTGTTTTGACCAATCCATAATTTTTCAAACAGTTCTTCGCGCCCGCTAAAGAGTTCTTTAAAAGCGGTTAAAAGGAGAGTTTTGCCAAATCCCCGCGGCCTGGACAGAAAAAAATATTTTCCCGAGTTAAGAATATTGTGGATAAGCTCGGTTTTATCCGCGTACACGTAGTTTTCACTGATAATTGACCCAAAACTTTGTTCGCCAACGTCAATTTTTGACATAGACAATCCTCAATTGATCCGCCTAAATTTATCCGCGCGATAAATTTTTCTCGGATTAAGGCGCGATTTAGATCTTTCCTTCTCTTAGGCGCCATTTTAAACATTTTCCCACCCGCGCGCAATCCCTAAGAGTTAAAATAGATTTACGTTTTTAATCATAGTTAAACACGGATTGCTGACGCGAGTTTCGTTAAGATCCTCTTGATGGCTTAGCCGAGCCATTTAAGAGCGGCGCTGGCTCTCGCCTATCTTTAACTTATTTAACCGCGACGCGCTTAATGTTTTCCGCTATCGCGAATTCTCGCTCGCGTTTCCTTTCGCGGGCGAGGCGAGGCGGCGAAGGCGGCGCGATTTTAGCTTAAGTCCTTTTATTTCCCCCATAAAAGCGGCTCTGGGAGAGCGCGGGCGCCCTCGCTCTTCCCTCGACTTCCGCCCCCGCCCGCGGGCGCCCTCCCCTCTCCCTTAGGGCGTATCCCCCGCGCGAGTCGCCCCCAAGGAGCGAGCGAGCGGCGAGGGCCGTGGCGGGCCTTGGGCGCGCCTTAAAGGGCCTTCAGGGAACTTGGGGGCTATCCCCCCGCGTCGACCGAAAATAACGCGCCTCCCTTTGGACGCGGCGCGCGGAAGCGCGATCGGAGTCCTCGCGGGCTATTTCGCGAGCCTTCGCGCCACGGCGGCGGCTTTTTCCCGGACCAGGGGATGGGAGTCCGCGCGCGCCATTCGCGTTTGGGGGAGATATTGGGTTAGCGCGAGATTGTCGATGACGTTTAAGGCGTTTAATTTCCAGCGAAAAATCAGCTCAGGGACGATATAGGAAAATTTGGGCGAGAGAGTCTTTTGGATTTCCGCGTAACTCATCTCCAAAAGGCTCCCGGGAAGGGCTTTCGCGGCCACCTCCTCTAAAAGCGGAAATTCTTCCACGCCTTCCCATTGGCCCTTGTTGAAGGGACAGCGGTCCTGACAGGCGTCGCAGCCGTAGAGCCAGCCGCCCATGTCCTTGAGGAGACGCGAGCTCAAAGCGAGGATCGGGCCCACGCTCGAAAGATAGCTCACGCAGGTCCCCATGTTCATGGTAAAGGGCTCCGAAAGGGAACGCGAGGGACAATTTTGGACGCATTTGAGACAGTTCGCGGGGCAAGGCCGCGCCGTGGCGCCGCCGCTCCCGCGAAGTTCCAGCTCCCGGTCTATGGCCCAGGCCTCCAGCCGATAAAAGGAGCCTTTCGCGCCGTAGAAAAAATTATTTTGCCGAATAAGGCCCAGTCCCGCCGCTTGGGCGGCGTAGCGCAAGGCGGTGAGGCCGCGGAAGGGGTCGCTCTCCGCCCTGATTCCCTCTTTCGCGAGAAATTCCCCGTAGGCGGCTATCCGCTGATAGTCGGGGGACGGGGGATACCCGTAGAAGTCGGTTAGGTAGAGTTTGCCGATATACCCGTCGGCGCGGGGGGGAATCCGGTAGCGGCCCAGGTAAATGGCCACCACGATCAGGGCCTGAGCCCAGGGGCGCCTCTCGCGCGGCGCGACGAAATGCCCAAAGTTCCCGTAAGCGTCGTCGCGGAAGGGAACCTTCCGGGACCTTTCGGCCAGGCGCTCGGAAAGGCCCCGGAGGGCCTCGAGCCTCACAATCCCCATATCGGCGAAACCCAATTCCAAGGCCTTTTCCCGCAAAAATTCCGCTTGTCCCATAAGCCGCCTCCCCGCTCGCGAAAAATACTAACGGCGACTTAATTAAATTTCAATATGGCGCGCGGCCCGGGAACCCCCGGGGAGTCCGCGCGCCTCCACGGGGGCGCGCGAAAGCGGGCGCCGCGCGAGCGCGGACGCGAGGCCACGAGCGCCACCGGGCGACCGCCAACGGGCGCGAAGGCGCCGCCACGAGACTCGCCCCGCGCCGTCGCGGACTCGAGACGAGCCGCCTCTCCTTTGGGGAACCCCTCGGCTTTACGCCGGAAACCGCCCTCGCGCGGAAAGGCCCCCCAAAGGCCCACGAGCCTCGGCGCGCCGTTTAGAGACAAGGGCGCGCGGCTATTTTCCGAGCTTTTCCCCCACGGCCGCGGCTTTTTCCCGGACCAGGGGATGGGAGTCCGCGCGCGCCTTTTCGACTTGGGGAAGATACTGGGTTAAGGAAAGGTTGCCGATAACGTTTAAGGCGTTAAGTTTCCAGCGGAAGAGGCTTTCCGGCGGGATATAGAAAAACTTGGGCGCGAGGGTCTTTTGAATTTCCGCGTAGCCCATCTCTAAAATATCCCCGGGCATGGCCTTTAAGGTCGTCTCTTCCAAAAAAGGAAACTCCTCGTCTCCTTCCCATTTTCCCTTGTTGAAGGGGCAGTGGTCCTGGCAGGCGTCGCAGCCGTAGAGCCAGCCGCCCATGTCGCGAAGAAGACCTAAACCCAAGTCGGGAACGGGGCCCAGACTCGAGAGATAGCTCACGCAGGTCGCCATGTTCATGACAAAGGGCGCGGAAAGGGAACGGGTGGGGCAATTTTGGACGCATTTGAGGCAATTTTCCGGGCAGGGCGGCGCGGAGGCGGGACTCTGAATAAGCTCCAGCTCCCGGTCAATGGCCCAGGCGTCGATCCGATACCAGGAGCCTTTCTCGCCGTAGAAAAAATTGTTTTGGCGGATGACGCCCAGACCCGCCGCTTGGGCGGCGTAGCGAACGGCGGTCACGCCGTGGACCTCGTCGTTTTCCGCCCTAATTCCCTCTTTCGCGAGAAAATCCCCGTAAGCGGCGGTCCGCTGAAAATCGGGGGACAGCGCGAGCTTCCGGGAGTCGGTCAGGTAGAGTTTGCCGATATACCCTTCGGCGCGCGGGGGAATCCGGTAGCGACCCATAAAGGTGGTCGTCACGAGCGCGGCTTGGGCCCAGGGGCGCCTCTCTTGGATAAAAGCGAAAGAGCGGAAATTTTCGTGGACTCCGTTTGGAAAAGACGCCGCGCGGGCCCTTTCGCTCAGGCGCTCGGCGTAGCCCCAAAGAGCCTCGGGCCTCACGATCCCCATCTCGGCAAATCCCATTTCCAGGGCTTTTTCCCGTAAAATTGTCGCGATTTCCATGAATTCGCCTCCCAGCTGGGTCCCCATCCTAAAGGCAATTTTTTGTAAAATCAATAGTGACAATTATTAAGGGCCCCAGAGGGGAGGAAAAAGGGCGCCGCGCGCCAGGCGACGGCTTGGCCTCGCCGGGAACGGAAAGGCCGCGCCCCTCTCTCCTCGCCTTCGCGTCTCCCCGTCTCCCCGCCGCTCGTTTCAATAGAAAGGACCGCTACCAGGGCGCGCTCGCCTGTCGCGGGCGCGCCCCGCCTCCCCCGGTCCAGACGGGAAGTTACGGCTTCCGTTCCTTCTTCCAGCCGCGCTTAAGGATTCCCAAAACGAAGAGGAAAACGGTGAGCGTCAAAAAGGCCGGCGCCGCCCACTCAATCCACGCGGAGGCGGCGGGCCCTTCCCCGGAGGCGCCCGCCGGGTCCACTTTTTCCATTCTAAGGCCCCTCACGGTCTCCGCGGGCTCCGGAGCGCCGCTGGCGGCGGCGGGATTGGCCTCGCTCGCCTGTGTGGGAAGGGCCGCGGCCGCGCGCGCCTCGCCTCTCGCCCGCGCCCTTTCCGCGACCGTTTGGCCCGTCGCCTTATTTAAAATATCCTCGAAGAGAGCCGCGTCCGCCACGGAAATAAGCCGCGAGTCCCGCGCCAAGCTCAAGGCGAAAAGACTAAGGTCCGGATTGTCGCAAAGGCTCGCCGCGCAGGAGACTCCATGGGCGATAACGTTTTGGGCGTACTCTTTGGCCAAATTGGCTAGCGTCTCTTCCCCGGGCGCCCAATAGCCCTTCCGCGCGGTCTCCAGGAGCCTTCCGGTAAGGCTCTGGTAGGCGAAGGGGTTGGCCGCGTCCATAAACTCAGGAACGCCCTGGCCGTTTTTATCCAAAACGTAGACCGCGTAGGTCATGTCCCAGGCCTTTTCCCCAACGGCCTCGGGGACAGTCGCCTGCCAGCCCCAGAGGTATTCCGCGTAATTGGCCATCTCCCGGGCCCCGGCGTAGTCCTCTTTTTTCATGCCCTCGATCCACTGGGGATTAAGGTAGCGCGCGCGGATCTCGGCGCCTAAAAAGCGCGCGAGGCTTTCGATTTTAACCTGGCCCGGGGTCCTTTGGTCCGCGATAAGCGTTAAGGGCGCCCGCCCCGAAAGGGTCCGGACCGCGAGGGACAGGCCCCCCAGATAGGAGTACATGTCGTCGTTGTCCAAAAGGCCGTAGAGGTTCGAGGACGAGGAATGCCAGACGGCTTCCGCGTCCTTAAGGTTTAAGGAGAAAGACTTTAAAGCGGCCTCTCCCGCGAAATCTTTCCCGTAGGCGTAGCCCGCGCTCTCCAAATACACCGCGGCTATTTCGGCGTCGCTTTCCCAATAGCCCGAGGCCGGCGCGAGCGAGGAAACCTTTATCCCATAGGTTCCCGGGGCCTCGGAAAAGACCCGGGCCCGGGAAAAGCGCGTGGCCTCTTCTTCCGCGAAACCCTCTTCCATTAAGGCCGCCTTAATACGCGCGTCGTTTTGGGCGACGAAGTTTTCGATATCGTCCTGGAGGGCGGCCAGGCGCATGACCTCGTCGATATACGCCATCTTGTCGGGAAAGAGATCCCGAAAGAGACCCGAGGCGTTAATCGTCACGTCGATCCGGGGCCTTCCCAAACGCTCCGCGGGAATGGCGCGCATGCCGCTGAGCGTCCCGCTGGGGCTCCAGAGAGGCTCCACGCCCGCGAGGGCCATCACGGTCGCCTCGCTTAAGCCTTCGTTCCTGAGGCTCTCCACGGCCCAGAGCGTCACCGCGACTTTTACTGGGTAGCGCCCGTCATGGGAGTCGCGAAATTGCCGGACAATTTCCTCCGCGGCCTCTCGCCCCAGTTCCCAGGCCGCCCGGGTGGGAATCCGCGCCGGGGAGAGTCCGTAAAAGTTACGACCCGTGGGAAGCGCGAGCGGCGCGCGGGCGGGATCGTTTCCCTCCCCGGGCTCAATATAGCGCCCGCTTAAGGCTCGGAGCGTCGCCTCCAACTCCCGGGGGCCCGAAAGGGCGATATTATTCGCGACTTCCGCCGGATCGATTCCCGGATTGGCCCGGGCCACGGTCGCGGCCGTCGCGCGGGCGCTCTCGGGGCTCGGGCTTTTCCCCAAAACGTGGAGCCCGAAGGGAATCGTCTCGCTCTCTAAAGTTTCCAGATAAGCGCTTAAGGCCGCGACCATCGCGGAATCTTCCGCGCCCGCGAGGCCCAATTCCGCGTGGAGGCCCAAATCGCGGGCTAACGCCTCTATTTCCGCGAAGTAGACGCCCTCCGTCGCCCCGCCGACGGATTTCGCCTGGACGTAGTTTCCGATTTTTTCCTTGAGGGCCAGGTAATCCCCGTAACCCTCGGCCGCGACCAGTGGCGGGACTAAATGGTCGATAATCACTCCCCGGCCCCGCCTCTTGGCCTGAATCCCCTCCCCCACGTTGTCCATGATATAGGGATAGATATTGGGGATATCCGTCATTAAGACCTCGGATGGATCGCTGGCGGAAAGCCCCGCGGCCTTCCCGGGGAGCCATTCCTCCGTGGCGTGGGTTCCAAGGTGGATCATCGCGTCCGCCCCAAACTCCTTTTGGAGCCACAAATACGCCGCGATATACTGATGGTGGGGATAAAGCGCCAGATCGTGGTAACGCGCCCGGGCCTCCTCTTCCCCGGCCCGGGAGGGCTCGGGAAGGATTATGACGTTACCGGCGCGGATGACGGGAATTAAGATATTCCCGTCTTTGATCATGATCCGCGAATCCGTCGGGCTTCCCCAGCGCGCGATGACCTTGTCGCGGAAATCCGCCGGCAGTTCCGCAAACCAGGCGGCGTACTCGGAAATGGGAAGTTTTTCCACGAGCCCCGCGGCGATTAAATCTTCCAGTTCCCCCGGGGCCCAGGAGCCCACGTTGCGGCCCCCGCTCAAAATAAGCCTTTTTAAATTCCCCTCGTCCAATTGGAGGAAATCGTCCACTCCGTAACCCTCGGCCTTTAAAGCCGCGAGCAAAGTCTCCAAGGACCGGAAGACGTTCAGGTAGCTCGCCCCGATATTTCCTTTGCCGGGATTGTGGTTGTAATAAAGGATAGCGACTTTTTTGTCGCGGTTATCCTTACGCCTTAAATTGACCGTGGCGTCTATCCGTTTGAGCAAAATACCCAACGAGTCGGAAATAAGCTCGGGGGCGTAATAGCTCCCGCCGTAGACCGTTTTCCCCCGCGTAAGCCCCATAAAGACGGATGGCTCGATGACCCCGCTCGCCTCGGGGACGGCCAAGGTCCAAAGAACGCTCGTGGGCTCCAAGCCCACGGGGCTCGCGCGCCACTCCTCCGTGGTGGCGGAGGAAAGGCTCACTAAAATAAAGACGGGCGCGTCCAGGACTCTTAAGGCGTTCCGCGCGCGCTCGCCAAAATTGACGTGGAAGCGAAAAGCGCCCGCGAGAATGATATCCACGACGCTTTCGCCGTTACTCGCGAAAAAACGCTCCAAGACCTCAAGGTCGTCCCCGAACCCGGCGATGACGTTGTAGCCCCGCTCCTCTAGGGCGCAAATCAGCTCGCCGACGATTTCTTTTTTCCCGGGGGCGAGGGAGGCCTTAAAGAGCGTCAGCCCCACGGTGGGGCGGCTCAGGTCGTCGCCCCGGGCGGCGAGCCAGGAAAGGTAGGAGGGCAAATCGACGAAAATAAGGTCCCCTTCGGGGCGCCAGATCAGATTGTCGGGATAGACGAAGGGAGGATCGCGCCGTATCCGCGGATCTATTTTGATGGACGCGCCGAGGCGGACTAAATTAATCCAGTTCTCTTTGGTGGGATTGGCGTAATACAAAGGAACCTCGGGATGGAAAACAATCCCCGCGCCCGCGAGGGAGTCGTCGCCGAGGGTATTGTAGAGAGCCAGAACGGTTCGGTCCCGGATCAGGTCTTTTTCCGCCAGAAAGGGGGCCAAGCCGCCCACCCAGCTCGCGACCAATAGAAGATCCTGGCCCCTTAAAAAATCCGCGAGGCCCGTTTCGCCTTGGAGGCCGAAATCCCTTTGGCCGATAACGGTCACGCGGAATCCCTCCCGCGCGAGGTCGTTGATGGCCAAGCTCGCCACCATCGCGTCGGAATCGGTCGCGAGGATAGCGACCTTGACGTCGCCGCGCGCCGCGGGGGAAAAGAGCGCCGTAAAAAGGAAGGCCGTCAGCCAAAGCGCGCCGAGACAGCGCGCCAAAACGGTCCGCGAGAGATGAGGGGAAAGCACGAAAGCCTCCTTAGGCCCTTAAGTCCGCGCCTTTCCCCCTTAAGGGAAAAACGGGAATCAAGGCCCTTTCTCTCTCCCTGAAGAGCCGCGAAAAAATTTTCTTTTAAAAAAACCGCCGCGCGACGGACGCTTTTTTCGCGCGCCCCGCCATTCGCGCGCGCGAGGGGACTTTTCCCCCCGGCGAAAAGGAGCGCAAGCGGCCAAAAAGCTTTAAGGCTCAGTTGGCCCATTAACCATTATCCCCCGGCTCATGAGCCGTAAAGCCCCTTGGCTCTAAGGCCGCCCGCGCGCATGATAAAAAGCGAAAAAGCGCCTTAACTCTAAGGCTTTCCGTTTCTCTCTCCTTTCTTCCGCGCTGACTTTTGGCCGCGGACGGTCACATAAATAAAAAAGATCGCCAACGGAAGCAAAAAGAGCGGCCCGGCCCAGTTCAGCGCGAAGGGCCCGCGCCTTCCGCCGTTTCCGCCGTTTCCGCCGTTTCCGTGGGGACGGTTTCCATTTTCAGTCCCCGGACATTGGCCGCGCCCTCCGCGCTCGTCCCCGTCTCCGGGGAAGGCGCGGGCGCGGCCGCGCGCGCCTCGCCTCTCGCCCGCGCCCTTGCCGCGACCGTTTGGCCCGTCGCCTTTCTTCCCCCCGGGGGGGCCAGAGCCCCCCGGATCTTGGGGGACCGTCCCCTCGTCGCGCGCGGAGTAAAATTCGCGAACCGCGGAATAAGATTCGCGAACAAGATTCGCGAACAAGGCGCTCGGACAAGAATCGCGCGCGAGACTTCCGAGGGAAGGCTCGCGCGGAAACGCGCGACAAAAGGAGCGCAAGCGGCCAAAAAGCTTTTTAGGCCCAAAGGCCCATAAAACCACTATCCCCCGGCTCATGAGCCAAATCGCCTTTTGGGCTTCAGGGCCGCCCGCGCGCATGGTTTTTTAAAAAATAAAAAACAGGAAAACATTATGCCTCATTCCCACGCCGAAAAAAAGCGCCTCCCCTTTATTTTTCGCCCTCCCTGGGGCCCCCCGGAGGGGCCGGGGGCGGCCCCGCCCCACGCCGGGGCGAGGGGGAGCGGCGCAGGCGGTAGCCGAAATAAAAAATCGCGAGCAGGGCCAGGACGAAGGCGGAAAGGGTCCACTCCACCCCCGAGGAGGAGATGGAAGTCTCCTCGGCCGGGGCCTCCACGGGCTCCATTTTCAGGCCCCGCACGCTCGCCTCCGCGCTCGCGGGGTCCTCCGGGCCCCGCCTTTCCTTGGAAGGATTTAAGTCCGCGGCCTGTCTCTCCTGGCCTAAATCCCGCAAGAGATTTTCCCGCTCCGCGACCATGTCCTCCAGGGTCTTCTGGCCCGCCTTTTCCACGGCTATCTTGAATTGGGCGACCATTTCCGGGCTCATGGCCCCCGGCATGGAGATAATGTTCAAGACCATCTGGTTGAGCTGGGGATTGTTGCAGGTGTGGTCGCAGCAGGCCACCCCCCGGTTGATAACCGAGGTCGCGTAGTCCACGGAGAGTTCGCGCTGGATCTCCGGGGAGGCCTCCCAGTAACCCTTGCGGACCGTCTCAAGGAGCCTTCCGGTAATGGACTGGTAGGCCCAGGCGTTTTCCTGGTCCATAAACTCGGGGATCCCCATCCCGTACTCGTCCGCGACGTAGACGCTATAGACGTCGTCCCAGGCCCTTTCGCCCACGGCCTCGGGGGCCGTCGCCTGCCAGCCCCAAAGATATTCCACGAAGTTGCTCATCTCGTGAGCCCCGGCGTAGCCCTCTTGGCGCATGCCCTCGATCCAATTGGGGTTGAGGTAGCGCGAGCGGGTTTCCTGGGCGATAAACTGGTCGAGCCGCGCGACGGCGACCTCCCCCTTGTCCCGGTGATCGGCGATAAAGGTCTGGGGCGCCTCCCCGGAAAGGGACTTGATGGCCAAGGAGAGGCCGCCCAGGAACATAAACATGTCGTCGTTGTCCAAGACCCCGTAAGTCTTGGAGGAAACGGAGTGCCAGGCGACCTGGGAGTCCTTTAAATTCGCCTCCAAAGAATCCCGCGCGGGCTCGCCCCAGGTTTCCTCGCCGTAGGCGTAGCCCGTATGCTCCCGGAAGGCCGCCGCGAGGCTCTCGTCGCTCTCCCAGAGCCCCGAGGCCGAGGCCAGCTCCGAGACCCGGTTGCCGTAGGCCCCCACGGTTTCGGAAAAGATCCGCGCCCGGGAGAAACGTCCCGCCTCTTCCGCCGTAAAGCCCTTGGCGATTAAGGCGTCGCGGTTCCGGATATCCCCCGCGGCGATAAAATTTTCCACGTCGTCCTGGACCGCCGCCTGGCGGATGGCCCTGTCCAAAAAAAGAATCTTGTCGGGGAAAAGGTCCCGGTACAGCCCCGAGGCGTCGATGGTCACGTCAATCCGCGGCCGCCCCAAAAGCCTTCCGGGGATGGGCCGGGTCCCCACCACCTGCCCGGAGGGATTCCACAGAGGCTCGACCCCAATTAAATATAAAATCGTCGCCTCGTTTAAGCCCTCGTTGCGGAGGGCCTCCACGGCCCAGAGGACCACGGCCACTTTGGAGGGATACGTCCCTTTTTCCCGAACGTAGTTCGCGATAATCTCCTCCGCGGCCTTTCGCCCCAGCTCCCAAGCCGCGGGGGTGGGCAGCCGGTTGGGGGAGATCCCGTAGAAATTCCGGCCCGTGGGCAAAGCGTCCGGGTTGCGCACGGGATCGTTTCCTTCCGCGGGCTCAATGTAGCCGCCGCGCAGGGCCTTGAGAAGAGAGGCCATTTCCCGGGGGGCGGAGGCGCTTAAATTGGCCGCGATCGTTTCCGGATCCGCCTCCGGGTTCCCTTTGACGATAGCGTCCCGCAGCGAGGAGAGAAACTCGGGCGCCGGGTCTAGCCCGAAAGAGTGTAGCCCGTAAGGGATATCCTGGGTCCCCAAGTATTCCAGATAGACGCTTAAGGCCCCGATGGCCTCTGGATCGTCAAAGGACGGCGCCCGCAAATCCCCGTCCAATCCCAGCTCAAGCGCCAGGGCGTTAAGGTCCCGGGCGTAGCTCTCCTGGGTGGGGGAATCGAGCCGGCGGGCGTTCTGGTAAGAGTCGATGAGCGTCTTTAAGGTATCGTATTCGCGGTAAGAGCCCGCCTCGACCAAAGGCGGCGTCAGGTGATCGATGACGACCGCCCGACCCCGTCGCTTGGCCTGCAAGCCTTCCCCCACGTTGTCGACGATATAGGGATAGATATCCGGCGTATCCCCCAAAAGAACCTCGGGGGGATCGGCGAGAGCCAGGCCGGCCTCTTTCCCGGGGAGCCACTCCAAGGTTCCGTGGGTCCCCAGATGGATCATGGCGTCCATCCCGAAAACGTTCTTGAGCCACAGATAGACGGCGATATACTGATGGTGGGGATAGAGGACCGGGTCGTGGTAAAGCTTCATGGGGTCGTCGATATCGCCCCGGGCCGGCTGGGGCAGGATGACCAAATTTCCCCGCCGGATCGCCGGAATGACGATATTCTGGTCCTTGACCATGATTATTCCGTCCGCAGGGGCGCCCCACTGGGCCGTGACCTTGTCCTGAAATTCCTGGGGGAGTTCCGCGAAATACCTAAGGTATTCGGAGATGGGCCAGAGCGTGGCGTTCCCGGTCATAATCAAATCGTCGAGTTCCCCGGGGGCCCAGGCGCCGATATTGCGCCCTCCCCTTAAAATCAGCCCCTTGACCTCGTCCTCGGTCAATTCCGGCGCGGCGGGGATGGAGTAGCCGTCCGCCTGAAGGGACGCGACGATATGGGCGATACTGCGGAAAACGTTTAAATAGCTCGCCCCGACGTTCTGTTTGCCGCGGCTGTTATTGTAATAGATGAGGGCCACTTTCTTTTCGGAGTTGGAGAGATCCCGGAGGCGCAGCCAGTTCTTGATCCTCTTGGCCAAAAAGGCGACGGCCCCGGGGACGAGTTCATAGGAGTAAACCCTCCCCCCGCCGGGAAGGATTTCCTCCACCTTGCCCATGACGACGGTGGGCTCGATAACCCCCGAGGTCTCGGGGTTGTCGATATTCCAGATTATGTCCAAAGAGGAGATCCCCTGGCCGCTCGCCGCCCATTCCCCCGTGGTCTGGGTATAGAGCTTGATGGCGTTGAAGATGGGCGCGTCCAGGGCCAAAACGCCTTCGCGGACCCGCTCGCTGTAGGACATGTAGAATTTGAGGGAAAAGCTTAAAATCGCGTCCGCCCGGGAGCGGCCGTTTTCGTCCAAAAGAAGCGTCTCGATGACCGGCAGATCCGAGCCGAAGACCGGCAGAACGTCGAAACCCTCTTCTTCCAACAGATAGATAAGCTCGTCCAAGGCCTCCCGCTGCCCCTCCAAAAGATAGGTCTCGAAAAACATGAGTCCCAAAACGGGCCGGTCCGGGAGCGCTCCCGGGCGGGCGGCGTTCCAGGCGAGATACTCGCCCGCGGACTCGAAAAGGCGCGGGGCCTCGGGATGGTAGAGACCCAGTTGGAGGACCTCCTCCGCCGCGGCGTATTCCAGGCCCGGAATAAGCTTTTCCGCCGCGGCCCGCCGGACCATCTCGCGGACGTTAAAAACGCTTAAGTTGTCGAAATAGTGGCTCACGGCCTCGTCAAAGATAAAACCCTCGTTTATGAGCCTCGCGTCGTCCTTGGAGCCCCGCAGCCCGTAGACCGGGCGCCCCGCGAGGAGCCCCGTCTCCCGCGCGTAGGCGGAAAGCTTATCTTCCATAATGTCCACGAGCGCGAGGGAGCTTTCGGCGACAAAAGCCGCGTCCGCCGGGATCTCCTCGAGATCGCGCAGACAGAAGGCCCTAACCTCCAGGCCGGGGAAATCCGTCCCGTCCACCGCGCGGCGCGCGATAAAAATATCGGAATCGGTCACCAGCAAGGCGACCTTGGGGGCCGCGAAAAGCGGCGCGGAAAGGGCCCAAAGGCCGAAGAAAAGGCATATCGCCCAAGCGCGCGCGTAACGCGCCGACCTTTTATCCTGTCGCATAAGAATTCCTTTGTCCCTCTCCCCGCGCGCCGCCGCGGCGGCGCGCCTCGCTCAGTCTTCCTCGTCGGGCAGATAGACCATGGTCCCGTCCTCCAGCTGATAGGCCACCCCCAGCCGGGAGCCCCGGCCTTCGGCCTCCGAGCGGGTAATTCGCGTGGCCTCTATCTTGGCGGCTTTTTTGGTGATGAGGGTCAGCTCCCCGTCGGCGCTCCTCTTGACCACGGAGACCTCGGAATCCTTGTCCAAAAGATCCTGGAGGCCCATGGCGGAAAGAAAGCTAATAAGGACGGCCACGATGAAGACCAAAAAAATATCAATGAGGTTAATGACCGCGAGCATGGGATCGTCGGCCTCGGGAAGCCCCGCGGAGCCGCCCAACCTTCTTTTGCGCATCTTTCCTCTCCTAGCGCGGGGGCCCGAGTTTGGCTTCCGCCCGGCTGGTCATGACCAACTCCAAGACTTCCAGATCGCTCTCGAGCCAGCGCCCGCGGACGCTGTGAAGGACAAAGGCCGTGACCCCCACCGCCAAGCCCACGATGGTGGCGGTGAAGGCGACCACCAGATCGGCCGAAAGCCGGGTCATGTCCCCTTGGCTCAAGGCCGCGAGCCCCGTGCTCATGGGAATGAGGGTGGCGATGAGCCCCGTGGAGGGCCCGACGCGCACCAGGACCCGGGGAAAATCCAGCTTTTTCTTGTAGGCGCGGCTGGTCGAGCGCCACAGGTAATCGACCTCGGCCCAGAGGGCCGCGCTGTCGGCCCCGGGATCCTTTTCCTTGCGCTCCAAAATTTCCTCCAAGCTCTGGAGGGCGTGCCCCATAAAATGATTGAGATATCTCCGGCCCCTTAAGATTAAAGGCCAATCGTCCGGGAGGGGCGTTTTGAGGCGGGCCCTTTCGGCCCATTCCGCCAGAAAACCCCCGAAGGCCACGACCAGCCCCATAAAGGCGACCAATAAAACGATCATGGCGGGATAGAGCAACGACGAGGAAATGAGATAGAGAACGGACTGAATGAATGCTCCGATGTTCATGGCTCTGTGGGCCTTGAGGGCTTTAGGGGAAAATCCCTAACGCGCCCCCGGCCGCTCTTTCTTGACCCTTTGCGGCGCTAACGCCAAAAATTCGCTCCGCGCCCGCCCTGAGGCGAACGCGGCGGCCCGGAAGGAAAAAGCGTTCCTTCCTTAAAGGGCCTGTCCCCTCCGGGCGCGGGCTAGCTCGCGCGTCCCCGCCTGTCCGAGCGCGCGCGCCAGCCTCGCCAAAAGCCCGCGACCAAGAGCGCGACGATCGCGCCCACGGAGAGGGCCTGGGAAAGGCCCCACCGGGTCCCGTTCTCTTGGGAATAGGAAGCCAGCCGGTAAATCCGCTCCACGGAGGCGAACTGGGGGGTCACCAGGGCGGAGATAATAAAGTAGGAGGCGATGAGAATCATGACGATCCCCAAGGAACGCTCGAGGGGCTCCTCGCCGCCTTTTCTTCCCCAAATCAGCGCGAGCCCCGCCGCCCCCGCCACCGTCAGGAAGGCGAGATAGAGGAGGGCCGTGGCTTGGGCGGCCTTTTCCGGAAAATAGAGAACCAATCCCCCCAGGGACATGAGGATGACGCTGAGGCACACCGGACAGGGAATCACCAGGGCCAGGTAGCCCTGGGAGCGCCTGTCCCCGTGGGGCCCGGCGGAAGCGGGGGCCCGCAAAAGAAGAAGCCCCCAAAGGGCCAGGAGGGCCGCGACCAACCAATGGAGGGTCACGCCGCCTTGCCAGAGGGGGGCGAGAATTTCGTAGTGGGCGAGGATATTGATCCGGGAAACGGCGAAAAGAACCGCGGCGAAGAGCGCGCCATAGAGCGCCGCGAGTCCCAGGGTGAGCCCCAGGCGCGCGCGCCTGGGGCTCTGAAGCCAGAGATAGCTCCAGCCCAGTCCCGTCTTGACGCTAAACGCGATAAGGGAAACCAACAATCCCAGCCAAAGGGTTTTGAGTTCCACCTGTGCCTCCATAAAAGGGCCGCCGACGCCTCGCGCGGAGGGTCTCCCGGCGGGCCCGCCAGGTAAAGAAAGCGCGACGATAGCCCGCCGCCCGCGAGAACTTCCCCAAGGGCGTAAGGCCCCGGGGGGCCTTACGACGCGAGGGGCTCCTTCTCGCGGCGAAGAGGCGGGCTTAATTTTATGGAGGAGTGAGTGGACTTAAGGCGCCCCGCGCGCCTCGGAAAAAGCGGGGGGCCCTGAGCGGGGACCCGGGGTTTGAGAAAAAAACCCGGCTCTTTTGTCCTCGCTCAAGACGCTTTAAGCTTGAAAGCCATCATAAAAAAAAGGCTCCGCGAAAAGCAAGAGCGCGGCCCTCCTCGCCCTCCCTCTCCCCCCGCGGCGCTCCCGCCACGCGCGCGCCTCCCGGGACTAACATGGCGGGGAGCGAGGGGGAGAGACAGGCGAAAAAGAGCCAAAAGAGAGGGAGCGGCGTTTGGGCGGCCCGGCGCCGCCGCCTGGGGGCCACGCGCGCCAAAAGGAACGGGAAACGGCTGACAAACGATTTTTTTCCCCGTTTTTAGCGGAAGCTGACCATCGCCGCCGCCCCGGACAAAATCGGCGAACCGCTTTTCTCAATCGAACAGGCCGAAAGCCGCCAGGCCTACCCCGCGGCCCTGGCCTCGCGGCTCCCCCCTCCTATGTCACGCTTCAGCCAGAGGAAGCGTTGGGCGGCCCGAGGGAAAAAATTATCCTGGGAAAAGCCCCAATGGCGCGTAAAGACCGAACGCGCGAAGGCCGGTCTTGAGAAAATTTGGAACCGCCGCCGTGGCGACCACTGGAACCGATCGCCCGCTTCAAGGATCGCGGCGGCGATGGGAAATACGCGTTCCCGGCCTTTGACCGGGCCAGGGGAGAGCGCGTTATCGCCACAAACCCCGCCGATGGCCTTCAGGCGCGTGAAATAGCGGCCCGGCCAATCGTCGCCCACGGCTTCCTGACCATGACCGGCGCTCTAGTGACATACCCCGGGCTAAAGCCCAGGGGCTTCCCGTTCAAGGCGCCACGGGCCCGCCAGATCGACGTCCGAACTAATCCCGCGCGCGGTTCTTGTCGGTGACCAAGCCGAGCGCGCGCTGGCCCTCGTCGCGTATGTTCAGCGCGGCGATCAGGCCCCGGTCCCGCGCGTGTCCGCGGCTCTCGCGGGCGTAAACGCGATCGGCGAGACCTAAGGCCGGTCGCGCGGCCCCGCGGGCCGAACGGGTCTCGCTCGATGGATAGAACCTGTCTATGAGCGCGAACTTTTTGCCCCGCCCTTCGAGCTTCCGGCGCGACATGTTCGCGAACGCGCCCCAGCCGTTGTCGGCCACGCTCTCGCCGCGCCGCGGCGCCTGGGCCA
>JAISCZ010000109.1 GCA_031265205.1 Deltaproteobacteria bacterium
CAAAAAGCGTGCCAACTTATTAAGGAAATACCCAAGTACCCATGATTTAGCTGCTGTTTTTTTGCTAACCCCCCTAAATCACTAAATATTTTTGTTTTTGCGCTGGAAGTTCGGCCTAGAGCGAGGGGAAGGCCGCGCGGCCCATTCGCTAGAGGCTGGAGGAAAAAGCGCGGAGCCACGAACTGAAATTTTAAGAGCCGTCGTTAAGAGGACCAGTTCGCGAGGCAAAGCTAAGTCCCACGCCGTCCGAGCGCGGAGGCGTAATCGCGAGAAGAAAGTTTTATGTATCGGAAAATTGCTAAACGCCTTAAATCGTTGAGCAAATTTGAAAAAGCCGAAGCGCGCGATTATTCTCTCGAGGCGTCAGCCCACCGCGGCGGCCCCATGGAGGCTCGCCGCTCCCCGGGTCATGAAAGGGCGGCGCGCCGCGAGTTCCACAAGGCGAGTGGGCGTCCAGGCCACCGGTCCGGGAGTCTTGAACGCTCGCCGGAAATCGCCGCCTTCCAAAGACTAAAATCACGCCGGTATAAATTTTTAACGCTCGCTCTAGCAAGGCGTCGGAGCCTTCCATAAGCGAGGGAGCGAGCGCGGTCCTCATTTCGCTAAAAACGTCCAGGTCTCCGGCGACTCTGGCTTTTGGCGTGAAACTGAGCGATGGGGGACTCGCGGGTCGCGGAGGCGCGTCTCAGTCACGCGGGGCCACCTATTTGCGCGCGACGCGCGCTTGGCGCGAGGCTTCGGGGTTGGCGTGGCCTTCTGGACGCGAGCGTCCGAATAGTCCCGGGGTAGCGCGTCTCGGCCCGCCGGGACCCGTGGTTCAGGGAAATTTGAGTATAACGCGCGAGCTGGGCTTTCCCTGGCCTCGCTGGGGCTTCGCTGGTCACTGGGTCGGACTGGCTAGGCTTTGAGCTTGGTCGATTCCTTCCCGGGCGGGGGCACGGAAGGTTGGCGATGGTTGAGTCGCCTTCGCGAGTAAGCCGCCGCCAGCGCTCGCGCGCCCCAAGGCGAACGGATACGCTTGAGACGCGTCATATTTATCCCTATTTTTGCCTTTATTCCATAATGGGAGAAAATAGGTCATAATACTAATGGTATTTGGTCGCTTTTTGGGCGCGTTTAGAATTTAGGCCGTAGGGAAAATTATGGATGAAATCAAAGTTGGCGCGCAGTCTTTCCAAACTATAATAGAAGGAAATTATCTTTACGCCGACAAGACCAAGCTAATTTATGAGCTGACTCGGAATAAGAAAGACGCTTATTTCCTTTCAAGACCCAGGAGATTTGGGAAATCTTTGCTTTTAAGCACTATTAAATCGCTTTTTACTGGGCCGCGAGACCCTCATGACCCACCCCAAGGACTTTTCGCCGACTTATGGATTGGCGGCGAAGAAGCTGGTTACGATTTTACTAAAACCTTTCCTGTCGTAACCTTAAGCATGGCTATGGCAAGCTCCACTCCCGATATTTTTTTAGATAGCCTCAAGGGAAATCTTCTGGAGAGCGCCATAAATCACGACATTGTTATTCGCGGTCATAATCCGGACAATATGCTGATCAGTCTTATACGTGGCATTAAACGTAAATATAAAAAAGACGTTGTTTTGCTTATCGATGAATATGATGACCCCGTAAGTTCCCATATTGATAACGTCGCGTTGGCGGAAAAAAATCTAAGGCATCTGCGAGATTTTTATTCTCCATTAAAATCTCTTGAAGACGCCTTACGTTTTCTTTTTTTAACTGGCGCGACTCGTTATACTCTACTGTGGCATTCAGGCGTGTTAAACCACCTTACCGATATAACTTTAGAAGAAAAATATTCAGCTATCTGCGGTTTTACTATTGACGATTTAGATAATTATTTTGCCGACTATTTTCCTGATACGTTGGAAGCGTTTAAAGAAAAGAAAATATTAGATAAAGACGCCACTGTCTCTGATTTGCGAAAGACGCTAATCGACTGGTACGATGGTTATAGCTGGGATGGAAAGATTAGGATTTTAAATCCTTATTCAATTTTATATTGCTTCAGGCTTAAAAAGATTGGTAATTATTGGATGAATCATGAGCCTTCAGCTATGTTTTTAACTTCCGTTATCGCTAAAGACCCTTTAGCCTTTACCGCGAATAAATTGCGTAAGTTGACGGAAAGAAATATTAAAACGACTGAAGTCGTGGGTTTTTTGACTCCATTGCAGGCTCTGTTTCAGACTGGTTACCTGACCGTAGACAAAATTACGTACGAAAAAACGTTAGAATATTATAGTTTTCGAACGCCAAATGAAGAAGTTAGGCCAATATTTGAGGAAGAATTTCGATTGAGCGTAAGCTCATTTTTTAAAATCGACATGGACGATCAAAATAATTTTTTTGAGGACGCGATAAATAAAGAGGACGCGGAAAAAATTACGAAATTGATTTCTTCTCTCTTCTTAAAACTTCCAGCGAGACATCACAATCCTCGCGAATCTTTTTACCATAGCATGCTTTTCGCGTATTTTCAGGCTATGCGTAGAGTGAAAGTCAGCGCCGAGATTCCTGGGGCCAAAGGCGTTCCTGATTTACTCTTAATTTTTGAAGATGGCTTATACGTAGTAGTTGAGATGAAGTATAAAAAAGAGACACAAGAAGAAAATATGGACAAAGAAATAGAGGTTAAAAATGAAGATAAGAGAAAAGCGCGAAACACAAAAAAGACTCGTCTCGTTTCTCTAAAAAGCTCCAAAGACATTGAAGGCGAGCTTAAAAAACTCGCTTTGGATGGTCTGGCGGCCATTAGGCGCCTTGGCTATGGGGACCCATATTTTTCGGAAGCTAACAAACTTTTAAAAATGGGGGTTGGAGTTTTCGGCAGGGGAGATAGTCGAGTATTGTTGGAAAATAACGCCCAAACAAAAATCATTTTAGACGCGGAATATCTAAAAGAAGAAGCCGCGAAGACGCTGGATGAGGCTGAAAAGCGCGACGGTGGAAAAGCGATAATATTTCAAGAAACAATGAAAACGCTAAAAGAAAGGGCTAATAAATTGTCGAAAGCGGCGTTAGAGCTTAATAAAGACGATATTATCAAATTAGAAAAAGAAGTGGAAAAGCTTAAAAAAATTATTCTGGACGCGCGGAGAATCCTTTTTCAATAAACGGTTCCCCCCAAAGCGGAGCGAGGCGTAAAAAATATAAGGCTCCGCAATTTCTTCGTGGGAAACTTGCTTTATTCGCTTACGGGCGACATTTCCCAAAAGTTTCATTGGTGGGGCGCGTCTCAACCAAAGTTTTCTTAAAACAGAATTAATCTTTAGCCTTCAGGCCTTGGAGCCCTAACCCTTTGGCTATCGGCTTCAGCTTCTTAGAGCCGCGTCGCGGCGACCAGAAGCTTCCATCTCCGCTAGCCTCAAAGCTCCCCCGCGGCATCCCTCATGGTAGCGTCAGGGCCCGCGCGGGGGCGCCGCGGCTTGCCCCGCGCTGTCATTATAGCTTCCTTGGAAGAAGCCCTCAGGGCCCGCGGGAGAACGCTCGCGAGCGAAAGCGAAAGAAAAAGAAGTCATAAGTTAAACTCTGGAGACCAAAAATTATTACGCTATTAGTTCGTCGCGCTACGCCTTACAACCGGAAGAGGTTTTTTAGCGACATCGAGATAACGATACGCGAAGTAGCGAAGCGCGAAACGGCGCGAAACCGTCACGGAGAAGATCGCGCGTGGCGCTTGGCCGCGGGGCGCGGTCGCGTTAAACTTAAGGAGGCTCTCGCGGAAGATTTGAGTCGCGATGGGGACGGTAATATCCCTGAAGCGACGCGTTCATGAGGCGAAAGGAAAGCGCGGCGTTAGCATCCGACGACATACATGGTCTTGCCATCGCGTTTATAAATTTTCCTAAACAGCTTTTTTTCCCAGGACTTAGTGAAATCTTTGTCAAAGACGATCAGCCATCCTTGAGAAGACCCGCATTTGTCCATATAACTGGAAAGCCGCTCAAGGCTTTGTTTTTGGCTAAGGGCGCCTTTGATCTTAAGTTCCAAGGGGTAGCGGATTTCTTTGTAACAAACGCAAATATCAGCTTTAGTTTTTCCTAGAGGGTATTCTCTTTGGATGAAGTCGGCCCCGCCATTCATTACCCTTTGAAGGAAAGCGTACAGCACGAGGTGGGCGGTCGCCTCGTTAGCTAAACCTGCGGAATCAGTGGAGTCGCTCTTTAAGGCGATTTGAGAATTTTCCCGCCAGTAGGCTTGGAACGCCTTGAGAAGCCTGTTCATGTCGAGTTTCGTCCCGTCCATCCATTTGTTTTCCAGCGTTTTGGGGACATCCTCCTTGAACTTAGCGGTCATGGCGCGGACGATTAATTCGCCGTAGATAGGGTTGGACGGCTTGAAGGGACCGCCCTCGGCGGGATCTTTCTTCAAAAGCCCAATGTCGACAACATAATCTTTATCGGCCTCCGCAATTTCGTTCGGAATACGTCCTCCATCAAGGATGACGGGCTCGATTACCTTTTTGACCCTCGGTTCCTTGAGCCGTTTAAAAAGAGACGTAAAATGGTTTTCTTCGCGAAGGATCAGAGCCTGGGCGGCCTTGTCGATATCGGAACCTGTGACGGTTTTGGAACAGTCGTTCCCAAACAGCCTGACTATGACGTGGTATGCCAGAGCGTTGACAAGCCACGGTTGGCCCTCAGTCCAATACCAGGCGCGCTCGACGGCTTTCGGCTCGAAGGTTTGCCCCGTTTCCGCGGCGCGTTGGCCGTAGAGGGCGTTAATTTCCTCCAAAGTAAAATTCGCCAGTTTCATCGGTTCCATAGTTATATTGAAGGGGCCGCCATCTCCAATAGACTCGTCTGATGGTCGGACTTTATCGCGATAGTCAGATATTTTCCGCGTGCCTATCAGGGCCAACGATCTTGGGAATTTAGTGGCGGGAGAATCGGCGCGAGCGAGATAGCCATCTCTTATCTGAGCTAAAAACCTTATGAGGGGCTCTTCGTTCAGGCAGTCGGCTTCGTCGAAGAAAACGACAAGCTCTTTTTCAAGCGCCAGGCTCAAGGCGTTTAGCGGCAATCGAACCTTCGAGCTTTGATAGTCCATAAAGGATTTATCGTCGAAAGCGTAGGCCAGATTGTTTAAAACGCCGACCCGGGATGACAGAAGCCCGGCGTTGATTTGGCCGACGATTTCGCGCATGGCGACGTTGGCGTCTTTTAACCCCGACAGAGGAGCCAGAGAGCAATTTAGCGCGTAATATTGACCCTCGGCGTTAATTTTGTTGGTCAAAGCGAACAAACACGTGGTTTTACCGGATTGGCGTGGCGCGTGTAGGACGAAATAGGATTTAGAGTCTATCATGCCGCTCACGTTCGGGAGACGCGCCGCCGCTGGTACCATGTAATGCTCATTTGGATTGCAGGTCCCGACGATGTTGAAGCTTTTTAGCGGTTTTGAGGTCACGGGCCCTCCGAAATCTAAGGTTAGGAAAGTTTACGTCCCGGGCGTATTTCGAATCCGCCGCCACAATTATAATTGACGACGTTAATGATTATTGCTCATTATCTTGAAACATTTCAAATTCCTGGATTTCCAAGGGCGCGCGGAAAAATTGACCGTACTCATCCCCCTTACAGTCTCCCGCGGCCAGAGCCATTTGGTCTCACGCGCGCCCGCGCGGAGAAGGGGGCGCGCGTCGGCGCGCGGCAAAGGCCTAGGGAACGCGCCAGAGCTTGCTGCGTTCCGGGGGAAGGCGCCAGACTTCCTGGTGGAGTTTTAAGAGGGTTTCGGGGTCGTTTAGCGCGAGCTTTTTTTCTTTGGGGGAAAGGGAGGCGGGGCCTTTCTGGAGAGCCTTAGCCAGAACGTCGTCGAGGCGTTTTTGGATGGCCGGGAACTTTTTGCGGCGTCGCCGGAAAATATAGAGATGGGCCGCTAAAACCTGGGGCAGGACGACAAGGCGGGTAAAAGGCTCGCTAAAGGGGATATTTAAAGACTCGAGCGTCGTTTCTCGGTTAAGGCCCGCCGCGAGGGCTAAGAGTTCCGGGGTGGGCCTCGTCTCGGCGGGGGTCAGAAAGAGGCCTAATTTACGGGAAAGGGCCCCTAAGCTTAAGCGACTCGAGTAGACGGCCAAGGGAATGGAAAGAACGAGCCCCACGGCCACGGGGGAAAGCCAGACAAAAAAACCGGGGCTGATGAGGTAAATAGCCAGTCCCCAGACGAGGCCCAAGAGGCTCCCGAACCAGTGGAAGCGGATGGCGCTCCCCCAGGAAAGGCCTTTGTCGTTGTCCCGGTTTTGGGGATTCCAGCCCACTTTCAGGCCGATTAAGGTCGTGACCACGAAATAGCTGTGGAAGAGCATGCGCGTGGGGGCGAGGAAAGTGGAAATGATAACCTCCAAGAGGACGCTTAAGGAGAGCTTGAGGAAGCCTCCGAACTCCTGGGTTTCGTGGCGGAGGGCGCGATAGATCAGCGCGAGAATTTTAGGGAAAAAGAGAAGCGCCCCCGCGCTGGAGAGGAGCGCCAAGGCCCACGCCGGAAAATACTTGGGCCAGTCGGGAAAGAGGCTGGGGCCTTCCGGAAAATAGGTGGGCGGGACGACGATTTGGGCGACGGCCTCCACCGTGGAGGCTAAAAGAAAGAAAAACCACAAAAGGGCCGACCCGTAGCTCATGATGCCGTTGATAAAAAGGGCCCGGTGGGTGGGAAAAAAGCCCCGGCTAAAGATGAGCTTAAAGTGCTGGAGGTTTCCCTGGCACCAACGCCGGTCGCGGACCAGCTCGTCGATGAGGGTGGGCGGGGTCATCTCGTAGGAACCCTCAAGATCGTAGGCGAGCCACACCCCAAAGCCCGCGCGCCGCATCAGGGCCGACTCCACGAAGTCGTGGGAGAGGATTTCCCCCCCGAAGGCCGAGTGGCCCGGGAGCCGGGGCAGCTGGCAGCTTTCCATAAAGGGCTTGACGCGGACGATGGCGTTGTGGCCCCAGAACTGGGCGTCCCCGAGCTGCCAGAAATGGAGGCCGGCCGCGAAGATGGGCCCGTAGAAGTGGTTGGCGAACTGCTGGACCCTGGCCAGCGGGGTCTCGCTGAACATGGCCTTGGGCGGGGTCTGCAGGATCCCGATATCCTCTCGCCTCTCCATGGCCAAGACGAGCCTTTGGAGGCATTCCGCGGAAAGGAGGCTGTCCGCGTCGCAGACCACCATGTATTTGTAGTCGCCGCCCCAGCGCCGCAAAAAGTCGGCCACGTTCCCGCTCTTTCTTTTGAGGTTGAATTGGCGGTGGCGGTAATAGATATGTCCCCCCTCCGGAAAGGAGCTCGCCTCGCCGGAAAGGCCCGGGGGTTCCGAGGGGACGGCGGCGTCCCCGTCCCCCTCGCGCCTTGGGGCCTCCGCGCTCTCCTTTTGGAGCTCTCTAATGAAGACTTCCTCCTCCAGGGCCCAGACATCCGGGTTGGTGGTGTCCGAAAGGACGAAAAAATCGAAACGCCGCGCGACGCCGTTGTCCCGCAAAGCCCCGCGGATAGCCTTAATCCCTTCCATGACCTTTTGGGGGTTTTCGTTATAGACGGGAAAGAGGATGGCCGTTAAAAAACCCTCGGGTAAAAGGCCACGCCCTTTCTCGAGGGGCGGGAGGGGCAGGGTCGGGTTATAGCGGTCGGATCCAGCCAAAAGGAGGATAAAGCCCGAAAGGGAACTCCAGAATCCGACGGAGATCCAGCCGAAGAGGACGGCGAAGAGGGCCGTCATGACGACGCTTAGAACGGGCTCTCCCCGAAAGGGGAGAATGGAGAACATAATCTGGGCCGCGAAGACGGTGGGAACGATAATTAAAATTAAGAGAAGGAGGCGGCGGAGGTTGCCGGACCGTTTCCAGGGAGCTTTGCGCGGCATGTACGGTTCTTGGGTGGCCTTAAGCGGGTTTACGAGGGTGGGAAAGGAAATTGGCGCGGGCGGGTTTAGATTTTTTCCGCCTTAAAGCTTTGGCGGCGGATGGGGGGCCAGGGCGGGGGAAGGCCTTCCAGGCCCGCTCGCTCAAAGCTTTCGCCCCGTAAGGCGAGCTTCGCGCCCAAGAGATCCAAGGCTTCCCCTACTCCCCCTTGGGGGGAGAGTTCCTCCAAGACTTCCAGGGCCAAGCGCAGAGCCTCGGTTTGGGGGAGACTTAAGAGCCGCGCGTAGGCGATGAGCCTGTCGCCGATATAGTCGGCGCGCCGCGGCGCTCCGCCTCCGGGCGCGGAGCGCCGCGGCGCTGGGGAGGTGGCGTCTAAGGCGGGGTTCGCGGTCATGGAAGTCAAAGCCTTTGGCTAAGGGGTCGGAAAATCGTAGACAAAAGTCTCCGTGATGGGGAGCGGGAGGTTTTCGCCTCGGACGAGGCGGATAAAGACCCTTCCCAAGCCCTCCTGGTTGGCGGGGCCGGAACCTAAAATGCTGTCCATGAGGCTCGGCTCTTTGGGGGGCTTGAGGCGCAGCCGGAGGCGCCAGCCTCCGGTGAGGGGATTTTTAAAAAGCGACCTTTGGAGGACGGGGATATCGCCCGCGGATTCCACGATGGAGGCCAGGGCCTCGACTTCGGTAATTGAGTTGAGGACGCTGGACTCAAAGTCCAAATAGAATTCCACGAATTCCCGGCTGGTGCGGGAGAGGAGCCTCGCCGAGACCACCCGCCCCAGGGTATGGGGATTGCTGGCCGGGGGCATAAAATAGAGGCGGTAGCGCGCGGTAAAGTTCTGGGCGGCCCCGAGGCTCTGGCCCGCGACGAGCCAATAGGAAATAATATTGTCGTGGATCTCGCGGGAGCTGGGGATTTCTATCAGCTCCAGCTTGCCGGGGGGAAAGTTTTCCAGGGGCTCCATAAAGATCCAAGTCTTCCGATCGTAGCGCCGGCCGATGTCCTGGTAATGGTCAAAGTTGTTGTCCCTTTGGATGAGCCCGTAGCTCCCGCCGCTTTCCAGGGGAAAGGAGTTGATCATGAGGCGGCCGGGGTTGTTGAGGGCCCGGAGGCTCCAGTTTGGCGAGCCGTCGGAGTATATGAGCCCGTCCGTCGTGTGGAGCTCGGGCCGCCAGTCGTAGGGGGAGCCGTTTTCCTTTTCGGAAAAGAGGTACATGCCGCTTAAGGGAGCGAGGCCTATTTTTTCCGGCCATTTGGAATTTTCGCGCAGGAAAAACTTGGCTTTGACCTCCACGGAGGTGGAGGAGCCGGGCTCTATAATAAAGGTTATGGCCCCCACCAGGGACGGGGACTCCAAAAGGGCGTGGACGACCGCGCGCTCTTCGTTGGCCTCGGGCCTGATAAGCCAGAATTCCCGAAAATAGGGAAATTCTTCCCCCTTGGGAAGGGCGGGATTTAAGATCAGGGCCCGGGCGCTCTGGCCGAAGTCCGAGAGCCGCGAGCGCGCCTGAAAATGGTTGGCCCCCAGAAAGATTACCGTTTCCTCGTATTGGGAAGGATTGACGCGGGGGTAATACAGGGAAAAGCCGGCGAGTCCCAGGTGGCCGGTCGCGGCCTGGCCGCGGAGGTCCGCCTCGGGGTAATTGAACTGCCCCGCGTTAAAGCTTATGGGGCGCGCGTAGCCGTCTTCCACCACGTTGATGGCGACGCTTTGGTCGTAGATGAAGCCCTGGTGGTGGAGGGCCACCTGAAAACGGCTTCCCGTTCCCCGCCAGAGCCAGAAGGCGGGATTGTGGGCGATTTCGCGCCAAGTCTGCTCGGGCATGTCCCGAATAAAGGGGTTATCGGCGCCGTTTTGGGGGACAAAGGGGCCGCGGGCCTTTTGCCGGGCGATATTTTCCAAATTGGTTTCGGTAAAGCCCGGGCCCGGGGGCCTGGGGGCGCCTTGGCCCTCGCCTTCCCCGCCTTCCCCAGCGTTCTCGGCGCCGTCGGGAGTTTGTCCCGGGGCGCCCTCCGGAGAGGGGCCGTCCCCCTCAAAGGGAGGCGCGGCGGGCGGGTCGCTTAAAGCGCTCTCTCCGGCGGGGGAAGGGCTCGCGGAATGAGGCGGCGGGGTCGCGGGGGGCGAATTTTGGGCCCACAGGAGGGCGCTGGGAAGCGAGAGCGCCCCCACGACGGCGCAAAAGGCTCCCCAAAAGGCCCAAGACTCCCAAAGTGGCTTAAATCGCGTCATAGTCTCCGTTACGGAAAGGGCGAAACCCTGTCCTCAAAACGCTCATAAGGAAAATAGCCGTCGAATTAACGAAAGACGGAAATGCTCTTTCGCAATTTACTCCAATCACCCCTTTCCCGCAATTGTCCCCCTCCGAGCCTGGCGGCGCGAAAAAAGGAAGGAGTTTTTACAGCGAAGCCGACCGCGCTTTTGATCTTTTTGATCTTTTTCCCATACGCCGTCGCCGCGATCCCTTTTTCGCCTTCCAAGCTTTTGGCCGCGCCGCCATTTGGGGGGCGCTTGGCGCGCCAAGCGGTTTTCAGATTCCGCAAGGGAGCCCGCGAGACTTCCTCGCGCCTTCTTCCTCTCCCGCTCCCCAACTTGGGCCGTCGGCGCGACCCTCGCGCCTCGGCCTTCCAGAGCGCTCCTTCTTTGGCCGCGCCTCCGTCTCGCCTTTTTTCCCGCGCGGCGCCGTCGCTTGGCGCCCTTCCGTATGGTCACTCTTTCTCCGGTCGTCTTTCTGGAAAGTTCTTCCGCCTTCAAGGCGCGCTCGCGCGATTTTACGGCGTTTTGGCGCCGCGCGGGATTAACGCGCGATTCATTTTGAAGCGTTTTAAGCGCTTTGGGGGAAGCGAAATTAGGGTTTTGGCGATTGGATTGGTTCGCGTTTTCGCGCCCCCAAAAATAGTAAATAAAGTATTATCTGGCTCGTTCCCCCAGTTTTAAACCCTAAAATCCCGGACATTTTGCATGACTTGCATAACCACACGACATTAATTTATGGTTTTGCCTCTAAATATAGTTAATTACTGAAAAAATTAATCCAAAAAAATTATGTTGACAATCCCCTAGTAGTATGTAACATAACTACTAGGGGATTGTTTTCCAATGGCCTATCTGAATTTCAACTTTATAAGAGGCACCCAGTATTTATATGGAGCGGTATCACATCGCCCCCCAGGAGGTGTTCCTGTCAGAAATGCTATTTGTTTGGGAAGAGTAGATCCCAAAACCAGTAATCTTATCGTTAATAATAACTACCACAAGTGGATGGATGAATACGGCCCGTCTTTAAAAACGTCTTTAGAAGAGTGCGCTAGAAAGAAGAAAATAGTAGTCCGCTTAGATAATATTACAGAAAATAACGCTATTATGTTATCTAATGCTGCTATGATTTCACCTCCTGGCGCCACGGGAGCCGCCCCACCTCCTGGCGCCGTGGGATCCGCCTCGCCTCCTACCGCAGCGGGAACCGCCCCGCCTCCTGGCGCCGCGGGAACCGCCCCGCCTCCTGGCGCCGCGGGAACCGCCCCGCCTCCTGGCGCCGCGGGGAATTTGTCTTTAACTTTCTTGCCGAATTTACACTTCCCGGAAGTGGGCATGCCGCTATCTGAGCAATTATCTCATAGTGGAACGGGAAGAACTGTACATCAAAATATCCACACGGAGACAAGTCCGCATTCTTTCCGGTGGGAAGTGTTGCCATCAAGTGGCATATGGGTTCCTGTTCAGCAATTATCTGCTGACACAATATTTTCAACTCCAGAAATCAAGTCAACTCCATCCCCATTCACTCCAATGATAAATAATATACAAGTTGAAAAAGAATACATCTCCCAAAATAATGTGTTGCTATATGGCCCTACATACTTATTAACATATATAATTAAAGAAATTGGTCTATTAGATATTTTAACTTCACTTTTTCCGATAGAATACCCTGAGCTTATAACTTTAATACATTTTTTAATAATCGAAAATCGCTCACTGATGTATTGTCCTTTTTTTAGCCAACTATACGATACTTATTCTGACCCTTTATTGGTCTCTTCTCAGCGCACCAGCGAAATGCTTGCAAAAATTTCTATTGATAAAATCAACTGTTTCTTCAAGCATTGGTCAACACATGTTGAAGAGAATGATTATTTAGATATTGACACATCTCAAATTTCAACGTACTCAAGAAAAATTGAATATGCTGATTATGGCAGACCAAAAAATTCTCATACCAAAAAACGCCTAAAGCAAATATGTTTATGTTTGTTGTATGGCCAACAATCTGGTCTTCCTGTAAATTCATCAATTTATAATGGAAGTCTAAACGATGTGTCGTTATTAATTAATGCAGTACATAATCTTGATTTCCTTCATACAAAAAAATATAGACTGGTGCTTGATCGTGGATTCTTATCTAAGAAAAACATTAACTTTATGCAAAATCACGACCCACAAATTCCTTTTATTATTGAATTGCCTGCTACAACGTCTTTAAAACGATTCTTAATTGAAAATAACAAACATATCTTTATGAACCCTGTTTATGGCGTTAAAACACCTTCAGGACATATTTATGGCACAACACAAAAAGTGCAATTTGATCAAGGCATAAAGTTAACAGCCCATGTTTTTATTGACCAACATAAATTGTCTGAATGCCATGATGAAATATTAGACGAATTTTCAACAATTTATAAAGATGCTCAAAATAATCCGCACGACTATATCGAAGATGAAGAATTCACAAAATTCTTAAAATTTAAAAAATCAAAATATTCCAAAACTGGATATAACATTGACACTAATCTCGAATCGTTCAATCATGAAGTGTATAAAAACTGTTGGTTTGTGTTTCTGAGCAATGAAATTCAAGACCCAGAGGTAGCTATAACAACTTACCGCATGAGAGATGTAGTTGAAAAGGCATACTTTAACATCAAACATCGATTGGGGCAAAATCGTCCTCGCACAAGGCAATCAACAGTATATCAAAGCAAAAATTTTGTTGGATTTTTGGCATTAATTGTGCTATCGAGGATCTATAAAGTAATGTCAGAGAAGCAACTTTTTAAAAAATATACCTTAGATGAGTTAATATTAACCCTTAACACTATAAAAATCACTAAATATAGTGATAAACAAATAATAACACCACTAACAGCAGAACAAAAGAAAATATTTGATCATTTTAAGTGTCCCGTGCCACTAAGTAACTTACCGTAGTCATAAAATATCCGGGATTTCAGGTTAAACGGCAATCTTTGGCGAAAGGAAAAATTGACGAGCGGCGAAAAAATATTTTCGCGGCGACGATTTCATCATACGCGCGCGACGTATTATTACGATCGTCATCAAAGTCCATCCATTTGTCCACGTCGAGCGAAAGTTTATTTTCAGCGGCGATTCGGAACAACTCCCGCCGGGTCGCGCCGTCCGTTGACGCGGGGTTAACGTTTATTTCAATCCATTTTTTTATAGCCTTCCAGCGTAACTCATACGTAAACTCGAACGTCTTTATCACCCCAGCTCGCGATGTTTTTATTTCTCCGCGCGACGCGCCTTCATCGGAACGCTCATCATAGACATCAAGGCTGACGCGCGGGGTTTCCGTCGCGTTTAGCGAGCTGGATAAGTCTAAAATCGGATTCATGATTTCCACTTTTAAAATATTATAGCCGGCGGCCCTTGGGCGGCTTTTAGATTTCATCTTCCAGTTAATGGCTTTTTTTAGCGAACGGGCCTGAAAGCTCCCCGGCCAGAAAGGCCAATTTTCGCTCAAAGGGCTCGCCGTCGTCATCCCGTTCGGCCCCGCCGACGTAACGGCTTGGGGCGAGGACGAAATCTCGCTTGGCGACGTCTTTCATTGAGGCCACCCGCGCGAAAGCCGGGCTCATCCGTTAAGTCGTGTCGCTCTAAGGATTTAAAAAGTTAAAGATTCTAAAGCCTCGGCGATTTTAAAGATATCCACGTCAGTCATTTATAAACATTTTATATAAATTATCAAGCTTAAATACCATAAAACGTATTTAATAGTAAAAGATATAAATTAAGACGCGTATTTAACTTTTTTTAAAAATAATCTAGACGAGTCGCGAAAAGCGCGCGCCAAGCCTCGCGAGCGATTTTTCGCGGTTGGATCATAATTGGCGTCGCCTTGTCTCCCGAGAGCGAGGGCGCGGCTGACAATTTTTTCGAGGGGAAGAGCGCTTGCGCGGGCTACCCCTTTAAGGCTCTGGGCCACTGCCGTGGGCCAAGGAATGGATTTCCTTCGTTGAGCGCGACTCCGTTGGGGGACTCTTTGGCCCGGCGAGGGCCCTTGGGCGCGTCAAGCTTCGGGCGCGGATAAGGAGAGAGGCCGGGCTTGGGCGGGCCGCGGCGGGCGGCGCGGCGAAGGCGCCCCGCCGGGCCTCGCGGGGCTTTTTTTCTCCCCGCCGCCGCGGCGCCCCTTCGGGGGGGCTTTCACGCTTGATTTTCCCTGGCCTTTTGGGTTATATAAGGTCCCACGAGGCTTTCCGGGTCCTTATGTGGGAGACGACCCCGCGGGGCTCGCTTCCGCGCGGGGCGCGGGAAGTCGCTCACGCTTTATATGGGCGGGCGAGAGCCACGCCCGAGCTTTTTTCCGTTTCTTCAGCTTAAAAAATCGTGGGGACGCCCCCGACTTTCTTTTTCTGGCCCAGCGCGCTCGCGTTTTTAAGGAACATAATTTTAAACCTGGCCTCGTAGCTCAGCTGGATAGAGCACAGGATTCCTAATCCTGGGGTCGCGCGTTCGAATCGCGCCGGGGTCACCACATATATTTCGAGGGACTTCCAGGCTGGAGCTATATTCCCTGGAAGTCTTTTTTTTCGCTCGCGCGGGCGCCTTTTTTCCGCGCGGGCCCTGGCCTCTTTCCTCCCTTAAGCTTTCCGAGGAGTCCCAAGTGTCTCGCCTTACCGCGGCGCGCGGCTTCAAAGACATATCGCCCCAGGATATCCCCACGTGGCGCCTGATTGAGGACGCCGCGCGGAAAATGGCCGGGCTCCACGATTTCCAGGAAATTCGGACCCCAATCCTGGAAAGGACTTCCCTCTTCGCCCGGGGCATCGGCGACGCCACGGATATCGTGGAAAAGGAGATGTACACCTTCGCGGATAAGGGGGGAGACTCCCTGACTTTAAGGCCCGAGGCCACGGCGGGGATAGTCAGGGCCGTCATTGAGCGCGGCATGCTGGAAAGCGGAGGCAGGCCCTTAAAGCTTTTCGCCCTCGGGCCCATGTTCCGCTACGAGCGGCCCCAGATGGGCCGCCAGCGCCAGTTCCACCAGTTGGACGCGGAGGTCTTCCAGGACCCGGGTCCCCTCGTCGACGCCGAGGTCATCGGCTTTCTGTGGGCCTTTTTGCGGGAATTGGGCTTAGGGGGCCTAACCCTGAGCCTCAATTCCTTAGGTTGCCCCCAGTGCCGGCCCCGGCACCGGGAGGCCTTGGTCAAATATTACCAGGGCGAGGAAAAGGCGCTCTGCCCCGACTGCCAAAGGCGGCTTTCCCATAACCCCTTAAGGCTTTTGGACTGCAAGAATTCCGACTGCCGGGCTCTGGCCGGGAAAGCCCCCGTCATGAAAGAATTCCTGTGCCCCGAGTGCGGCGCCCATATTGAGGGGGTATCCCTCGCCTTGACGGATTTGGGCCTCGCTCCCGTTTGGGATTCCACTTTGGTGCGGGGCTTGGACTATTATTGCCGGACGGCCTTTGAGGTCCTGTCGGGCGACTTGGGGGCCCAGAACGCCGTGGCCGGGGGCGGGCGTTACGACGGCTTGGTCAGCGCCTTGGGGGGCCCCGACGCGCCCGCCGTGGGTTTCGCCGTGGGCCTGGAAAGGCTCGCCCTCCTTTTAAAGGAGCGCGCGGGGCTTTCCGCCGCCGGGCCCGACTATTACGTGGCCATTTTGGATCCGGCGGCCTTGGGCCCCGCCTTTCGCCTGACTGGCGCCTTAAGGGCGCGGGGGTTTACGGTGGCCGCGGACTGGGAGGCGGGGAGCCTCAAGAGCCGCTTGCGGCGCGCCGACAAAATCGCGGCGAAAAAGGTTATTATGCTAGGCGCCGACGAGATCGCGAGCGGTCAGGCCACGGTCCGGGATCTCTTAACCAAGGAGCAGGCGAGCGCGCCTTTCGCCGACCCCGAGGCCTTCGCTTAAGGGGCGCCTTTGGGGCTTTTTCCGCCGCCCAAGGGGTCGCGGGGCTTTTCCCCTTCGCTGGCGCGCCCTTAAAAGTGGCCGCCTCCTTTCCGGGGAAGGCTTCTGGCGAGGTCCCTCCCAAGCCGGAAGCCCTTACGTTTTTGAGTTTTTCCAGTGGGTGTTTTTTTCTATGAGCGAGAGTCAAGCCGTCCTTACCCGCGATCACTATTGCGGCGAGATTAACGAGAGTCTTTTGGGCCTTGAAGTGACTATCATGGGCTGGGTTCAGCACCGGAGGGATCACGGGGGGCTGGTCTTTTTGGATATGCGGGATCGCTCCGGGCTGGTCCAGACGGTTTTTAACCCCCAGGAAGACGAGGAGACGCACCGCAAGAGCCACGACGTGCGCTCGGAATACGTCCTGGCCCTCCGGGGCAGCGTGCGCCGCCGGCCCCCGGACATGGTCAACCCCAAGCTTCCCACCGGGGCGGTGGAGATCTTTATCCGGGAGCTTACTGTTTTAAACGAGGCCAAGACGCCGCCCTTCCCGGTGGAGGACGAGGTCCAGGCCTCGGAAAACGTCCGTTTAAAACACCGCTTTATTGATTTAAGAAGGCCCAAAATCCAGGCCCTTTTCCGCCTGCGGCACCAGATCGCGCGGCTGACCCGCTCCTATTTTGAGGAAAACGGCTTTTGGGAGGTCGAGACCCCGGTCCTGACGAAGTCCACCCCCGAGGGGGCCAGGGACTTTTTGGTGCCCGCGCGCCTTTCCCCCGGGCGTTTCTACGCCCTTCCCCAGTCGCCCCAGCTCTTTAAGCAGCTGCTGATGATGTCGGGCTTTGACCGCTACTACCAGGTGGTCAAGTGTTTCCGGGACGAGGACTTGAGGGCGGACCGCCAGCCGGAATTCACCCAGGTGGACTTAGAGCTCTCCTTCGCGAGCCAGGAGGAAATCATGCTCCTCCTGGAAGGCTACGCGCGCCTTCTGTTCCGGGAGATATTGGGCGTCGACCTCCCCGATCCCCTCCCCCGGCTGACCTACGGGGAAGCCCTCCTCAAGTATGGGACGGATCGGCCCGATCTCCGCTACGGCTTGGAAATTCGTGAAGCCTCCGCCATTTTCGCCAACTCCGAGGCTCGGGTCTTTAAGGAGCCCTTGGAGTCCGGGGGCGTCGCGCGGGTTTTAAACGCCCCCGGGGCGGGGAGTCTCCTGTCCCGCAAGCAATTAGACGACTTAGTCGCCCTCGCCGTTTCTTTGGGGGCCAAAGGCCTCGCCTGGATTAGGGTTTCCGCCGAGGGCTGGCAGGGGCCCATCGCCAAATTCCTTAGCGAGGCGGAAAAGAAGGATTTAACCCTCCAGGTGGGAGTCGCGCCCGGGGACATTCTCTTCTTCGGGGCGGACCGCGCCTCCGTGGTCGCGCCCGTTTTGGGCCAGATCCGCCAAAAACTCGCGGAGCTTTTGGGGCTCTTGGAGGGCCCTCTGGAGCCGCGCCTCCTGTGGGTCACGGATTTTCCGATGTTCGACTATTCCGCCGAGGAAAAGCGTTACGTCGCGACCCACCATCCCTTTACGGCCCCCAGGGAGTCCGATCTGGAATTTCTGGAGAGCGCGCCGGAAAAAGTCCTCTCCCAGGCCTATGATTTGGTCTTAAATGGCAACGAGATCGGGGGCGGCAGCGTGCGCGTCCACCGTCCGGAAATCCAGACGCGGATCTTTCGGGCTTTAGGGCTTTCGGAAACGGAAATAACCTCCAAATTCGGCTTTTTCCTCGAGGCCTTGGCTTACGGCGCGCCTCCCCACGGCGGCTGCGCCTTTGGGCTCGATCGGCTGGCGGCCCTCCTGGCGGGGGCGTCCTCCATCCGCGAGGTCATCGCCTTCCCCAAGACCCAGAAAGGGACCTGCCCCTTAACCGACGCTCCTTCCCCCGTGGACGCGCGGCAACTGAGCGAGCTTTCCCTCGCCGCGCCCAGGACCCCCAAGCCCCCCCAAGCCCCTCCCTCCTCCACGTGAGGCCTTCCGCCTTTAGGGAAAGGCTTTCCGCCTTTATTATCGGAGACGACCATGGCGCCCCCAGGCAATCTATTTTCCGCGGCCCCGGAGCCCCGCCGCTTCAAGCTCGGCGACCCTGGCGACCGGCCCCGGCTTTACCGCGAAATCTTTCCTTTCACCGCTATCCCCAAGGTGCCCTTCGACGGGATCTGCCCCCCCCTCGCGCCTAATCCCTATCCCCTCGTCACGGACACCACCTTCCGCGACGGTCAACAGGCGCGCCCACCCTACACGGTGGAGCAGATTGTCACGATTTTTAAATTTCTCGCCAGGCTTTCCGGGCCCGAGGGGATTATCCGCAAGAGCGAGTTTTTTCTCTTCAACGGCCGGGACCGGGCGGCGCTGGAGGCCTGCCGCGCGCTGGACTTGCCCTTCCCGCTCATCACCGGCTGGATTCGGGCGACGCGCGAGGATCTCGCCCTGGTCAAGGAGATGGGGATTAAGGAGACGGGGATCTTAACCTCCATCTCCGATTACCATATCTACCTCAAGCTGGGCCTCACGCGCGAAAAGGCCATGGACAAGTACCTAGGTCTCGTCAAAGAGGCCTTAAGCCACGGGATTTCCCCCCGCTGCCACCTGGAGGACCTCACTCGGGCGGATATCTACGGCATGGCCCTCCCCTTCGTCCAGGAGGCGAAAGCCCTCGCGGACGAGGCGGGGATCCCCGCGCTCTTTCGGCTCTGCGACACCTTGGGCCTGGGGGTCACCTACCCCGGGGCCGCCCTCCCCCGCTCGGTTCCCCGACTGGTGCGGGCCTTTATCGAAGAGGCGGGCGTGGACGGCTCTTGCCTGGAGTGGCACGGGCACAACGATTTCCACAAGGGTTTCAACAACGCCGCCACGGCCTGGCTCTACGGCCTGGGCGCCATCAACGGCTCTCTTTTCGGCTTCGGGGAACGCACCGGCAATACGCCCATCGAGGCCCTCTTGGTGGAGCGCGCGTCCCTGGTGGGCCAGTCCCCGGGGGTGGACCTGACGGCCATCGCCGAGCTCGCGGCCTATTTCGAGAGCCATCTGGGCGTGGCCATTCCCCCCAACTATCCCCTGGCGGGCCGCGACTTCAACAGCACCTCCGCGGGGATCCACGCGGACGGGCTCTTGAAGAACGAGGAAATCTACAATATTTTCGATACCCGCGCCATTTTGGGCCGGCCTCCCACCATCGGGATCAACGACAAGAGCGGCGCCGCGGGATTGGCCTATTGGCTCAACCAACGGCTGCACCTCACCGGGGGCCGGGAAGTGGACAAGAAGGACCCGGCGGTCCTGAAGATGAGCCGAGACGTTCAGAAGGAATACGAGGGCGGGCGCCTCACCAACATGAGCAACCGCGAACTCGAGAGGCTCGCCTCGCGCCACATGCCCAAGGTCTTCCTCTCGCCCTTCGACCGGCTCAAGCAGAAGGCCCGGGAACTCGCCCACGATCTCGTCTTGCAGATGATCGAAAATCCCCTGACCCGGAGCATGGAACCCGCCAAGCAGGAGCCGCTCATGGAGAAATGGGCCGAGGAAATTCCCTTTGTCCAGTTTATGTACATAACCGACGGCCAGGGCATTATGACCACCCGCAACGTGGCCGCGAGCGCGGACCGCGAGCTTTACCAAGGCGAGCAGGAGGTTGGGGCTAACCTCTCCGACAGGGTCTGGTTCGCCAAGCCTAAGGAGGACGGGCGCGTCCACGTGACGGATTTTTACACCTCCCGCTTCACCGGCGCCTTGTGCATCACCGTCTCGGGACCCATCAAAAACGCCTCCGGACAGTTCGCGGGGGTATTGGGCCTGGACATCCGCTTTGAGGATCTGGCGGGCTTGGAAATGGACGGCATCGAGGAATTGGGCATTGAGGAGGCGATTCCGCGGGAGGACTGATAAAGGCGGCTTTAAAAGCCGCCAAGGGGGGCCGGAGCTTTGGGTAGGACGTTTTCTCGCTTGTGGGGCTTTTTGGAAAAAACCTCGCCGAGGCGCCTGAAAATTACCCTCTTGGGGACCCTCGCCCTCAGCGCCGTCGCCTCGCTTTTGGCCCTCCCCGGCACCAATCTCCCCCTCGAGGGGACGGTCTACGATTTCCTCGTGGAAGCGCGCGCCAAGGGCGCTGGCGCCGGGAGCGATCCGGGCGTCGTCATTATCGCCATTGACAACCAGACCCACGCGCGGCCCCAGGGCTCCATGGCGGAGATCTTCTCCCCGGGGGTCTACGCGACCATCTTGGACTCCCTCATCCAGGCGGGGGCCAAGGCCGTGGCCATCCACCGACCGCTGCCGCCCTCGGAAAGCCGCCTTTACGCTCCCCGCGACGAGCTGGCGTGGTGGGCCGCCTTCGCCAAGGCCGCCCGCGCCGGGGTGCAGGTCATCTACGGCTTCCGCTGGCTCGGGGACTCGCCGGTCCTGCCTTCCCCCCGCTACGTCGAAATCATGGGCCGGGGCAATTTGGGTTTCATCAACCTCCCCCGGGACCGCGACCAGAAAGTCCGCGACTGCGCCCTCTTTTGGGAGGACCCGTCGGAAAAAGAGTACTTGGGTTTCGCCTTCCTGGCGGCCAAGGCCGTCAACCGGGAACTCGCCCCGCCCCCGGGCGATCATTTTTATATCGACTATCGGGATTCTTTTTTGAAATTCAGTTTCAGTGACGTCTATCAGCGGGCCCTGGACGGGGAACTGGATTTTTTCAAAAAACATTTTCAGGGGAAACTGGCCATAATCGGCGACACCAGCTCCCTGAACCTGGACAGCCATCCCGTCCCCGTCTCGCGCTACCTTTCCACGGGATGGGAAGAAATGGCCGCGGTGGAGATCCAGGCGCACGCCATCGGCACCCTACTTCAAAGAAGGCTTTTAAAGGGTCCCGCCCCCCTTGTTCTCTGGCTTTTCTTCGTGGGGGTTCTCTTTATCGCCCTCGCGCCCCTTCTCCTTTCCGATCCGCGCGGGGTCTATCCCCTCTCTTTTCTGCCGCCCCTCTTTATGGGCCTCTACGCCCTCGCGGCGCTCTTCGCCTTCCACCGTTACGTCTATCTGCCATTGGTGCCCGGCCTCGTGGCCATCTTGCTCGCGCACCTCCTTTACCTGCGGATCCGCTACAAGGAGACGCGGCTTTTGGCCGACACTCGCTCCCGCGCCCTCAACCTTTACCTCGATCCCGCCCTCACCGGGCAAATCATCAGCGACCCCGAGATCCTCTCGCGGCGGGGCGAGAAAAAGGCTTGCACGGTCTTTTTCGCGGACTTTGAGGGTTTCACCAGCCTTAGCGAGCGGATGGACACCCAGGATCTCGTGGATTTAGTCAATCTCTATTACGACACCATGACCTCCGTCATCGAAAATTACGACGGTTTCGTGGACAAGTTCGTGGGGGACGCCATTATGGCCGTGTGGGGGGTCCCCCTTTCCCAGCCGGGGCACGCGGTTTCGGCGTGCCTGTCGGCCTTGGAGCAGAGAAGGCGCATCGAGGCCCTGAACCTAGAACTCGCGCGGGCCGGCAAGCCCACCCTCAACGCCCTTATGGGCCTCAACACGGGGGCCGTTCTCGCCGGCAATATCGGCGGGAAAAAACACAAGGCCTACACCGTCATGGGGGACGCCGTGAACCTGGCCTCCCGGCTGGTGTCGGTCAACAAGTATTTTAAGACGACCATCATCGCCTCGGAGGCCACGGCCCTTTTGGCGGCGGCCGAGATCGTCTTCCGTCCTCTGGACAAGGTGCGGGTGGTGGGTCGACAAAAGAGCCTGAATATTTACGAGGTCATGGGAAAACGGGACGAGACTAGCCCGGAGACCGCCCTCATGATTAACTTTTTCGAAAGGGCCCTGCGGCGCTATTTCCAAAGGGATTTCGCCGGGGCCCTGGCCCGCTTTGAGCGGGCCCTGGCGGCCCGTCCCGACGATAGGGCGACCGAGTTTTTTATGTCCCGCTGCCGCGCTTACATTAAAAATCCCCCTGGGGAAGACTGGGATGGGGTAACGGAGCTGGAGCTCAAATAGCCCCCC
>JAISCZ010000148.1 GCA_031265205.1 Deltaproteobacteria bacterium
CCGGCGAGCGTGGCCACCAGTTGGTTTCCCGAGGCGTCGAGACGGAAATCATGGGTCAGGGCCACTCCCTGGGCGGCGGCAACCGCGCCGTTGGCGGGCGAGCCATCCAGAGGGTTCGCTGAGTCAATAAGGATAATCCGTTCGCTGGCCTTAAGCGGGGTGGCCGCCCCGGGGATGGCCATGGCGACGGTGGACGTTCGGGAGCTATTATTGGGGTCCTGGAACGAGGCTTGGCCGTTTATCGCGAGAATGACGTCGTCGGCGCGCGCGCTCACTGGCAGGTAGAAATTGAGGAATTCAAAATTGGCGATGGCCGCCGCTATCAAGCCTGAAGTTTTAAGGTTTAGGACGTTGCCGGTAAAAACGTCCCCGGCGCTATAGTATTTATAGCCGCCGTAAATACTGGCCCCGGTCAAATCCGGCGTTCCGCTAACGTCGACGCGGTTATTGGAGGCGGCGCTAGAGCCGCTGGAATAGGAACCCGCGGCTCCGCCGATTATATTCCCGCTTATTTTCACGCCGCCGCTAATCTCGACGCGGTTATTGGAGGCGGCGCTAGAGCCGCTGGAATAGGAATCCGCGGCTCCGCCGACTACCCCCCCGCCAATCACGCCGCCGCTAATGGCGACGAGGTTATTGGAAGCGGTGGCGTCTCCGCTAAGGGAATTCGCGCTTCCGCCATAAATTGCCCCGGTTATCGCGCCGGCGCTAATCTCGACGCGGTTATTGGAGGCGGTGACAACGTCGCCTCTCGCTCGGCCGCCTGCAACGCCGTAAGCGTTTATCTTGCCGCCATCGGCGATGAGCCGGTTGCCATTGGCCTGGGCTTCGCCGTAAGATGAATAGGCGACACCGACGTAAATCATTTGAGCCGCGGTCACCATGCCATCGTTAACCGCGGCGATCTGGTTGCCGTCGGCATGGGCAGCGCCGTACTCGGATAAGGCGTTGCCGCCGTAAATTTCCCAAGCCGAGGTCACCGCGCCGCCATCGGCGGCGATCTGGTTGCCGTCGGCTTGGGCGGCGCCGTGCTCTGATTCGGCGAAGCCGCCAAAAATTTCCGTGTACATGATGGGCGCGTTCACCGCGCCGCCGGCGGCGGCGATGACCCAGTTTCCCCGCGCCGTGGCGTCGCCGGAATCGGCGTGGGCGTAGCCTCCGAAAATATGTCCATTGCCAGTCAAGGTCTGGCCGACGTCTTCGGCGATGACCCGGTTGCCTCCAACCGAGACGTTTAAGACGGTGGCCTCGTAGGCGCCGCCGTAAATATAGCCGCTCACGGTGACGGCGCCGACGGTCCTGACCTCGTTACCGTCGGGTGGGAGTTCCAGGGAGGACGGATCTCCGGAAGACGAGGCGTTATAGTCATATAGCGGATCGCCGTTACCGAAAATGGCGTGGCCTACCGGTCCGGTAAGCGTCACTTCTTGCCCGGCGACGGCGGCGGACGGGCGCGGGGCCAGGGCCAGGAGTAGGGCCAGGGAGGCCAGGGCTAGGGCGGTGGAACGAGCGCCTCGCTCGCGCCAGTCGGTTGGGGAATATTCGCTTAAGCTTCGCATCGTTTCTCCCACGGCCAAGACGCTTTGTCCCAGCGCGCGCCATTTTTAAAAGGGCGCCGCCTCGCGCTATCCGGACATGGCGGATTTCAAGCCCGAGCCCCAGCGAGGCGCGCGCCAATTTCCGCCGTCTTTAAATTAGGGGATTGGCGCCTCAGTTTGGCCTTCCTTGACCTTCGTGGGGCGCGCGGGTCTAGCGAATGGGGCTCGGCCATAGAAGCTATCTTACCGCTCTCGCCTCTGTCAAGACGGCGCCGCGAGCCGCGAGCGCGCGAGCGCTTTATTTAGAACCACGCGCCGCCCCCTCCCTATCCCCTTTGGCCCCCGCGCGCCCGCGCGGGGCCGCCTGGGCCCTTCGCGCGGGGCCGCGGCGGCGAGACGTCACGGCGGCGGCGAGGCGGGAGGGGAGAGAGGCGGCGCGAGGGGCCGCGGCTTGACATTTTGGCGAAAGGCCGCCTAAAATCGCTATATAGGTTTGATTGTCGGAACAAGGTTAGATTCCTTGACGGACCCGCCGCTGTGTGGAGGGTTGGTAACGAAGGGCATCTGGCGCCCTTTTTCGCTATAAAGGGCCGGTCACTGGGGTCGGAGCGTAAGGCCCTGGGAAGGCTCCCCCAAATTACCCGTAACCTCCAAGTCAGAAGACCGGTCAAGCCTTATCCCTCCAAGGGGCGCGATTCCCTTTGGACGTTCCAGCCGAGGCGGTTGAAGGCAAAGACCCCTTGAAGCGGGCCCGCTCGCGCGGGAAGAGCCCCGCGGGGCTTTTTCCGGTAAAAGCCCCACCGAAATATGATCCATATTTATAAGGAGTCTTGAGTTTTGTTTAAACTGAAAGCACACTTCACCACCCCTTCCGTGGAATTGAGCGCCGGGTTGGCCACCTTTCTTTCCATGGCTTACGTCATGGCCGTCAATCCCCTGATCCTCTCCGAGGCGGGCATGCCGAAGGACGCCGTTTTCACGGCCACGGTCCTCGCCGTGATCGCGGCGACCCTCATTATGTGTTTCGTGGCCAATTTGCCCTTCGCCGTGGCGCCGGGCATGGGCTTAAACGCTTATTTCGTGTCCCTGGTGACGGGCCAGGGCCTAACCGTTTCCCAGGCCCTGACGGCGGTTTTCGTCTCGGGCGTCATTTTCGTGGCCCTCTCTCTGTCGCCGGCCCGGGAAAAGGTTTTAAGGGAGGTCCCCGAGAGCATGCGCATCGCGGTGGCCGCGGGCATCGGGATCATGATCGCCCATATCGGGCTTTTCAACAGCGGGATCCTGACGCCCTCGCCTCCCCTGGGCCAGTACACCATGGGCGCCATTACCGCGGGCGCGCCCTTGCTGGCGGTGATCGGCGTTTTAATCACCGGGATTCTTTTGGCCATGAAGGTCCGTTTCGCCCTTCTTTTGGGCATCATTCTCGCGACCCTCATCGGGATCCCCATGGGGGTGACTCCCATCGACAGCCTTCAGGGCGGAATCGTGAAACTTCCGCCGTCCATATCCCCCATTTTCGTGAGCTTTGATTTTTCGGCTCTTGCCACCGGCGCTTTTTGGGGAATCGTCTTGGCTTTGGTCTTTATGGAAGTCTTCGACGGCTTGGCCGGTTTCCTGGGCCTTTTTACGGTCATGGGAAAACAGGAGGCCGAGCGCTACCGCTATAAACTCGGGAAAGCCTTTATCGCCGACTCCATCGGAGTCGTGGCCGGGGCCGTCCTGGGGACTTCCCCCAATACCACCTACGCCGAGAGCGGGGCGGGCGTCGCCCAGGGAGGGCGCACGGGCCTGACGGCGCTGACGGTCGCGATCCTTTTCGCGCTCTGCCTTCTGATTTCCCCGCTCTTTTTGACGATCCCCCCCAGCGCCGTGGCCTCGGCGTTGGTCCTCGTGGGCCTGTATATGCTCTCGTCCATCAAAGACCTGAAGTTCGACGACATTACCGAGTCTTTTCCGGCCTTCGTCATTATCGCGCTCATCGCCTTTTCCCTGAAACTTTCCGACAGCATGGCCGTGGGCTGGATTCTCTATATCCTAATGAAGCTCCTCGCCGGGAGATCCAAGGAAGTGACCGCCACCGTCTGGATCGTGGGCGCGCTCTTCCTGGCCAAGGAAATCTTCGGCTAGAAAGCCTCCCCCGCGCTCCCGCGCGCGTCTCTCCTTTTAAGCCCCGCGCCTTTTTTCCCCCTCCCCGGGGGAAGGGGGGCGCGCGCGGCTTTTGGGGTAGAATAGGGGAGTCGCGCGCTTTTTCGCGCGGCGGCGAGGTTTTTGATGCGTCTTTCCCCTGGCCAAGCTCTCGCCAGCGACGACAAGTTTCTCCTGGAAGCGGCCCGCCGCGCCTCCGCGCGGGGCGGCAGACTATTAATAGTGGGCGGCCGGGCGCGGGATATCGTCGGCGCGTATCCCCCCGAGGCGGGCGCGGACCTGGATTTAGTGGCCTTCGGGCTCTCGCGGGAGGCTCTGGGGGAGATCTTCGCGCCCCTGGGCCGGGAAATCTGGCGCGGTAGGGGCCGGGCGGGCGCGGGCGCGGTTCCCTTGCGCGCCTTAAGGGTCCAAGGAGAGGATTGGGAGGCGAGCGCGCCTCAGGCGGGGGAGGGCGCCGCGCCTCTCCCTTGGACGGAGTGGGGACTGCGGGCCGACGCCTTGAGAAGGGATTTCACCGTCAACGCCATCTATATAGATCCCCTGACCCGCGAGGTTAAGGATCCCTTGGGGGGCTTGAAAGACATCGCGGCCAAATCCCTTTTTCCGGTCTCCCCCGCGAGCCTCAAGGACGATCCCTTAAGGGCGCTGCGAGCCATGACGCTCGTCTCCAAAGGGAAGCTGACGGCCCATCCCCGCCTCTTGAAGGACGCGCGGGAATTCTATCCCCTCTTAAAAGAGGTTCCCCGCGAAAGGCTCTGGCGGGAGTGGCGGCTCTGGGCCCAGAGCCCCCGGCCCTCTTTGGGCCTCAGGTTTTTGCGGGAAAGCGGCCTTATTAATTTTTTCCCGGAACTTGAGGCCCTCCTCTGGCGGGAGCAGGGCTGGGCCGTTCACGCGGAAGGGAGCGTCTGGAACCATTCGGTGTTGGCGCTCCAGGCCCTGGAGGAGTCAGCGCTCCCCCCGGGCGCGCCGCAAGTCGCCTTAAGGCTCGCCACCCTCCTGCACGACGTCGGCAAAGGCTTAGTCGCGCCAGTTCTCTCCCCCTTGACGGGCAAGGCGACCTATTACCCGGACCACGCGGCTTGGGGGGTCAAAGGGGCCACCGCTTTTCTGCGAGGCATTGGGGCGCCCTCCAAGACAATCAGGCCGGTACGCAAACTGATCGCCAGGCACATGGATTTGGCGTTTAAAACGCCGGGGGCGGCGGATTTACGGGCCATCGGTCGCTATTTGGCCCCCGAGGCCAATTTAGCGGACTTTTGGGCCGTCGTCGCCGCCGACTGGAACGGGCGTAGCCCCTGGCCGGAACGTTTCCCCTGGAGTTTGGAGGAATTTTTGGAGCCCGTGGGCGGCGCGGCGGGCGTCCGGCCCTCTCCCCTTAAAGGGGGCGAAATCATGGAAGCCTTGAAAATACCGGCGGGCCCGCGGGTGGGAAAAATAAAAAAAGCCCTCGAGCGCGCCCATGACCTGGGCCAGATCGAGTCCAAGGAAGAGGCCCTCGCCCTCGCGCGGAAGATCGCCCTCTCCGACGGGCGCGCGGCGGAGCTCAAAAGAGCCCGCCCCCCTCGCCTCCCTTAATGGGCGCGTCCGTTCCTCTCCCCCTCAAGGGCGCGAAAGCGGGGAAGTCTCGCGAATCTCGGCGGGCCCGCGGGCGGGAAAAATAAAAAAACCCTCGAGCGCGCCCATGACCTGGGCGAGATTGAGTCCCCGGATCGCTTCAAGGAAGAGGCCCTCGCCCTCGCGCGGAGGATCGCCCTCTCCGGCGGGCGCGCGGCGGAACTCAAAAGAGCCCGCCTCCCCCCCCGGGTCCCTTAATGGAGCGGCGCGTCCGCCCCTCTTCCCTTCAAGGGGGCGAAATCAGGAAACCCCCAAAAAAAATCCCGCCGCGGACGAGGGGCCAAAAAATTTAAAAGCCCTCGAGCGCTCTCATTGGGCCAGATTGAGTCCCCGGATTGGCCATAAGGAAGAGGCCCTCGCGGAAAGCTCTCCGCGGCGGGCGGGCTCAAAAGAGCCCGCCCGTCCCCCTCGCGACTCTTAAGGGGGCGGCGCGGCCAAGGCCCAAGAGCGCGCGCGGTCGGCCCGCGACGCCTTCAAAAAAGTCCCGCCGCCGCCCTCCGCGCGCGACCTCGCGCGCGCGGGGCGCGAAGGGGGCCTTTCGCGTCAAAAAAATGAGGCTAAATGATCTTAATTAGGAATAAACGCGAAGGCGGGAGTCTCTTTTTTTCACGCTTTTAGGCCCAGGGAAACGCTATTTTCGCGCGATATTGGCTATTTAGCCATAATAGATATTTTTAAGGCGCTTTAAGGCTAATTTAGCGATTTTAAGAGCCGATTGGGGATGTTTTGAGCCTATCGCGCGCCTTTAGGGCGTATATCGCGCGGAATTTTTGACTTTAGCGATCCATGGGCTCCGCGAAGGCTTTTTTCGCCCCGCCGGAGCCCTTTTGGGGGCCCGCGGGGAAAAACGGAAAGCCATAGCCTATAGGCCCTCCGGAGATTCTCGAATTTTTCCGAATTTTTCCGAATTTTCTGGATCGTCCCTTATTAGACGTCACCACCCTAATTTTTCCCAAGAAAAAAAATTTTTAAGCGCGTAAAAGTGAAATTTCGCTTGACGCCGAGATAAAAAGGATTATTATGGTGATTGTATAAAATCAAATTCAAAAAAGCCTTAATCCCGAGGCGATATTTGCGTTTGATTTGGGACGACATATCATCATGTTTTTTAACCTTAAAAAAAGGAATAAAAAATGAACCTTACCCAGGCCCCCATTTCCAAAGAGTCGCCCCGGCGGATGAATTTTTATCTGACGATCCCCATCGACCCTTCCGTCACCGCTCCTTTTGACCGGCTCAAGGAAAACGTCCCCGAGATTCGGGACACGAGTTTCCGCAATCCCCATCTCACTTTGGGTTACTACCCCAACATTCCCGAGAGCCTGGCGCGACCCATCGCCGCCGCGCTGGAAGACGTCCGCTTCCACTCCTTCGGCGTGACGCTGAAGGGCCTGAGGCGCTATCTCCACAAAAAGACCCACCACCCCTGCTTTCTTTGGGTCGGGCTCAAGCATAACGTCCATTTCAACGCCCTGCGCCAGAGATTGGACTCCATCGTCCGCAAAATAGCCGGCCTGCCGAGCGAGAAAAATAAATTTTCCCCCCACGTCGGCTTGGCCCGCTTGAGCGGCGCGCCGCCCTCGCCCGAACTCGTCAAGCTTTTGGAGGACTACTCGCTCCATAAGTTCGCCGCCTGTCAGGCTAAAAGCTTCGCTTTCGTCGAGACCTCGCCTCAAGAGGGCGAGCCCCAGCTCATCCGTCACGCGACGGTGCGCCTCGTGGACGCGCCGCCGAAGCCCGCGCGGCGCCGCCCTCTCTCCCCCAAGGCGCGGGTCGCCCCGGCGCGGCCCGCGCGGCCCGCCGCCCCCTCCGCGGCCCAGCTGGCCCGGGTCGCCGCCGGCTACGCTCCGGACGCGGGCGAGGCGCCCGCGTCCGGCTTCCCCGCCTCCAGGCCGCGCGATCCGCGCCAAAACCGCGGCAAGCGCAAGGATAGGCGCGAACTCGTCCTCGACGGGCCGCGGCGCCCTTACTAAATTCGCGCGAGGGATGGCCCCGCGCGCGAGCGCGGGCCATCCCTCAAAGCCCAAGCCAAATAGCCTGGAGCCCTTATTTTCGACCCAACCCAAACGTGAAATTCCAGGCGCCGAAGCTCGCGGCCCACTCGCGGAGGCCAAAGGCTGAGGTTCCGCGGCCTTTCCCCTTTTAGCGAGGGTCCGAGAAAGGACCGCGCCCTTTTTTACCTTCTTTAACGGTCTGGGAACTCTTTTTTAACCCCCCCTTTTTTTCTTAGCCAGACTCCCCCGGCTTGGGGCCCCCTTGGGGGTCCCAAAGCCCTTGGGGGAGCGGGGTCTCTCCGCCCCCTTCCCCCCCAACCGATAGCTTTCTTTTTTTGGCCCGGAACCCAAAATCTCAAAACTCAACCTTCCATCCCATTCCGGGCGAAGCCAGGCGAGGCCCCTTGCGGGGAGGCCCATTTTTGGCTTGGGGTTCCGCCGACCGCGCGCGTAAGCGAGGCGCGACGCGGCCCGCGGGCGCTCTTTTTATATCCTCCATAAATTATCTGGACTTTCCTTGTAACCCACCTTATTTTTCCGCCAGATTTCCTTTCGGCGCCGGGCCTCGCGCGAGGCCCGGGGCGGGAGGGAACCCGCCCCGCGCGCCACTCTCCCTCCCCAAGCGCCGCCCCCCCGCGCGCCGCCTTGTCTTAAATCTCCTAAATTTCGCGCCAGCGCGCTTCCGGCCCTCCCCAAGGCTTTTTGAGAGAAAAAGCGATAGGAGCGCCGATTTTTGCATTTTCGCGCGGGCGTTCGTTATAATAAGGAGTTTTGAGGGCGATTCTTCGCGAGAGGCGGTTGTTTTTATGACTTCAGCGGTAGTTATCGGAACTCAGTGGGGCGACGAGGGCAAGGGCAAAATCGTCGATCTGCTGACGGAAAAGGCCGACGTCGTCGTCCGTTTTCAGGGCGGCGCCAACGCCGGGCACACCCTGGTGGTCGGCGGGGAGACCTACGCCCTGCACTTGGTTCCCTCGGGGATCCTGCGCCCGGAAAAAATGACGGTTATCGCCTCGGGGGTGGTGGTGGACCCGGAGGCCCTTATCGGCGAAATCGAGGCCCTGCGCGCTCGGGGCGTGCGGGTTTCCCCCGACAACCTCAAGGTCAGCGACAAGGCCCACCTTATTTTCCCTTACCACAAGGCCCTCGACGGGGCCCGGGAAAGGCCCCTGCCGGGGATGGGGCCGGAAGGGACGCTGAAGATCGGGACCACGGGCCGGGGCATCGGGCCGGCCTACGAGGACAAGGCCTCCCGCAAGGGCCTCCGGATGGCCGATCTCCTCCATCCCGAGTCCCTGCGGGAGAAGCTGGGCCAGGCCCTCATGGAAAAAAACGCCCTTTTTACCCATCTTTACGGCTTGGAGCCCGTAAGCCTCGACGCCATGGTGGCCTTGGGCCAGGAATGGGGCCAGAAGCTCGCGCCCTTTATCCGCGACTCCTGGAAAATTATCCAGGATTCCCTGGCGCGGGGGCTGCGGATCCTTTTCGAGGGGGCCCAGGGGACCCAACTGGACATCGACCACGGAACCTATCCCTACGTCACCAGTTCCAGCACCGTGAGCGGTGGGGCCTCCACCGGGGCCGGGGTGGCCCCGGCGCTTTTGGGGAAGATTACGGGCTTGGTCAAGGCCTATTCCACCCGGGTGGGGGAAGGCCCTTTTCCCACGGAGCTTTTAGGCGCGGAAGGGGAGCGGCTGCGCGAGGTCGGCCATGAGTACGGGGCCACCACGGGGAGGCCCCGGCGCTGCGGCTGGCTTGATTGCGTGGTCGCGCGGGCCGCGGCCGCCCTTTCGGGCTTGACTTGGGCGGCGGTCACGAAACTGGACGTTCTGGCGGGTTTTTCCGAGATCAAAATGGCGGTCGCCTACCGCCTGGACGGGGAGGAGCTGCTCTATCCGCCCTCCGATATCCGGGATCTGGCGCGGGTCGAGCCCGTCTACCGCTCCTTTCCGGGCTTCGCGGAGGATATTTCCGGGGCGCGCGCCCTCGCCGATCTCCCCCGGAACTGCCGGGTCTACCTGGAGGCCCTGGAAGAGGCCGTGGGCGTTCCCTTGGGCCTCGTCTCCGTGGGCCCGGAGCGGGACGAGACCATCGTTTTGGGGGAATTCTTCTAGGGGGGGCGCGGCGGCGGGCGCTTTTTTGACGCGGGTTGGGGGCATGGACGAAAAACGCTTTGACGAGCTTGAGGCCAAGCTGGAGATCTATAAGAGCACCCTCACGGAGATCTACGAGCGCTACGACCAAAAGCTGGAGGAGCTCTCGCTGGTCCGCCGGGTGGGCGACGCCCTCCGGACCACGCTTTCCGTGGAGGCCTTGGCCGCGGCGCTGATGGCGGCGGTGGCCCACGAGGTCATGGTGGACCATTTGGCGCTTCTCTTAAAGGATCAGGAGGCCCCAACGCGCGGGGACTTAAGGCTTCGCGCCGCCTACTGGGCGGATCGGGAGGAATTTCGCTTTTTTGAGGGCGAGGAGGCCGCGCCTTTTTCCCTCGCCGCCCTCGTTCCGGACGAGGGCGAGTTTCCCCGGCTCCTCATCGTTCCCACGGCCCCCGCCTCCCTCGACCCTTTGGCCCGGGACGGGGACGGCCCCCGCTCCCTGGCGCTGGCGCCTTTTCTGGTGCGGCGCCGCTTTTTGGGGGTCATGATTCTCTCCCGGCCCGCCGACCAGCCCTTTTCCCCGGAAAACGAGCGCATGCTTTCCATCATGGCGGACCAGGCCAGCGCCGCTTTAAACAACGTCCAGCTCTTTGACGATCTCTCCAGCGCCAACGCCAAGCTGATAGAGTCCGAGAGAAGGGCCCGGGAGAGTTCCAGCTATTTGGAGCGGCTCCTCGAAACCGCCAACGACGCCATTTTTACCCTCGACGGTTGGGGGCGCGTCACCTATTCCAACCGCAAGGCGGGTCAGTGGGGCTGGACCAAGGAATGGCTCTTGGGCCAGGAGTTTCGCGCTCTTTTGGAGGAAGAAAGCGCCCTGGCCGAGTGGGCCCCGGGGGAGCCGCCCCCCGCGGACCGGGTCTTCGAGGCCACTTTGCTCAACAGCGCCGGGGAAAGGCGGGTGGTCCTCATTTCCTCCTCCAGCGCCGGGGTCTCCGGCGGGGAGGGCGGCGCCAGCTGGATGCTCATGGTGAGCGACCTGACGGAAAGGCGCCAACTCGAGCGGCAACTTCTGCACTCCGAAAAGCTCGCCTCCATCGGGGTCTTGGCGGCGGGGGTGGCCCACGAGGTCGGCAATCCTCTCTCCACTATCTCGGGTTACGCCCAGATCCTGGGGGCGGGGGTGGAAGACGGGGCGGAGCGCCAGGAATATATCGGAGCCATTCTCACCCAGACCGGCCGCATCCAGAAAATCTTAAAGGAGCTTTTGGACTATAGCCGCCCGAGCCAGGGGCTCGCGGAAACTTTGGATCTCGCGGCCCACGTCCCCAGGATCATGAGCATGCTGGAGGCCCAAAGGGTGTTCAGCCGCGTGCGGACCCTCTTTACGCTGGACGAGGCCCACGCGCCCCATTTGGTGACCATGGACCGGGACCATTTGGCCCAGGCGGTCATCATTATCGCCATGAACGCCGCCCAGGCCATGGAGAGCCAGATCGAGCCCGCGCCCACTTTGTCCGTCGCCGTCGGCAAAGAGCCCGGGCGCGTCACCTTGCGCCTCTCCGACAACGGGCCGGGCATGAGCCCCGAGGTCAAGAGAAGGGTCTACGACCCCTTTTTCACGACCAAGGGCCCGGGCCAGGGGACGGGCCTGGGCCTCGCCATCTGCCAGCGCATCGTGGACAGTTACCGCGGGACCATCGAGCTGAGCGCCTACGAGGGCGAGGGCGCGAGTTTCGTCCTCTCCTTTCCCGAGGCTAGGAGCGTCGAGTGACCGCCGCCAATCCCCATATTCTGATTGTGGACGACGAAGAGCATATCCGGAAGATCATGTCCATTATGCTCAAGAAGAAGGGCTACGCCTGCGAGACGGCCGCCTCGGGGGAAGAGGCCCTAGGGAAGTTCCAGGAGGCCAGTTTCGACGCGGTCATCACGGACCTCAAGATGCCCGGGGTGGACGGCTTGGGGCTCCTCTCGCGGCTCAAGGAACTGGAGCCCGACATTATCGTCATCGTGGTCACGGCCTTCGCGACCATGGAGACGGCCATTTTGGCCATGAAGGCCGGGGCCTACGATTATATTTCCAAGCCCTTCAACGAGGAGGAAATCGTCCTCGTTTTGGAAAAGGCCCTGGAGCGGGCCCGGCTCGTCGCCGAGAACAAGCTTTTGAAAAAACAGATCGCCGCCCGCCTGGACGGCGAGGTCTTTTTAGGGGAAAGCCCGGCCATGCGCCAGGTTTTTGACCTTATCGCCAAAGTCGCGGACGCCAAGGCGACGGTTCTGATCACCGGGGAAAGCGGGACCGGCAAGGAACTGGCGGCCCGGAGCGTCCACCTCAACGGGCCCCGGCGCGAGCGGCCCTTCGTGGCGGTGAACTGCGGGGCCATCCCCGCGAACCTCATGGAGAGCGAGTTTTTCGGGCACGCCAAGGGGGCCTTTACCGGGGCCGACCGCGCCAAGACGGGCCTCATCGCCGAGGCCGACGGGGGAACCCTTTTCCTCGACGAGGTCTCCGAGCTCCCTTTGGAGATGCAGGTCAAATTCCTGCGCGTCCTCCAGGAGGAGGAATTCCGGCGGGTCGGGGAAAACGCCCCCCGCAAGGTCGACCTTCGGGTCGTCGCCGCCACCAATAAATCCCTCCCCCAGGAGGTGCGCGAAGGGCGTTTTCGGGAGGACCTCTATTACCGCTTAAACGTCATCCGCCTGGCCATGCCCCCCTTAAGGGAGCGGCGGGAGGACATCCCCGCGCTCGCCGCCTATTTTCTCTCCGAGGCGGTCGCCAAAAATCGCCTCGGCCCCAAAAAACTCTCCCCGAGCGCCTTAAAGGCCCTCTGCCTCCAGACCTTCGGCGGCAACGTCCGGGCCCTCCGGAACCTTTTGGAGCAAGCGGCCATCATGAGCGACGGGGAGCTTATCGGGCCCGCCGATCTCTTCTTCGGCGCCGCCCCGGCGGGCGCCGCGGCGCCCGCCGGGGGCGACGACCTCTTGGTGCGCCTCCCCGCCGCCTGGATTGATCTCAAAAGCTCTTTGCGGGCCGTCACCGCGGAGGCGGAAAAGGAAATAATTTCCCGGGCCTTGCGGGACTGCCAGGCCAACCGCACCAAGGCCTCCGCCCTCTTGGGCCTGTCCCGGCGCGCCCTGATAACCAAGATTCAGGCCTACGGCCTTTAATTTTGACTCCCCGTCCCCTCCCCTGAGGCGCGGGGCCCCCGCGCCTCAGGGGAGGGGACGCGGGCGAGGTGGAAAAGCCATGTTCCAAGCGCTCTATCGCCAGACGGACCCGGAGGGGAGGGCCTCCATTTACGCCCTGACGGACTTTTGCCTGGCAATCCTCGCCCGGGTGGCGGAAGCGCTCGTTATCCTTTTGAGCGTGGGAGGTCTCTCCAACCTTTTTCTGCGGTTTGGCGAAGGATTATGGGGACCAGGGGAGGCCGCGCTCCTGGGCGCGATCGGGGGGAACTGGCTCCTTTGGGCCTTGGTCAAAACGCCACCCGCGCTCCTGCGCTCTTCCCTCGCTTCCGCCTTCGGCTTGGACTCCCGGAATTTATCCGCGCGCCTTAAGGCCGTGGCGGGGCCATTGTTGGCCATCTGGCTTCTGGGGACCGTCTTTACCTTCCTCTTCTTTTGGACGCTCTCCCTCCTCGCCGGGCGCTGGTGGTATTTCGCGAGCTTGGCGTGGATTTTTCCGCCCTTCCTCCTGTGGGCCCTGTGGCCGCGCGCCCGTTTCCGCCTACGCCCCCGCGTCTATCGCCGCCCGGCGGAGGGCGAAATAAGCGGCGAGATCGACCGGCTCTTCGCGGCGCGGATTTTCCGCCGCGAACCCTTGAAGCGCGACATTTGGATTGACGCGGGGGACGCGCCGGGCCTCAAAGAGCCCTCTTTTTTGGGCGACCGGCTCGTCGTCCCGGAAAAGCTTCTCTACCTTCTGACTCCCCGGGCCCTCAAATTTGAGATCGTGGCGTGCCTGACCGCGCGCCAGTTCTCCCTGAAGGCCAACGAGCTGGTTCTGCGCTTGTCCTGCGTGGGCCTCGCCGCGCCCACGACCCTGATTCTTTTCAATTCCCTGGGACTTTTTTGGGGTTACCCCGCGACCGTCCAGCCCGCCCTCTGGGGCCTGGCCGGCTTGGCCGTTTGGAGCGGGAGCTATTTGGGGGTCATAGTCGTCAATATGGCCTTAAGGCTTTTAAGCCCCCGGACCCGGGCGGCGGCCGCCCTTTTCGGGGGCGACGCCGCCGCGCTCGCCGAGGCTCTGTCCATCCTGGCCCGGAAAAACCTCCGTCCCATGGAAATCCCGCCTTGGATGGCCTTTTTCCTCCCCTATAACGCCCCTGGCGCGGAGATCGCGAAGATTAAGGAGATCCTTTTGGAGCTGCTTCTGAAAGGGCGGATGGAAATCCCCAAGGGCGCGGACGCCGACCTTCCTTTGGAGGAGATGGACTTGGGCGGGGGCTTTTTAGCGGACGCGGATTCCGCTCCCGCGGAGGCGAGCGTTTCCGCCGACGCCGCGCGGGATCCCAAAACTTTAAGCTAAAAAGGCGCCGGCGCGCGGATCTTTGGGGGGACACGCCCCCAGCGCGGAAAACGACTCGGCGCCGCGCGCCGCGGCGGTTTTTTTAAAAACGCGAAAATTCGCGTAAATATTGACTTTCGCGCGAAAAAGCGCGCGTGGGGGATCTCTCTTTTAAATTCTTGACAATTGCCCGCCAACGCCTTATATTTACGCATAATTAAATGAAGATTTATTTTCGCGGCGCCTTTCCTTTCCCGCGCGCCTGAGGCTTCCACTTTAACGGGACTTCCTTGGGAAACCCTTAACGCGCGCGCCTCCCTCTCTTCAACCGTTCCGCCCGTTTCCCCTTAGGGGAAAGCCCATCTCTTTCTTTGGAAAACGCGTCGCGCGGAACGCGTCTTCGGGGCGCGTCCCCGCGCCCTTCCCGCCATCCCGCGCCTCTCGCTTTTTATCCCCCTCGCGCTTTTTTCCGTTCGCTTACTGTCCGCGCGCGCTTTTTTAAAAAGCCCGCTTTCCCTCCCCAGACCCTCGCCCCGCCCGCCTTAAGCCTCTTCTCGCGCCAAGAGGGGCGCGACCGGACCCTCGCTTTCCCTCTCTCTTTTTCTTCCTCGCCGTCTTTTTTTTCGCCGCTCCGTCGCCGCTCCGTCGTCGCTTGACCGTCGCTTGACCGTCGCTTGACCGTCGCTTTACCGTCGCTTTGTCGCCGCTTTGTCGTCGCTTTGTCGTCGCTTTGTCGTCGATCGTTCGTTAAACCCCGCGCGGGCTTTCGCTTTTTTTTGTTTTTTTCCGCGCCTTTTTTATTAAATATTCTTTTTTAGCGGCGTTCCCGCGCGCGGGGAATCCTCCCCCGACCGCGCGGCGCCTTTGCGCGCGCCCCGGCGCGGACGCTTTATTTTTCCCGCGCGCGTTCCCGCGCGCGAGGGCGCGGGCGCCCGCGCGGGGGATTGACGGCCCGCGGTCTTTGGAAACTAACGCTCGATTGCGCTCACTTGACAGAACCGCCCCGATCGGGGAAACTAACTTACGAGAAATCACCTTTATGGATTGCGTCCACCATATCCCCGGAAAGCTTCGCCCTTCCACTCGTTCCTTTTCGCGCGGAGGCTTCCGGGCGGCGCTTCGCGAGGGCGTCTCCCCTCCTTTTTTTTGAAGCGAATTTACCTTCCTAGCGCGAGAAAGCCCCAGAAGCTCGCTTCGGGGATGAATCGCGCGATTCTCGCAACGAGTCGGGGCGTCGGCTCGCGGGGGAGAAGGGGTAAGACCGGTCTCGACCGGCGTCCTTCGCTAATCCCGGAATCCCCAGGAGCTCGCTCCGGGGAGTATGTCAAGTAAGCGATTCTAACGCCCCCGCAAGGGGCAGCCCTCCCCACTTCCTTTCGCGCGCGCCAGTGGCCTTATGGCCCCGCGCGCCCCCCCCCACGGAGGACGCCGCGGCGCGCCGCGCGCGGCGAATATTCAGCCATGCCTAAAAGTCGCAGCCCCAAAGATTCCCTGCTGACGGAAAAAATGGACCTGTCCGAGCTCAAACAGCTGAAGATCGCGGACTTGAACGCCCTCGCCAAAGAACTCAAAATTGAAAACGCCACCTCCCTACGGAAACAGGAGCTCATCTTCGCGCTCCTCCAGGCCCAGACGGAGTTAAACGGCATGATCTTCGGCGGCGGCGTTTTGGAAACCCTGCCGGACGGCTTCGGGTTTCTGCGCGCCCCCGAGTCCAACTACCTCCCTGGCCCCGACGATATCTACGTTTCCCCGAGCCAGATTAGGCGTTTCAGCCTCCGGACCGGCGACACCGTGACCGGCCAGATCCGCCCCCCCAAGGAGACGGAGCGCTATTACGCCCTCCTGAAAGTGGAGCAGTGCAATTTCGAGGATCCCGAGGAAGTGATCCGCGACAAGATCCTCTTCGACAATCTCACCCCGCTCTACCCCGAGGAGCGCATCCGCCTGGAGACGGACACCAAGAATTACTCCACGCGCATTATGGACATGATGACCCCCATCGGGAAAGGCCAGCGGGGCCTCATCGTCTCGCCCCCCCGCACGGGCAAAACCATTCTGCTCCAAAACATCGCCAACAGCGTCACCAAAAACCATCCGGACGTCACTCTCATCATGCTCCTCATCGACGAGCGGCCCGAGGAAGTGACGGACATGCAGCGCTCGGTCTCCGGCGAGGTCATCAGCTCCACCTTCGACGAGCCGGCCACCCGCCACGTGCAGGTCGCGGACATGGTCATCGAGAAGGCCAAGAGGCTGGTCGAGCACAAAAGGGACGTGGTCATTCTCCTGGACTCCATCACGCGCCTCAGCCGGGCCTACAACACCGTGGTTCCCCCCTCCGGGAAGATCCTCTCGGGCGGCGTGGACTCCAACGCCCTGCATCGGCCCAAACGCTTTTTCGGGGCGGCGCGGAACGTGGAGGAGGGCGGGTCCCTCACCATTATCGCCACGGCCCTGATCGACACGGGGAGCCGCATGGACGAGGTTATCTTCGAGGAGTTCAAGGGCACGGGCAACATGGAGATCCATTTGGACCGCAAACTCAGCGATAAGAGGGTCTTTCCCGCCATGGACATCAACCGGAGCGGCACCCGCAAGGAGGATTTGCTCCTTTCGGACCAAGAGCTCAACCGCGTCTGGATCTTAAGAAAACTCCTCAGCCCCTTAAATCCCGTGGACAGCATGGAGTTTTTGCTCGACAAGATGCGCGGCAGTAAATCCAACGAGGAGTTTCTGGACTCCATGAGCGCCTAAAAAAGGAAGGCGCGGCCCGGCGGCGCGCCGCCGCGCCGGCGCGGAAATAAACGCGTTTTTTAAATAGAAAATAAATACGCTTTTTAAAAGAACAATAGTTAGTTCGCGAAAAAATTACAATTATCAGATCGTGGAACGCGCGGGGGCGCGAAGCGGTCAAGGGGCCCGCGGCGCGCCCCCAAGCGCGCGCGAGCGCCCCCCGCTCTTTCTTGAGGCGCGCGTTTCCCCCATTTCCCCGCGGCGCGCCCGCGAACGGTTGTCTTTTAAGGATTGGCGAATGTTCATGCCGAAACTGACTTACGAAAGGCCTTTTAGCGAAATCCTGGCCGTCGCCGCCTCCAAGTCCCCGACGCCGGGGGGCGGAAGCGTGAGCGCCATGGCCGGGGCCCTGGGGGCCTCCATGGGGGCCATGGTGGCCAACCTCACCCAAAACAAGGTCGGCTACGAGGAATACTGGCTTGAGGCCACGGAAATGGCCACGCTCTTTCTGGAGGGCATCGAGGACTTTAAAAAGCTCACCTACGCGGACATGGACGCCTTCGCCAATTTTATGGAGGCCTTAAGGCTCCCCAAGGGGACGGAGGAACAAAAGGCCGCCCGGCGCCTGGCCCTGGACGCGGCGAGCGCCCAGGCGGCCTTGGCGCCCCTGGAGATAGCCCAAAAAAGCTTTGACCTGCTCCTCGCCAACAACCGCCTGGCCTCCTACGGGAACGCCGCGGCCGTCAACGACGGCGCGGTGGCGGCGATTATTCTGGAGGCGGCCCTGCGGGCCGCGCTGCTGCAGGTGGACGTCAATCTCCCCTCCCTCGCGGACGCGGAACTCCGCCAAGCCCTCAAGACTAAAAGGGACTTTCTGGAGGAGCGGGGCCGGACGCTGCTCCAAGAGACCGTGGAACTGGTCAAATCCCGGGCGGTCGGGCTCTAGGCGCGCCTCCCAAGGCCGCGGGGGGCCCCAAGCGAGCGCTTTTATTTAGGGCCGCGCTATGCCATAATGTCTAAAAGGGTTTCAAGACCCTTCGCGACGGCCTGGGGGGGCCTCCCGGCGCGGGGGCCCCCCGGGCCCAAGTTTACCTTCCTCGCGCGAGAAAGCCCCAGAAGCTCGCTTCGGGGATGAATCGCGCGCTTCTGACAACGAGTCGGGGCGTCGGCTCGCGGGGGAGAAGGGCTAAGACCGGTCTCGACCGGCGTCCTTCGCTAATCCCGGAATCCCCAAGAGTCGCTCCGGGGAGCGCGCCAACCTAAAGACTTTTTTAAAGGCTTTTGGGGCGCGTTTCGCGCGCTCCCCGGGACCCGGGGGCGCGGCTTCATGGCTCATCAAGGTTTTATTCCGTGACAGACTCTCCTCAGGTAAATTCCCTCGTAGATGACCTGGAGAGCGCGATCGATCCCCAGGTGCTCCACCGCCTGCCGGATATCGGGAGGCTGGTGAGCCTTCCCAAGACCACCTATACCCTGTTAAGCCTCCTCGTCGACGAAAACACCCTCCCGAGCGACCTGGAAAAGGTCCTGGAGCAGGACCCGGCCCTGGCGGCCAAGGTTATCAGCCTTAGCAACAGCGCCTTCTATTCTTTGGAGAGCCCCGTTTCCTCCCTCCACCGGGCGATCCTGGTGATAGGTTTCAAGGAACTGGAATTTATGGCCATGGGCCTGGGCCTCTCGGAAACCTTCGATTTAAGCCAGGTGCCGGCGGGCTTTGACGGGGAAGGCCTGTGGCTCCACAGCCTCGCCGTCTCCTGGATAGCCCGGGAGCTGGCGGCCATCACCGGGGTGGCCGAGGCCTCGGAGGCCATGATCACGGGTCTTTTGCACGAGCTGGGCCTCATTATCCTCGTCTCCAAGTTTCCGCTGCAGTTCCAGCAGCTTTTGGAGCTGGTGAGCGCGGGAATGTCCTTTTTTGAGGCGGAGGCCGCCTTGGGCCTCAAGCACGGCGCCATCGGCTTTCTTCTGGCCCGCAACTGGAATCTCCCGGAGATCTTCCAGGAGGGCATTTTATATCACCATAACCCCGAGGAGGCTCCCCGCCACCAAAAAGTGGCGGCCTTGGTGGCCCTGGCCGACAATCTGGCCCACAAGGCGGGGTTTCCCATGAAAATGGAGACCTTGGACCTCGATCTTTCCTTTATTCTCCCCACGCTCTCCCTGCCCGTGGAAAAGTTGCAGAATTTTATCAAAGACCTTATGGTGACCATGCCCCGCATTCAGCCCATCTGGATCCAGATGATGAAATCGGCGCCCAAGCCCGACCGGGGCGTGAAGGCGCGTTTCCAGTCCCTGCTCGGCGCGGGGAAATTCAAGGCGTCCGGACATCCCTAGAAATCGAGGGGGGCCCCCTGGCGGCTCCCGCTTTGGGGGGGCTTTTTCCTCTTTTTTCCTCTTTTTTCCTCTTTTTTTCTCTTTTTTCCTCTTTTTTCCCTCCGAGGCGAGATCGCGCATGGATTTTCCGCGTTACGTCCTTTACGCCGACGGCTCCAGTTTGGGTAACCCCGGCCCTTCCGGGTGCGGGGCCGTGCTCTTTGACGGGGACGGCGCGCCGCGGGAGCGGATGGGCTCTTACCTGGGGATAGGCACTTCCAACGTGGCCGAGTGGGAGGGCCTCATCCTCGGGGCGAGCCGGGCTCTGGCCTTGGGCGTCAGGAACCTGGATATCCGCTTGGACTCGCAGCTCGTCGCGCGGCAGATTTCCGGGCGCTACAAGGTGCGGGCCCCCCATTTAATGGCTTATTGCCAGAAGGCCAAAGAGCTTTTGGCCAGCTTTGAGAATTGGTCCGTCTCCCACGTGCGTCGGGAATTCAACCGGGAGGCCGACCGTTTGGCGGGGATCGCGGCTAGCCTGGGCAAGGCCGGCGTTTTGGGGAAGGGCGACGCCCTTCCCCCCGCCGCGATGGAGGCCCCGGAAAGGGGCGGGGAGGACGGCGTTATTTTTTAAATCGCGGCGCCCAAAGGCGCCCCAAAAGTTTCTCTCCCCCTTGGGGGAGGGGAAAATCCCATCTGCCGGGTCGGTCGGGCAGTCGCTCGGGGCCTTTCGCCCCGAGAGGAAAGTCCGGGCTCCATAGGGCGCGGTGCTGGTTAAAGGCCAGCGAAGGCGACTTCGGGAAAGCGCAACAGAGAGGAGACCGCCTCTTTGACAAGGCCGCGGGCCTTCAAGAGAGGTAAGGGTGAAAGGGTGAGGCAAGAGCTCACCGGCCGCCTGGGCGACCAGGCGGGCCAGGCAAACCCCACTGGGAGCAAGACCTAATAGAAAACGATAAGACGGCCCGTCTTGTTTTCGGGTAGGTCGCTCGCCCGCCGGAGAGATCCGGCGGCTAGACGAATGGCTGCCAAGCCCTCAACGACTATTAGCTTGGGGGCTATACAGAACCCGGCTTATAGACTGACCCGGCTTTTGGGATTTTTTTTAAATTTTAAAATAGCCCGTAAACCCCCGTCGGTCGCGACGGCGGGCCGCTTCAGGGCGGCGGAGAGAAAAAAGCCAATGACCGCGAAGACTGGGGTAATCGTGGCCGCCGCCGGGCGGGGCGAGCGTTTCGGCTCCCCCCGGGGTTTTCCCAAGCCCCTCGCCCTCTTGGGGGGGAAGCCCCTGTTGCGGCGCGCCTTGGAGACTTTTTGGGGGATAGCGGAAATCGCCGAGACGGTCGTGGCGGTCCCCGGGGACCTTTTAGGGGTCTTCAAGGACGCCTTGGGCCCATTGCCCCCCCAGGCGAAACTCGTCGCCGGCGGGGAGAGCCGGGGGGAATCCGTGGCCAAGGCCTTCGCGGCCCTCGGCCGGGACGTCACGCTCGTTATGGCGCACGACGGGGCGCGCCCGCTCGTTAAAGCGGCGGACGTCCTGGCGACGCGCGCGGCCGCGCTGGAAGGCGGGGCCGCCGTTTTGGCGCTCCCGGCGCGGGAGACGGTCAAAGAGGCGCGAGAGGCCCGCGGCGGGGAGGCGCCGCGCCGCTACCCCCTGATCGCCCGGACCGTCCCCCGCGAGCGCCTCTATCTGGCCCAGACGCCCCAGGCCTTCCGGAGGGATATTTTCGAGAAATGCCTCCAAGCTCCCCCCGAGCTGAGGCGGGAGGCCACCGACGAGGCCTTTCTGGCCGAGGCCTTGGGCTATGGGGTCCTTTTGGTGCCGGGGAGCGCGCGCAACGTCAAAATTACCGCCCGGGAGGATCTGGAGCTGGCCGAAGCCCTTCTGCGGGGGGAAAGCGCGGGAGGCCCGCGCGCGGCGCGCGCGGGCCTCGCCGTGGGGGAGGGCTGGGATTTTCACGCCTTCGCCGCCGACGCGCGTCCCCTTTTTTTAGGTTGCGTCGCCATCCCCGGGGAGAGGGGCCTCTTGGGCCACTCCGACGCGGACGTTTTAACCCACGCCTTAATTGACGCCCTGTTGGGGGCCGCGGGCCTGGGGGATATTGGGACCCACTTTCCGCCGGGGGATCCCGCCTATAGGGGGGCCGCGGGCGAGAGCTTACTGCGCCAGACGGTCGCCAGGCTGGCGGGGCGTTGGGACGTTTTAAACGTCGATTTAACCCTCATCGGCGAGAAGCCGAAGATATTTCCCCACCGCGCGGAGATCGCCCAAACCCTCGCCTCTATCTTGAATGTCGCGCCCGACCGCGTCAACGTGAAGGGCAAGACCACGGAAAAGATGGGTTTTTTGGGGCGGGGGGAAGGGCTGGCGGCCGTTGCCACGGCGCTCCACCCAAGGGTGGGGGAGTAGGGTGTCGCGCGGCGCGCCCGCGCGCGCGCGGCCGCGCGCGGCCCCCC
>JAISCZ010000017.1 GCA_031265205.1 Deltaproteobacteria bacterium
TAGCTATACTCGGAAGATCCGATGTCGCGGCGCGTTTCGTCGACTCCGAAAACGCGCGCGACCCCGCTGAGTCCTGACGCGCTTCATTGCCGCCCGACATGTCCCGCGGCGTCCTGAAAAAGACGGACGAGCGCCCCTCGCCGGAACGAAGGATACGGCGGGCCCGTTACCGACGCCCAGCCTCGTTGGCGTCTTTCGCGCGCCCGGGGCTTAGCGCGCGAGCGCGGTCCGCCCGCGGGTCGGCCCAATTGACGCGAGAGAACGTGACGCGAGAGAACGGGGAGACAAAGAGAGCGCCGCGCCGCCACTAGGCCGTTCTTCAGCCGCCTCCGAGCGGACTCCGGAACCGTCCCCTCCCTGGAGTCCCGCTAAAGCCTTTCCGGGGATGGACGAGGGTCTGGAAGTCGCCATAATGGCGACCGAGGGCTTGAGCGCGAAGTAACTTTTCCGGGAATCGGCCATAGCGCCAACCTTTTTAAATGTTTTTTCCGTTTTTCTCCAAGAGGTTGACAAAAGACGCTTAACGCGCTATATAAGACTTAATTTAAGTTCAACAGCCGCTTAGAGCGCCAGGCGCTCTCCTGTCTCCCCGCTTCGTTAATCGCGCGAAAGCGCGCCTGGCGGGCCGCGACGCTTCGCTTTTTTGGCGGATTAAGCGTCCTCCTTTTCGCGGCGTCCGTTTTTCTCCGCGAGACGCTTAAACTTACGAATATGCCGTTTATTTTCTATTATCTTAAGAATAAGACCCAACACGCTGAGGTTCGCTCCTCAAAGCGCGCGCCGGGGCAACGCTACCCCCAAAGCTCCTCAATCTATCTTGGCAAAGTGATTGACAAGGAAAAAGGTATTTTTGAGAGCCGAAAGAGGGGAATTTTCAAATATACTCTTGAAGGCGGCTTCGCGAAGGCGGATCTTCCCAAATTAGCGAAATCGGCTTCTTTTGAAAACTGTAAAGACGGAAAAGAAATCCTTGATTTTGGCGCTTCCTTCCTTTTGACAGCGGTTCTAAAAAAATTGCGAATTTGGGACTTTTTACGGGAAACCCTCCCCGATGACAATGACTCTTTGATGGCGTTACTTTTCTATTACATTGAATCTTACGCGCCGAACAAAGACGCTTTCCGATGGCTTCGGGGATCTTACTCAAAATTATTATTTCCGCGAGCCCTATTGCGCTCGCGCCAAATCAGCGAACTTTTAGAGAAAATCGGGGATGAACCCTTTTTTGACGAATTTTTCTCGCGATACCTGAAAATTACTCCACCGCGCGAATGCGATGACGCGATTATCGTCGATGTCGCGGAAGCGCCATACGCCGCTCGTTTTCCATTTAACGACGGCAGCGGTCATAGTGAAGAAATTCTCGGGGAAGCGCGACAATTTCTCGTAATCAACGAGGGCTTAGATGAGCCTATTTATTTTAGCTTTAACGCTAACGCTAACGCTATAGCCGATATTACAACTTTAAAAGCGGCTCTTATGGATCTAAGAAATTACGGAGTTTCAGTAAAATACGCCCAACTGGGCGCGGAATACTACTCGGAGGATAATATTAACGATTTGTATGACCATAGAATTCAATTCATAATGGCAGTTCCAGTTGAGCGCTCGCTATTCGCGAATTACGCGGAGAAATACGGCAAACAAGTTCTCTCGATATCGCGCTCCTACCATCACCGACACAGATTTTTTGGCGTTAAGCGTATCATTACGTCATTTAACGGACATCGCGGGTATCTTTATATTTGCGTGGATCACGACGATAGATACAAACAGATGTTTCGATACACGGATGGAGCGATTTCAGATAAAATACCGAGACAAAAGTGGAGCGCGCGTACGGATATGATGGGCTTTTTTGGCTTTATGTCGTCTATACGGCTAGATCCAGACGAAGCGCTCGCTTTGTATTTTCGATATCAAAACGTGGAACATTTATTTGATATATCATCCCGCGACGTTCATCTCGGCCCTTTCGAAGCTCACTCCGAAGAAGAGATAAGAGGGCATCTCTTGCTTTCTTTTCTGGCTAAATTCATACATATTAAAATGAGTTATTTCTATAGGCTCGATAGCGCCATCAACGCGGAATCAGCCTTAATTGAAATGAGAAACTTAAAATGCGAAGTTTATAGCGATCATGTAGTCATAGCGAATATTAGTAAAGACATGAAAGATATTTGCGAAATTATCGGCGTCGCGCTTCCTCAATAGCTCGCTCCGCCCATCAAAAACGCGTAGACGCGCTAGAGCCGTTAAACGTCAAAGCTTACGGCCCCGACCGCTCGGCGCGCTCGCCGGCTCTTGACGGCTACGGAGTTCCCGCGCGTTCATTAAACGCGCCTAATCTCTTAAGGCGCGCTTTCGCGTTCCGCGCCGCCGCGGCGCGGCGCGCGTTCCCTCTCAAAAGGGTCGCCTCCGCGCCCCGACGCGCTCCCTTTCAATTCGGGGGACGGCCAGAGAAAGGACGCGGCGCCCTTTGGGGAAAGAAAAGCGCCTCCGGGGAGCCCTTCGCGGAAGTTTCTGGGGAGGCGCGCCTCCCCCCAGACTTTCTCTTCCCGCGCCCAAATACCCGGGGCGGGCGGGCGAGGGAGGCGCGCGAATTGGAGCGGCGCTTAAGGCCGCGCGTCGGGGCCCCCATCCCGAAAGAGGTAATCCTCCAAGCGCCGCAGGCCTTCGCTGAGGCTAATCTTGGGCTTGTAACCCAAAAGGGTTTTGGCCTTGGCGAGGTCAAAATAATGGGAAGTGGTTAGCTGCTTGATCGCGAAAAGGGTGAGCGGTGGTTCTCCCCGCAATCGCCCCAGGCGCCAGGCGCCCTCGGCCAAACGCGCGAGGCTCCTACCCAGCCAGGGGGGCGTCCGCGCGGCTACCGGGGCCAAGCGCGCGGCCTTTAAAAGGAGATTGATAAACTCAAGGGCGTCTAAAGGCTCGTCTTGGGCGATAAAGAAGGCTTGCCCCGCGACCCTCTCGTCGGCCATTATCCTGGCCATGGCCAAAAGATGCGCCTCGACCGCGTTGTCAATATAGGTCGCGTCGATAACGTAAGGCCCGCCCGTAAACAGCCGCAGCCTGTTCCGGCGGCGGAGGGAGAGGATCCGCGGCGTAAAATGCGGGTCCTCGGGGCCCCAGATAAGGTGAGGCCTGAGGGCCAAGGTCCTGAAGCCGGGCTTGTTGGCCGCCAGGACCGCCCGCTCGGCGACCGCCTTGCTGTAAGAATAGTTGTCCAGAGGCGTTTGAAGATAAGGCTCGCTTTCGTTTATTCCCGTCAAATTACGCCCGCCGTAGACCACGCTCGGGGAACTCGCGTAAATAAAAGAAGAAACCCCCGCCCGCTCCGCCGCGGCGAGGACGCTTTGAGTCCCTTCGGCGTTGACGCTCATGAACTCGGCGTAAGGGCCCCAAACCCCGACGCGCCCGGCGCAGTGGATGGCCGCGTCAGCGCCCGCGAGGGCCTCGCCCAACGCCCGTCGGTCGCTCAGTTCCCCCAGGAAAACCCGGGCGCCGAGCGCCTCCAGCTCAGGGAGGGGCCGGCGCGCGTAGGCCGCGACCTCGCGCCCTTCCGCGAGCAAGCGCCGCGCGATAAATTTCCCTAAAAAGCCGCTCCCGCCCGTGACAAAAACCCGCATATCGCCCTCTCCCCGCGCGCCCAAGCGTTTTCAAGTCGCCCCTCGCCTCGCGGGCGGCGCCTTTTGAAGTTAATTTATTGACGCGAGAATTCGCGGCGCGGGCTATTTTCTTTGTGGAGCGACTTCGGGTATCTTAGGCTCCAGAGCGCGACGCGCCCCTAGAGCGTCTTCCAGTCCGCGAGAATCCTTCCCCCGCCGCTTACGGTTTTTACCGTCAGGGAGTTCTGGGAAGCGAACTTCGCGATGTCCAGCTTATGCATGGCCTGGGCGACGAACCTGTCGTCCCCCATAAGCCCGCGGAGCCCCAGCGCGTCTTCCCGGGAAACGAAGACCGGGGCCACGCTCTCTTCCCCGATCTCCAACACCAGAAGGGTGTCGCGGTTTTGGGTGATGGGCCGGGTTAGAACGTAAAACCAGTCCACTCCCGCCTCGCCCTTGGCGATATCGCTGGAAAAAGTTTCAAACAAAGGTTCGAGAACGGCCGCCAGCTCAGGCGGCGCGGAGGAATCGGATGACATAAAAACGAGGGCCTTTAAAAAAATTCGCGCTGGGCCGAGCGTGAGGAGAGATATTTTCCCCCGCCGCGCTCCCCGGCTCTTCCACGGGGGGGCCCAGACGGTCGCCTCAGCGCCACACTCAAGCGACCGTTGTCCCGGCCGGAAAGAACCCAAAGCCCATTCCGCTGTATTATAGTATAGCAAAAAAGAGGGCGGGGCGTCTCCCCGCCGCGCTCGCCCGCGCTTCCGCGCCGCGGCGCTTTACCCCAAAGGACTTTCCCGTGCTCAGCCGCATCAAGCTTCTCCCGGAAAATCTCATCAACCGCATCGCGGCGGGCGAGGTGGTGGAGCGCCCGGCCTCGATTTTAAAGGAACTTTTGGAAAACAGCCTCGACTCGGGGGCCACGAGGGTGGCGATCGAGGCCGAGGGCGGTGGAAAAAAACTCATCCGGGTCACTGACGACGGTTGCGGCATGAACAAGGAAGAACTCTTCGTCTGCCTTGAGCGCCACGCCACCAGCAAACTGAGCCCGGAAAGCGATCTCCTCAATATTACGACCCTGGGATTTCGGGGCGAGGCCCTGCCCTCCATCGCCTCTATCGCGAAAATGACCATTACCAGCGCCCAGAAAGGCGACGCTGAGGGTCACAGGATAACCGTTAACGGGGGCAAACTCGTCTCCCTTGAGCCTATCTCGGCCAATCCGGGCTCCATCGTTGAGGTTCGCGACGTCTTCTTTAACGTCCCCGCCCGGCGCGCCTTTTTAAAATCCACGCGCACGGAAGAGGCCCACCTGATCGATCTCGCCCAGCGCTACGCCCTGTCCCGGCCCCAGCTCTCCCTGCGCCTCAGCGTGGACGGTCGGGTGGCCCTCGACGCGGCCGCCCAAAACGATTTCGCGGCCCGCGTGAGCAAAATCCTCGGAAAAAACGTCTACCGCTCCCTAAGGCCCCTTTCCAGCCAAGATGGCGAACTCTCCATCCGGGGCTATCTGGCGGGGCCCGAGGACTCCAGCCGCGTCGGCTCCAACCTCTATCTCTACGTCCTGGGCCGCCCGGTGCGCGACCGCCTCCTTTTAAAGGCCGTGACTCAGGGCTACGGTCGCGCCCTCCCCCGGGGGCGTTACCCCGTGGGGATCGTCTTCGTGGACCCGCCCCCCGCCGAAGTGGACGTCAACGTCCACCCCGCCAAGACCGAGGTCCGCTTCCGCGACTCGGGCTTCGTCTTTGAGGCCCTCGCCAAGGCCGTCGCGAGCGTGGTTACCGTCTCCCCCCTCCTCGGGACGAACGCGGGAGTTCCCGCTCCGCCGGAACCCCTCCCGGAGGACGAGGTCTTCGAGCGGGCGCTCCCGCCCCCCGCCCGCCCCGTCGCCCCGGCCCCGCCGCCCGCCTCTCCCGCCGAGCCGGCGGAAAACTCCGCCTGGGCTTTCGTCGAGACCTTAAATCCCCTCCCCCCGGTCGCCTCGCGCGCCGCGCCTAGCTTTCCGGGCCAAAGGGAAGCGACGCCGCCACTTTTCCCTCCCGCTCTTCCCGTCCAAGAGCCCGCGGGCGACATGACGGCGGACCCCGCCGACCCTTCCCAAGAAGCGGCGCGCGCGGAAGCTTCCCCGGATCCCGCGCCCCATCCTCTCCACGCCGAAGGACGCGTTTTCCTCAAACCGCTCGCGCAGCTGGCTTTGACCTATATCCTCGCGGAAGGCCCGGAGGGCCTCGTGATCATGGATCAGCACGCGGCCCACGAGCGGATCCTCTTCAACCGCCTCAAGGCCCAGTTGGAAACCCAGGGGCTGCCCTCCAAAAACCCGCTCCACCCCGCCATCTTGGAGCTCTCTTCCCTGGAGGCCGCGGCCTACTGGGAGATCCGGGATTCTTTGACTTTTCTGGGCTTTAGCTTGGAGCCCTTTGGGGGCGCGAGCTTCGCCCTCAAGGGCGTTCCCCTTATTTTAACGGCGGAGACGGCCGCCGCGGCCTTAAAGGAGATCCTCGCCGAATCCCAGGGACGACTCAAAAGCATCGATGGCGGGGGAATGCGGGAAAGCGCGCGCGCCATCTCCGAGTCCTGGCTCCACTCCATCGCCTGCCGGGCGGCCATTAAAGCGGGGCATAAACTGACCCTCGCGGAAATGGAAAAGCTTTTAGCGGACACCCTCGCGGCCGAATCCGGCGGGTACTGCCCCCACGGACGCCCGGCGACTTTGACCCTCAGCCTCAACTCCCTGGCCAAAAAATTCGGCCGCAAATGAGGTCCCCTTCCAGCGCGGAAGCGCGCCGCGCCGCGCCGCGCCGCGCCGCGCGCTTAACTCGCCTCGCTCAATTTCCGTCCTCCAATCCCCCAGGAACGCTTCCCATGCCGCGCCCCCAGATCGCGCCGGGAGGAAAAAAGTCTTTTTTCCCCCCTCTCCCCAACTCTCTTCGCGCGCGCGCCCTCCCGCGCGCGGGGCGCCCGGCGGGCCGGCCTGCACGGGTTCCCACGGCCCTGGGGCCCCTCCTGGGGGCGCTCGCGGCGCTCTTTTTCTTTTCCGGTTCCCTCGCGGCCCAAGAAAAGGAGGTCATCGTTTATTCGGCCCAAGGGGCCACCACGGCCGTCCTCCCTCTTTGGGGGGTCCTCCGCGCGGGGTGGCCCGAGGGCCGCGACGTCAGCGTCCGCGAGTGGAAAAACCTCGACGACCTGCGCGCCCTCATCCTCGCTGGAAAGGGCGACGTTTGGGCGGGGCATGTCGAGACCCTGGCGCGGGCCGCCTCCCGGGGCGCGCCGGTCTCCCTGGTCATGGTAACCGCGCGGAAAAAGTTCTATTTTCTCTCCGTAAAGCTCCCCCTTGGGGAGAACTCCCCCCCCGAGTGGCCCAAGGACTTGGCGACCCTCGCCTCTTATTTGGAGAAAAAAGGCCTGCCTCTCAGCGGGGCCCCGCGAAACGGGCCCGCCGCGGGGATCCTGGAGTCTTGGCCCTCCTTGGGTGGCCCCAGATTTAAATTCGAGGGCCTGCCCCCGACCCAGGCCTTGCTGGGCCTCGCGCGCGGCCAGAGCGTCGCGGCGCTTCTGCCCGAGCCCCTCGCGACCGTGGCCCTTTCCCAAAATCCCTCTTTGGCCGTCATCGCTAACCTCGAAGAGGAAACGGGCCGCCTGACGGGCGCTCCCCCCCGTCTTCCCCAGGCCGGAATCGCCGTCAACGCCAATTTCGCGCGGGAAAGCCCCGAGGCCGTTTCCTCCCTCGCCGCCCTTTTACGCCAAGAAGCCGCGCGCCTGGCCGCGCTCAGTCCAGCGGAGGCGATTGCCTTTCTTCCCCCGGAGACCATCCGCGACCTGGGGCGCGAAAATATCGTCGCCTCCCTCTCCCGGGACCCCATCGGGGCCTTGGACCCGTGGGAAATAAGGGAGGAAATCGAGTTTTTTATCTGCCTTTCCGCGCCCGATATCTGCTCCCAAGGCGCGCTCCCCCCAAGTTTTCCGCCCTCTTTTATCTGGGCCCCGCCGCGATAAGCGCCTCCGGGCCCCGCCGGGCTCCATCGGCCCCTCCGCGTCCCGCCAGCTCAATTCCCTTGGGACCCCGCGCTTTTACGCGCCCGCGCCTCAGTTTAGGAAAGACGCCTCAATTTTAGGAAAGACTCTCCCCTTGCCCCTTCTTCGCCCCGCGCTACCCTACCTCGTTTCGGCCCTACTCTGGGCCCTTCTGACGGGGATCGCCAACCTCGTTTGGGGCCCCGCCTTGGCGCCCAGCCCCTTGGCCATTTCGCGGGCCCTCGCCTCGCTCCTTTTTTCCGGGGAACTGTTGAGGGAACTCTGGCTGACGGTCTACCGGGGCCTCGCGGGGGTCCTCCTCGCCAACGTCGCGGGAGCGCTCTTGGGACTGGCCGCGGGGCTCGCGCCCTTTGTCCTCAAAGTAACGGCGCCCTTAGTCGCGGGGCTCCAGTCCTGCCCCCCCATTGTCTGGATAGCCCTGGTCCTGGTCTGGGCCGGCGTGGGCGATTTCGTGCCCGTGGCCACGGTCTTCGCGGCGACTTTCCCCTTTGTCTTCAGCAACGTCGCCCAGGGGACGCTAGGCCTCTCGCCCCGGCTCCTCGCCATGGGGCGGCTCTATAACGTTCCTCGGCTCAGGGTCCTCCGGCGCTTTGTCCTGCCGGGAATCCTTCCCTATTACCTCGCGGGCCTCTCCACGGTCCTGGCCACGGGTTGGAAAGCCGCGGCCGTGGCCGAATTTTTAGGGAGCCCCGACGGCGCTGGCGCGCGGATCTACTGGAGCTATTCCCGCCTGAACATGGAGGAGCTTAACGCCTGGGCCTTGGCCCTTATCGTTTTAGGGCTCTCCCTGGAGGCCTTCCTCATTACGCCGTTAAGGAAAAAGGCGGCCTCCCTGGCCTCCAGGGGGCGCGCGTGACCGCGTTATTGGAACTTAGCGGCGTCCGCAAAAAATTCGGCGGCGCGACCGTGCTTTCGAGCGTGAGCCTCAAGGTGGAAGCGGGGGACATTTGGCTTATATCCGGGCCCTCGGGGCTCGGCAAGAGCGTTCTTCTAGAAATTATGGCGGGAATTTTGGCGGCCACCGGCGGACTCGTTCGCCGCGCCGCGCCCGTGGGCTTTCTCTTTCAGGACGACGCCTTAATTCCGTGGCTCACGGCTTATCAGAACCTCGCCTACGTTCTGCCGCCGTCCCTCGCGGAGAGGGAGGCGGAGGACAAAATAGCCCGCTCGCTCTCTTTTTGGGAGCTTGCGGGGGAAAAATACCCCGCCGCTTTAAGCGGCGGCGCGCGGCGTAGGCTCGCCCTCGCCCGGGCGCTAATTTTAGGGCGGCCTCTGGCCATTTTAGACGAGCCTTTCGCCTTTTTAGACCCCAAATGGGACGCGCGGATCTCCTCGGCCCTCTCCGCCCACGCGGCCCAGGGCGGCGCGGCGGTCCTTTCCGGGCACTCCCTCAATCCCATTTTGCGGGAAAAGGCCGGAGCCAAGCTAATCTATCTGGAACTGTCCGACTCCCCCATCGTCATCGGGGATCTCCCCGCGCGCTGACTCGCGCCAAGGCGAGTAAGCCCCCAGGGGAGGCCTTTCTCCACGCCGCGAGAGAGGGGACGTTTTTTTCCGTTAATGAAGGTACAGGGAGACCGACAGGCGTTCCTCCGCGACGGCGCGGGCCTCCGGGGCGAGCGCGGCCAATTTGGCCAAAAGATCCGTCAAGTCTTCCCGCATCGCGAAGGAAATTTCTTCCCCTTCGTCTAAAATCCGGGCGAGCATGACGAGGGCCTCGTCCATAGCGCAATTGATGCGCCGGCGCTGGTCGTCGAGTTTTTCCCTAAAATCGCGCCGGGCCCCGGCGAGGTAACCCAAGATGACCCGGGTGACCTTCGCCTCGGCGCTTGTGGCGAGCGAGAGAACGGTCCCCGCGAAGCGCGAGTCCCCGGCCAGGCGCGCGATCAGGTGACCGTAAGCGGCGAACTCCTCGTCCAAGGCGGCGAGAGCGCGCGGGTCGGAGTCATTTAATTCCACGGCCCGATCCGCGAGAGAGAACATGCGGTCCAAAACGCTCTCGAGTTCGCTAAAGGCTTCCACCGCCTGGCGGCAGTCGGCGATAACCTCGGGCATGTCTTCCATTTCCTCGGTCAAAAGCTCAATGGTCTCAGCGACGTCCAAAGGCTCGGCGCCCAAGCTGAAGCCGGAGAGTTCGGCGGCCAAAAACTTAGCCACGGTCTCGTAACGGGCCAGGTCCTGGCAGGGGGTGACATTCGCGGGAATCTCGGAGAAAGCGTTCATGGCTCTTTTGGCTCCTAAGCCCTTAAAGGGCGGGGAATAAACGGCGTCGCGCGAGGCTTCCGAAGCTCCGCCGCGGAAAAACTGGAAGTCGCCCTTGGAGCGAAGCAAAATTCCGGCCAAATATTTGGAGACCTTTCTCCCCTCGCCCGCAGCGCGCCCCCGCGCGAGCGCCGCGAGAGCGCGCGGGGACGCGTGGGGGCGCGCCGAACCCGCGCGTGGCGCGCGGGGGCGAAGCGCGTAACCGCGTAAAGTAACGCCGTGGCGCGCGATATAGCCAAATAGAGAATAAAATAAAATTATAGATTCGCTTATAGCGAGCGCGTCGCTCTTTTAGCTTTATAGCGCGCGCTATAGGAAATAAACGGCTTATTTATGGCTCGAAAGTCGCCTAAACGTTAACTTTAGCGCTCTATTTTATCAAATTAACGCGTCGACAGTGGGGAAAAACTGGTGGTTCGTAAAAAAAAGACCTTGAAGCCCGGTAAATTTCTTGACATTCGCCTTCGAAAAGTGGATAATTCGCAATTCAAATCCCAGGCGGGGGGCAAGGCCCCCGCGCGGATGGTTCTCTAGCGCTCTACGCCTAGGGCCAATTTTGATTTTGAGGGGTTGCCCATGCAGTGCGAAACTATTAAAAGCGGAATTGAGTGTACTTTTATGTCGAAAAAGGGTTGCGGTTTCCTCGGCGGATCCTGCAAGCCCATTTTAGATAAGTGCGATGGTTGCGAGCGGATCCTGAAACAGGCGGACCAAAACTACTGCCTTTCCTTCCCGGATCCCGCGGCCAAATGGAGGCTCGGCGCCTGCGGCATGGCCACCCACGCCAAGACGGAGTCCAAGGGCGGCGAGACCAAGGTCCGCGTCGGCCAACAGAAACAAAAGAAGAAATAAGCCCGCCCGACGCTTCCAGGAGACCTCGCGGGGTCTCCGAGAAGCGTCGCTGGTTTATTTTTTACCGTTCGCGAAGGGGGGGTTCGCCCCCCTTTTTTCGCGCCCGCGCTTTAACGCCTCGGAAGAATGGCTCTCCCGGTCCCCAAAGGCCGCGACGCGGTCGCCCCGCGCGCCGGCGGCGCTGGGCGCGCGCCTCCTGGAGCGAGCGCCGACAGATGGGAACCGCCTCGACCGCGGGGGATCGCCCCAGGGGCGCGAAAGCCGTCCCCGCCGCCTTCTCCTTAGAAAAATAAAGCGCGCGGGCGCGCGAAGACGCGCGCGTTTTTTAAAGAATTCGCGCGCTTTCCGCGAAATCCAAGCGAGGCCCCCGGGGGTAGAAGCCTCCCGGTTCCCCGTAGCCCAAATTCACGAGGAAATTGCTTTTCCAGCGCCCATCGGGGAAAAATTCCTTATCCACCTTGCCGTTGTCGAAGCCGCTCATGGGGCCGCAGTCCAGGCCCAGGGAGCGCGCCGCGAGAATCATGTAGGCCCCCTGGAGGGAGCTATTCCGGAGGGCGGTGACCTGAGCCAACTCCGCGTCGTCCCGATAGGCGCCGGAGGCGTCGTAGGCGGTCCACATCTTCGGCAGGAACTCGTGGAAGAGGCTGTCCCAGGCCACGATGACGGTGACCGGGGCGCCTTCCACCTTCGCGACGTTCCCCGGGGAAAGGGCCGGGAGCAGCCGTTTTTTGGCCTCGGGGCTCTTTAAAAAGACATAGCGGCCCGGTTGGCAGTTAACGGCGGTGGGACCCCACTTCCAAAGCTCGTAGAGCTCTTTGATAGCGCCGTCGCCAACTTCTTTGGCGGAAAACTTGTTAAAAGTCCGGGCCGCCCAAAAAAGGGTTTCCAACGCCGATTTATTCATTTTTTCGCCCACGCTATACCTCGCTCGCCTTAGGAAAAGCCCGGCGAGGCTCAAAAAGGGGCTGTCCGCCCCCCTGGCCTCTCCAAGCCGAAAAAAAGGAACGCTCCTCCCGGCGGGGAGGAACCCGAAACCGCGCAATTACCCTTGAAATGGCTAAAATCCAAGAGATCCAAGCATTCCCAAGAAAAAATTCGCGGCCGACTCTCAAAGGACTCTCCAAAAATTATAACACCAAACCCTGGGTTTTGGGGTCTTAAGTCAAAAGAGAAAAATTTCCCCCGCCCCTGGGGAAAACCTTCAATTAGGCGCGAAGGTCCGCTTTTCCTTAAAACCCTTAATTATCACTCGAATTTGAGCGCGCGAGAGGAAAGCGAAGCGGCGACGCCGTCTCGCGCGTTGAGCGCGCTGAAAATGTTCTTAGGCGCCCTGGCGAAAGCCTTCGCGAAATAGCGCCCGCCACCGGATCGAGGGCTTTGTCGGAAAAGGGAAGGCGTCTCCGGCTCGCTCGCCCTCAAATACGGATTTTAAGCGCGCGGCCGCGCGCGCCTTCCCCCTTTCGCGGCGGTCCCAGGGCTAGACGCCGCGCGGTCGGGGCGGGGCTCTCGGCCCGCGCGCGGCTTCGGGCTTCCTTGGGGCGGACGCGCGAAAAATTTAGGCCTCGCGCCTTGAGGCGCCAAGGGGAGGGGTTTCGCCAAAATGGACAAGGGAGGCGGCTCTGGAGACGCTTCCGGAATTTTGGGATCTTGATCTTAGCCCGCCGCCTATTTAGGGGAATCTCAGGATAAATTAAATTGCCGTCCAGGCTTCAAATTATAGCGCTGATAGACGGCTTTGACGACATCTTCCTCCCAGCGACCGCTATTAAGTTTCGCCAAAAGGCAGCCCATCTTTCGCGCCGCCTCAAGATCCCAGCGCGCGCCGGACAGTTTCGTCCGGCTTTGGGCGAGGCTCGCGTCAGAACCTTCCAGCGCTCCGCTTGCGATGAAATATCCCTTTTCCCGGCACGCCGCGTAATCCACGCGATTAATGTTATTTTCGATATAACGCGCGAGATCGGTAGACGATTTTGATAATCTTTTCGGTCCCAGATCTTTTATCTTTTTTAAAGCCTCCTTTGTTTGGCTCTTCTTTAAGAGAGAGCAAATTTCCGCGCTCCAAGGCTTGTATTTATTTTCGTCCATCGCGAAAACATTTTTAGAAAAGTTTAAAACGTTCTCGCGCAAGCGGCAAAAATCCAATATTATCCGCGCGTCAGGAAAATACTTGTCCTTCAGCTCACTGATCCAAGTCGCGCCATCGCTAATGATAACAGTCTCCTGGTAATGGCCATAACCATTTCGAATGGCGAGTAGCCGCATGAATTTACTGAACTCGCTCGCTTCGCCAATGAAAGACACATAGTCTTTTTGAAGAATTGCGCGTTGTTTAACGCCACGCTCGTCTGTCATCCAAAGAATGTTATCGTCAGAATAAGCCACGCCTTGTTTATATTCCATCCAGGACGCGTTTTTGACAGGCCTTTCTGGGCTTGGTATCGTAAAATCGCGCGCGATTTGGCATTCTTTCGCGGCGTTTGGCGTATTGTTTTCCTTTGCTCCTTTCGCGTTTCGAATGAGCGCCATAGAGCCTTCAATTTGAAAATACAATACCCCAGGTTTTTTGTTTCGCGGAAACCGCCACAATCCTTTTTCAAATTGTAAAACCGCTTCATTCGCGGCTTGTATTTCATTATCGAGAACCAATCCGCCAATAGTGTTTACTACCGCGCGTATTGTGTCGTCGTTGACGTTAATTCCCGATCGCGCCAAGCGTTTCTGGGCTTTTTCATAAGAAGCGGCCACGCAGGCTTCTTCTGCCGCTTTGAGAGTGGCCGCTATCGTCATATCAAATGGGAGGTAAGTCACTCCTAACAACTCATCGACAGGATAGACATGCCCTTTATAGCCTAACGCCTCAAGCGCTATCTTATCCTTTCGCGCTGAAGCTTTCAAAGCGACCCTTTCATAGGACACTCTCCCCGCCAAGGTGAGAATGGAATTTTTGTAATACCTCCATCTTTTAACTTTTATTCCACTTTTTTTTAACTCTCTTTTTTTGTCCAAAACTATACTGTCTTCACCAACCATTCTTTTCATTCTATCGGAAAGATGTTTAAGGGAAGCGTCATTAACGCGCCTTGCTTCAGCGCCAAACGCCTCTTCAATATCGGCAAAACTTAAAAAGCCATCAGCCTGAGAGATTTCACGTGACAAAGCGGCGTCAGCGGCAATAACTATTCCCAAGATTTCCCTGATATATTCCGCGCTCAGATTACGCGCGCGCGGCTCAATAAGCTTGGCGAGCGTATCTATAAACTGATTTTCAGTCTCAGACGCGTCTTGTTTATCGTCTTCCGGCGGTTTGTCTGGCATTTAGGTAGTCTCTCCTTCCATGGTTCAGGCCTCCAGGCCGCGTTTCAAAGCCAGAAGAAGTATCGCGTAAATCGCGCGCGATCGCAAGCTTTATTAATTTATGACGATGACGCGATAAATCAGCGGAGGGGTCATTGTTAGAAGGCTTGACGCTTAGACAGCGACCAGAACAGTGGCGCTTCATGTAAAAGCTGATAAATCTCTCCAATTTTAACTGTCAAGTTCCTTAAGAAAAATCAAAACCAACGTTAAATCGCCTGATTGAACGCGATTGAATATGTTTTTTGCTTTTCCTCGTTTTTTAAGCCCGCTCATCATGGTTCTGGCGCCTTTTTCGTCAATTTTGACCTGTCCGTACGAGTGGCGATAAAGCGTGGTAAAAAGAGCTTCGCGCCGTTCTTTCCGCCTGATGGCAAGGGGATTTTCTTCCTTGGGGTAGGTCAAAATCGCGCTGGACTCCAGGATCTTGACCGGACAATCCCCGCTATTAGGGCAGGCCAAAGAGACTCCGCGCTTTAATTCGGCCATAAATTTCTGTCCGTTTTGGGCGTTCTGGACCGTGGTTTCCGCTTTCCGTTCCCTGGGGCGGTTATGGATCATAAGGTTGCCGTCATATTCGAATGGCGCCAGCGATATTTTGGGGAGTTTTCCGTCAGAGCGCCCACCACGAGGCGCGCCGCCGTTCTCTGGAGATATGAGCTTGACTTTGTTTTCTTCGGCGAGCGCGTCGTTTTCGGAACTCCAGAAGGACGCGTCGCCAGCGTAAAATTTGGGCTTGGCCTTCAAGGAAACGAGGTCTCGCGAGGCCGCTGGAAAGAAAACCGACTCGCGCTCATACGCCGGCTTGCTCCCATAGCTTACGATGAGCGAGATTTCCCTGGCCTACCCCTCCCGCGGAGGTGGCGGAACGTTTGCGACGACGCGCCAGACGCGCCCCGCTCCTTTGTGTCCGCTACGCGTGGCTTCATTATCCGATGGGCTCCGCGGGGCGGTGGCGAGAACCTCCGATCCGGACGGAAGCCACGCCTTGGGCGTCTTCCGCCCCCCAAATATTGACCCTCTCGTCGTCAATGAGCTCGCGTTAATCATTGAATACTCATTTCACCCTCAGCCGCTCGACCATCTTGGCGATGTAGCTCTCGCTAATGAAATTGTGGACCAAAAAGCTGAGATCTTCAACCATCGCGTCCATGAGAATTTTCCTGTCCTCCTTCCGCGCCATGGAGAAGACGTTCGCCGATCGCTTCAGGATACCACGCCTTTCCCTAAAGTCCTTCGGGGACGTATTTCCAGGGATTAGGACCCGCTCCTACTGAATTTCCGATGGGAACCCGCGGATGACGCTGAAGCGAAGCTCAACGCGGCCCATCTTCTTCATATTTTAATTCGCGCGCGCGCCGCGCCGTCACCCCTAACAACAGCGCGGTTAGGTTTATACTACGCTTTAAAGCCATCCAAAACGGCGCCGAAGACCGCGTCAAACAGGTCACGCTTCACAACAAACCTGTCTCTGAAATCCCTTATAGCCCTCACCTCGACTATGGTTTCGTCGCTATTGGGTTCCAAGCCAAGAGCTGTTTGAAGGAAGATGCTGCTTTCCAGAGCTTCGCGCGTCCCCTGGTCGGTTAGCTTGAAAGTGAGCTGGTAGACCATGAGCAAGCACATTAATACTATATTCCTGGTCGATCCGCTAATTATCCCTTTACCTTTATATTTCGCCATCAGTGGGGCGGGATTGATTTTCGGCGCGATTTCCAAGACCATCAGCCGCTCGAAACTATTTTCATAGTCCTTGACTTTTGAGGGGGGCCAATGAGGCGGAATTTTATCGAAATGGGAAAGATAATCATCTTTTAAATCTGACATAGGCGCGCCCTAGTAAAAAATATATGGCCTTTATAATTATAATAAACGCAATTAAACATAAAATCAACTAAAAATCCATATTAAGGGAACTTTTTTCATTTTAAGGCTAAATTACGGATTTCAATCACATGACCACCCTAAACTAAACAAGTCCAAAAAAATTGGGGGCCTCCCGGAGCAATGGCGCGAAATATGGATTTTTCAAAATAACTTTAGCGACAAGGGGATTCGGCGAAGCCTCGACCGCAAGCCGTCTTCATACCGCTCGCGGTCGCCCTGGCCCACGGGGCGGCTTATCCGACCATCCGTTGGACGGAGGCCATCATGGATCCCATCGCCTTCTCGTCCATAAAGTTTTTCCTGAGCGCCGCCGCTCTGTCGCCCTTGACCCTCCGGAAGTCGGCCCCGCTCCCCATTAAATTATAAGGCAAGGCTCCGGGTAGGTTCTTTTGGCTCTGGGCGGGGCTTCGCGCCGGAGCGCTCCTGGCCAAGGAGACGGTCTTTCTCTACGTTGGGATGGTCTGGACCACCGCCGGCAAGGCGGCGTTCATAAGCAAAATGAACTGCCTCGTAGTCCCCCTGAACGCCATCCATAATAGGCTGGGCGCCGGGGTTTCCCATCTGGTTCGGGCTGGTCTTGGGAGTCGTCGGGGTATGGCTTCTCGCTAAACCAGCGGAGGCTGGGGAAGGCGCCTGGCTCAATCACGGCGACGCGCTCGCGCTCGGCGGCGCCGTTTTCGGCTGCCCGCGCGTCGCGCCGACCGGTCGCTTCGCTGACCGGGTGGAGCCGTATCGTTTCGTGACGACGCGGCTTGCCGTCACCGGCCTCATCTCCTTGATAGCGACCCTGGTCAGGGGGACCTTGCCGAAAGCCGAGGCTTTCTGGCGCGCTCTCCCCCGCGGCGTCTTCGGAATATTTTCGCTCTCGGGCGCCGTAGTGGCTCAGACCGCCGCCCAGAGACCCGCGCGCGCCACCGTGATGTCCCTCACGCTCCAGCTCGAGGCGGTTTTCGTGAGGATCATAGGCGCGATTTTCTTGAACGAGGTCATGCCCCCTCATGTGGGGGGGGCGATCATGATGATGGCGGGCGCGGCGATCGCCCAGATTCACGAGAAGCGCGGGGGACGAGCGGAGAGCGGCTCCCGCGCCAGACGCGGGGGAGTTGGAGACCGCGGGAGCGCCCTGAGGGCGAGCCTGATAGGGCGCGCCCAGGCGAGAGGCTCTCTGTGGGCGCCGCCGCTTGAACCCACGCCGGAGGCGTCCTCGAGGGGAATAGCCTGAGCGTTCACTCCCAGACGACGGGCTATCCGGCGCGAGGCCCTCGGGGCCTCGCGCCGGATAGCCGCGTCCGAAAAGCGGCGCGATTTTACCCCCCCGCCCTAAAACAGCGGAACGGCCGACCCATCGCCGAAAATAGCCAAGCCGCGCCGCGAAGCGCGGGGAAAAACGCCTCAACCTTTTCCGCGAAACGAAAAAGACCCTATCCCCATTCCGAGGGCGAGCGTCTCGATCGCGTCGTCTTCGCCCTTGAGGCCTCTTTAAGCCACGTCGCGGCGAATTGAGGCTTCGCCGCTCGCCTCAAAGCCCCCTTTGATTACCTCCCTCCCCTTTTTGCCTGAGGGCCGCGCGAAGGGGCTCTGGAGCTTGCCCCGAGAGGGCTTTAAGCTTCCCATGAAGTCGCCTCCAGAGCCCGCCGCGTAACGCTCATGAGCGTATCCGCGCCTTGTGGACGCTGAGGGATTGCTGGGGCGGATGAGAGAGACAACCCTTAATCTCTGACGGACAAGAGGGTGGAAGCGAAAAAAATTTCATGAAATCATTGAAAAATATTGACTCATGAGTAACGTATCCTGTCACGGCAAGGGATTGAAGATTTGGAGAGCTGGAATGGTGAGCGGGTGGACAAATACCTTGTAAAATATATTTTATTAGCACATGATATTTTTTGGCGTAATTTTTGGATTTTAGCGTTAAAAAATATGGCGCTAGACCACAAAATTAGCCGCCACAAGCTCTGGAGCTAACTGAGATATATGGCAAGAAAAGTCACAAACGCCTTTCTCAATGGACCGAAATTTTTCGCCTTATCCCCTCGCGCGAAAAAAGAGTTAACTGTGGCCTTCGATGAATATCTTTTTCTCAAAAATAACTCTTTAAAAAAAATTTTGCGCGGAACCCCGACTAATATTTTATAGAGAATCGTGAATACGGAGGACGAGAGTGACAATTATTAAACTCAATACGGCGTCTTTCAAAGAAATTATCGAGAATAACTATGTATACGCTGATAAAACCAGACTAATCCATGAACTTTTGCGACCAGAATCGGAAGACGCTATTTTTCTTTCCAGACCGAGAAGATTTGGAAAATCATTGCTTTTAAATACTATCGAACGCCTTTTTAAGGGTCCAACCGACCCTCAAGGATGTCCTAAAGGACTTTTTGAGTCTTTATGGATTGGACGCAATGAAAATGACAGTTATTTTACCGATATCTTTCATCCCGTTATACACTTAAGCATGTCCTTGCCTAGCTCTAGCCCAGAGTTTCTCCTAAAAAGCCTGACCCTTATTCTCAAGCGTATTGGCGTTTCACATGATCTGGACATCAGCGAGACGCCTCCAGCTGTAATGTTAGTTGACATTGTCGAGGCTCTCAATCGAAAATACAATAAAGCCGTGGTATTACTTATTGACGAATATGAGGCGCCTGTAACTTCAAATTTTAATGACAAAGCTTTGGCAAAGGCGAATCTAGGTCTACTAAAAGATTTTTATTCGCCGCTAAAAATACTTCAAAGTCAACAACTTTTGCGCTTTGTTTTTTTAACTGGAATAACGCGTTACGCGTTATTATGGGACTCAAGCGAATTAAACCACTTAAAAGATATAACCATGTCAGAAAATTATTCGACAATATATGGTTTTACGCATGACGAATTTGATAGCTGTTTTTCAGAATATTTATCAAAAACGCTTAAAACTTTCAAAAGAAAGGGAGTATTAGGAGCTAGCGCTGACACGTCAGATTTACGTAAAGCTATATTTGACAGATATGATGGCTATAGTTGGGACGGAATAAACAGAGTTCTCAATCCATATTCGCTTCTCAATTCATTTAAAGATGGAAAATTAGGAAATTATTGGATATCGCTTGAACCTTCCGCGAAATTTTTATACCCTCTAATGTCAAAAAATCCCTTAGCTTTTACAAGTGAAAAATTACGCAATCTATCTGAAACTAAAATTAATATGATAGAACTGGGCGACTCTTTATCGCCAATTTCAGCCTTGTTCCACACTGGTTATTTGACTGTAGATAAAATTACTTTTGTTAATGGAAATGAAATATATAATTTTAAAGCGCCAAACGAGGAAGTTGGCGCCGAATTTAGGGAAGTCTTTACTAACAGCGCAAATGATTATTTTGGCATAGACATGTCAGCGCGGAATAACGCTTTCATTAAAGCGATTACAGCCGAAGACGCCGATAAAGTCACGGACATGATGTCTTCTCTTATTCAAAAACTTCCCGCTAAACTCCATAACCCAAATGAGAAACATTATCATTCCATGTTTTATTCATATTTTGAATCAATGCGAAATATTACCGTCAGCCCAGAACCAGTTGGAACCAAAGGAATTCCTGACATACTCCTTATCCTCGAAAATAAATTTTATATTATCATTGAAATTAAATACAAAGACGATAAAATAGCAATTGAAAATATTAACGAAACAGATTATTATGTTGAAGAAAAAATTGTAAAAAAAGCAATTAAAAATCCTGAGTTAGAAGCCGAAAAATTGGCCATTATGGCAATGAAAGCCATCAGGAGCGTTCATTACGCTGATCCCTATAAGGCGGAGGCGAAGAGGATCCTAAAAATGGGCATTGGCGTTTTTGGGAAAGAAAAAGTAAAAGTCTTATTAGAAAATGAAGATCAAAGCAAATTGATAATTAAGACGAAATTATTAGAAGGAGAAGTGATATTACTAAATAAATACGTAGAAACATTTTCAATTAAAGAAGCGAATATACTAAAAGAAAAAGCGAGTAAATTAAAAAATACAATTAGCTTTCTTAACGCGGAAGCTGAAATGCTTAAAAGAAAGGATTTTGGAGAGCAAAATAATGACGTTGATAAGTTAGCTAAAGAAATTGAAAATCTAAAAATGGACATAGAAAATCTTAAAAAATTGAGCTAATATTACAATGATTACAATATACTTCTCTTGAATAGGTTCAGGAGGATCAAACTCCAATATAAAATTACCGGAATATATTTGGTTATACCGTTAGCTTCAATAATTATCCGTCATCATAATCTGGTATTGAGCCTAATTTTATCGTTAAACAAGCGCGATACGCTTAGACCGCGTCCCAGCGCGCGTCAGACGGCGCTGGACGCCCGCTATCGTTATCTCGAATAGAGAGGAAAAAAATACCATATCGAAACGGCGTCGCTCTCCTCATCCCAAGATCAAAAGTCATCGGCGCCGCTCCAAACTACCTTTAAAATGTTGTCACTCTGGGCGCCGGAGACAAAGGCCAATCATAGCGAAGGACAAACGCGTTATAGCCACTGAAGCGCGCGATGGCGCGTCAAGCGAAGACATTCGGTCGCGCGCGCGAAAATCGGAAGACGGATCGAGCGAACGCGCTTTCCGGGGCGAGTCTCTGGGCGCATCCGCCGAGATAACTCACGCTCTGGCGCTGACGCGACGCTCGATTGAGCGTCGCTTTCAAGAGCGCGAGGCGCGCCTCAAAAGGGGCTTCCATGAGGTCAGATCCCGCGCCCGCTCTGAGGCGACGCGCGCTTTTGGCGCCCGTCGCGCGTCTTTCGCGTTATCGCGCTCCGAAAGGCCATCGCGCGCGAGGGCGATCGCTCCTCCAGGGCCCACTCCGTCCGCGCCGTCGCCTTCGTCCTTGAAAGAATATCGTAACGTCAACTCCCAAGAGAAAAATAAAAGGCCCATAAGGGTCCCAAGTTCTTGGGTTTTTCCTCAAAAAAACGCGACAAGGCGCGACGGAACGTCGCTTGGAACGCTGATTTAGTTCCGTATTCCTAAAATAAGAAAAACGCGCTATATTGGGAACCTTAAAATTTAAAAAGATGGCCGCCGCGCTTCAATCCCCTCTCCGCGCTCAACTTGACAAGGCCATGGAAGTTGAGGGCTCGTCGGGTCGATATCGCGAAATGTGGCTCTTTTTAAAGTTCTTTGTGGCGTTAAGGTGATTCAGTGAAGCCTCAATTGAAAGCCGTCTTCATACTGCTGGCGGTCGCCCTGGTCTGCGGCGCGTCGTATCCGACCGTCCGCTGGGCGGTGGCCATCATGGACCCCATCGCCTTTTCGTCCATAAAGTTTCTCATGAGCGCCGCCGTCCTCTTGCCCTTTGCCCTCCGGAAGCCGGGCCCGCTCCCCAAGAAATTTTGGGGCAAGCCTCCAGGCAGGTTCTTCTGGCTCTGGGCGGGGCTGTTCGCCGGCTTGCTCCTGGCCTTAGAGACGGTCTTCCTCTACGTGGGGATGGTCTCGACCGCCTCCGGCAAGGCGGCGTTCATCGCCAACATGAACGTCCTCGTAGTCCCCCTGATCGCCATCGCCATCGGCAGGATGCCGGGGCGTCCCATATGGCTCGGGCTGGTCCTGGGAGTCGTCGGGGTGTGGCTTCTCTCTAGCCCCACGGACGACGAAGCCGGGGCGCTCAATATCGGCGACGCGCTCGTGTTCGGCTGCGCCTGTTTCAGGGGCCTGCACATCGTGATGAACGGTCGCTTCGCTAACCGGGTGAATCTGTACCGCTTCGTGACGGCGCAGCTCGTCGTCACCGGCCTCGCCTGCGGGATAGTGACCCTGGTCAGGGGGACCTTGCCGAGCGCCGAAGCCTTCTGGCTCACGCTCCCCAGTTCCCTGTTCGGAATATTTTCGGTCTCCTTCGCCATAATGGCCCAGACCGCCGCCCAGAGGAGCGTGCGAGCCACCGAGGCCTCCCTCACGCTCCTGCTCGAGGCGGTTTTCGCGGCGATAATAGGCGTGATTTTCTTAAATGAGGTCATGACCGCCGTCATGTGGCTGGGGGCGGTCATGATGGTGGCGGGCGCGGCGATGGGCCAGATTCACGAGGAACGCGGGGGCGAGCGGCGCGCGAATCCCGCTCCCGCGGCGGGGAAGTCGGAGACCGCGAAGAGGCCGTAGAGCGCGAGGCGAAGGGATTTATCCACGGCGCCGAATTTCGCCAGCCCCAGAGACCGCGAGGAGGCCGTGGGCGGCGGGCGCCCGCGAAGCGCCGCCGGGGACGGAGGGGAGCGGCCTCGCGCCCGCGGCTACCGGCGGGGCCCCAAAGGTAGGCTTCCAGATTCGTCCGGGAGAGAGACAAGGGTTCCGCCGGCGCCCCAAGTCCACTGGGAGGGCGCGACGAGGCTGACCCGGAATGGCCCCGGCTCGCCGCTTCGCGCTCCCGGTCTCGCCAGAAGCCTACGGGCTCGCGCGAGGGATTTGACGCCGCGCTTCCCGCCAAGCCCTCTTCTGAAGGATCTCCGAGCGCGGGAGGCGCGCCTGGCCCTCCAAGCCCTCCTTACGCCTTCCTCCCGTCGCGCGAAGACCCGCCGCGCTTCAGGAAACGGTCGATGGCGGGCTTAACCGAAAATAGCGCCGCGACTCGCGGCGCTGGGCGAAGGGAAAGGGGCGCCGGGTCAGGGACGAGGGGGAAGGGGACGCCGGAGAGGCCGCCGACAAGCGGCGCTAAGGCCCCAAGCGGCGCGAGGGACGAGGAGCCTCGAGCGCGCGAGGGTTGGCCTCATCGCCCCCGCCGCCATCGCTCCTCGCCGCGGCTTGTCCTGGCCATTTTTGGGCGCGCGATCCAATGTCTGGAGTCTCAAACGCGCGGGAGGCGGTCGACGCTCCCGCCCCGCGCGGGCCTTACCCGTTTTTTCGAGCGCGACGGGAATTTTTTTAGGCCATAAATTCCCGGACCATTTCGTTAAAGGAATCCAGAGAGCAGGGCAACGGCTCAATGACCGCGTTTCCCCCAAAGAGCTCGAAGGTCCTCAAGATCTCCTCGTCGCTGGGATACGCTGTTGTCTCCAAGACCAAAACTCTTTCGTAGCGCCCGAAATTGATCCTGAAATCCGTTTCGTCCCAGCGCATAAAATCCATAACGCCCTCCGCGTCCAAAAACATTTTGCGGATCCAGGCCGGGGTAGCCACCATGGTTTTGTTCCGCTCCAATTCCAAGAGTTTGGCGCGCCCGACCATGGCGGTGAGGCAGTTTTCCGTGGGGAGAAGCTTCGCCCCGTGGCGGGCGGCGAATTCTTTCATGTTGGGAAGACAGGCGCTCCCGATAAAGAGCCGCGCCTCGCTTTTGTCCCGGATGAGATCGCTTTGGAGGGCCTTTTCCAACTGGGCCTCCAATTCCTCGATTAAGCAATGGTAACCGGGCTTGAGCCTGAGCGAGAGGATTTCGTATTCCTCCCGCAGCGGCTCCAAGGCTTGGGCGAGCTCGTCGTCAAAAATCCCGCAATAGATTAAAACGCGTCTTTTCGGCATGATGGGGCCTCGCTCCCGCGGCCTATCGAGGGGAAAAATCAGAGCCCCAAAGGTTCCCGCCGCGGATAAAAAACAAAAAGGACGAGCCAGATCAGCTGGAGACCGGGCTCAAAACCTCCCACGAAAGGAATCCCGTGGGTGCCGGCGCTCATCATAAGCACCGATGGGGTAAAGAAAGAAAAAAGAGTCAGATACTGATTGACGAAAAGCGTAAACCAGACGGAAACGGCCACGGAACGGGAAAGACCCTGAAGCTTTAGGCAGACGGCGTGGAGGATTACGGCCATCAGGGCCAACAGGGCCGCGACGTAAACAAAGACCAAAACCTTCCCGCCCCACAGGGCGAGATAAAGAACGCCATTTAAGCTCATGCGGTCCGGCTGGACCAGATCCACCTCCCCGATGAGTTCCGGCGCGCCTCCCCAAAGATTGGCGAGATCGAAGACGAGACGCTGCAAAACTAAAGTGTAGCTCGCCAGCAACTCGCTTTCCCCGTTGAAGACCCAAAAATAGAAGGGGTAAAGCCGGTACGCGGACGACTGGTAAACCCAAAAGCCGCCGACGAGATACAGCGCGAACCCGCCCAAGAGAACGAATTTGAGCCGCCAGCCGTTGCGCAGCATAAAAAGCGCGCTCAAAAGACAGATCACGAGGAGCTTGGCGGCGTAAAAATCAAAATCCCCGATGAGGGAGGCGAGGGCCAAAAAGAGCGCGATCAAGACAAGCGCGATCTCGCGCCATAAAAGAACTGGCTTTGAGCTGACTATCCCGAAAAAAACCATGGTCCCCAAAAGGAGCCATTGGCTGGGATGAAAGTAGGTTTCCACCAAATCAAAGTAGGCGCGGTGGATCCCCAAAAGGAAATAGCAGGCCCAGTTGCCCGCCAGAAGGCAGGCCATAAAGACGAGAGGGAGGACGTAGCCCCGCGCCGCGCCGCCTTCCCTCGAACCCGGCTCTCGGTCGCCGCGGTCGTGGCCAGGCCGGGCCGCGATTATCTCCCGGGCCGCGCGCGCTTCGGCGCCTTCGCGCCTTTTCCCGTCCTTTTCCGCCTCCGCCAGCGCGGATTGGTCCGGCGACGGGCTTTCCTCCAGCGACGGGCCTTCTTCCAGAGGCGGCGCTGGCGTGGCGAACTCTTCCGGCGGCGCTACGCTTTCGCCCAGCGCGCTCGCCGCGCTCTCTACCCCCACGGTCTCCGCCAGGTCGTCCCTTTCCGCGCCCTCCGCGAAAAGGCCGTCCACGGAAGGGCTCCCCGCCCCAAAGGCGTCCGAAAAAGAGAGTTCCCCCGCCCCTTCGGGCGCTCCGCCCTCGCCATCTTGGGCTTTAAGCGCGCCCGCGGCGCCTTCCGCTCCCGCCCGCCCCCGCTCGCGAAGGCTCGCCCGGGAGCCGACCCAGACCCCCCAGGCCAAGGAAAAAAGGCAGAGAATAAAGCCAAAAAACCACGCTGGATCCAGCATGGGGGTCTTCCAATGGGTGAGCGAGCCCACCGCGAGGAGAAAGGCCAGCGAGACCAGGAGATATAAGCGAAGAAAAAGGGACATTAAGGCGCCACTCCAGATTCCCTCCCGTCGCGAAGCCGTGGGCTGGAAGGGAAGGCTTGGCGCCTTCCCCGGAGAGGGTTCTGGGCATTATCTCAGATTTAGGGCGCCTTTGCGCGCGCGCGACCGCCGCCCCTCCGGCGCCCCGAGCGACCGCGCGCCTTGGAGCGGCTCTCCCCCGCGCGCCTTTTTAGTGGGCGCGTCCCCCTTCCTCTTCCCGCACCACCAAAGTCTTGCCATCGTGGGTCACCCGACCGGTCTCCCGGAGCCTTTTCATAACCCGGGTCACGCTGACCCGGTGGGCGCCCACCAAAAAGCCCAGATCCTCGTGAGTCAGGGGCATTTCCAGGATATACGAGCCCTTCTGGCCCTTTTTGCCGTGTTCCCGGGCCACGCTCAAAAGGACGGCGACGATCTTTTCCTCCAAATGGGTCTGGCTCATGGCCTCGATCCGCTCCGTGAGGTTGGCGATGCGCCCGGCCATGTTGCGGATTACCGTGAGACCCACCAGGGGGTACTTGAGGACCATGTCCTCAAAATTCTCCCGACTGAACCCGCAGGTCAGCGTCTTTTCCACGCAGGAAGCCGTCACGGGATAGGTAAAATCCGTGGCCAAGTCGTTGAGGATATATTCTCCCAGGTAGTCTCCCGGTTTTCTGATATCCAAAATAACCTCCGCCCCGTTTTCCATGGCCCGCGAAAGGCGGATGCGCCCGCTTTTGATTAAAAAGACGTGTCGGGCCCGGTCCCCCTGGCGGAAAACCGTTTCTCCCGGCTCAAAGCTCTTGCGGCGCAGGGTCTGGGCCAGGGCGATTAAATCCTCTTCCCGCAGCCCCTTGAAGATCCACATCTCCCCCACGCAGAAAGAGGACCAGTCGGGTTTTGACGCTTTGAGGGAATCGCAGGGGCAAGTGGTCACGGGGGGCTCCTTTAAAAATTAAATGATATAAAAAAAATGACAATATAGCGAGAGAACCCCCTCCCCTTATAAAAACGGCCGGAAGGGCGTAACCCCCAATCCGGCCGCTCAAGGATAAGGCTTTTTCCGCGCCCGCCCTGGGGGCGGAAAAAGGCGTGGGCTTAAGCCAGCTTCTTGCCCGCCTCGGGGCCGGGGGAAAGGCTGTAGATGGAGTCCACCGCGATTTTAACGGCGTACTTGGGTCCGGGCAGATCGGGCATGGCCTCTTTCACGCCCTTGGACACCGCCTCGTAGACGGGCCCGGAAACGAGAAGCTCCACCTTGCCCTTAAACTGGTAGCCGGTCATCTTGTCGATGACCGCCACGGCGACCTGGGGATTCTGCTCCAAGGCCGCCCGGGTCTTGAGGGAAAATAGGTCCGCGAAGACCAGGGTCTGGTCGTCTAGAACCTTCAGCGTGCCCTTGGGGGCGAGGTTAGGGACTCCGTTTTTGTCGGCCGAGCCGACCCAGGCGAGTTTGCCCGCGACGAATTCTTGGATTTCTTTGCTGATGATGGCCATCTTGACCTCCATATGGTTTGGGGATAAGCGCGTTCCCCGCGCGAGGGCTCCCTCGCGCGGGGCCGAATATTACTTAAGGCCCTTTTAAAATACCTTGAAGGCGTCGCGCGGAGCTGTAACTAAAGATACCAAAAAAATGAAAAAACCTATGGTCCCCGCGGAACCGCCCGAGACCGCTGGCTTGGAGCGCGCGAGCCGCGCCCTATCCTTCCCTCGAAGGATTCGCCCCGCTTTCCTTTATAATTTGGAGGGGGGCTCCCCCCGCGAGGGGGCGCGGCGTGGCGCGAGGGGCGAGGCGGGAACGGGGGGCGTGGGAAGGCGCTTTGGCCGCCTTCCCCGTCGCCCGAGCGCAAAGGCGAAAAGGGGGCCCTTGCCAAGCGCGGCCCAATCTATTTTAACTATCTTACGCGAAGAATCCCCCGGAGCTTGTTCCGGGGAGGAATCGCGCCCTCCTTCCCCGGATCTCACGGTACTTAGACCTCATCCGACTCCCAGGCGGGCGAAAATTCATCTAGCGCGCTACGCGCGGCCCTTCTTCCTATAATCAGGTCTTTAGCGCCCACGCTTCCCTTTTCGTCCTCCTCTCTCCAGGGCCCGGCCCGCCCAGCGCCGGTCGCCGGCGCTCCCCACCCATCGCCTATCCTGGCGGGGTCCCTTTGGGGCCTCCCGCGTCGCGTCAAACTTCCCTTGAATGGCATGCCGTCGTCATTACCCCGTCGGAAACTTGAAACCACTCGTCAGTAATTCCAACCTTTCGAGGAAAGGGCTCGCGCCCTCTCTCCGCTCCAGCTGGGCTATCGTCTGGTCGCCCGGATTTTGAACTGACTCCGGCGCGCCAGGGTTCTTTATGGCTTCAAGTCGGCGGCCTTCTCCGATATCACGGCGGGTCGGCTTCCGAATCTTGAGTTTTCGAGGCCCGCTCAACGTTCACTCGCGTTACGGCCCGCCACTCTCGCGGCCCCACTTTATATGGGACTTTTCATCGTGAGCTTACAACCATCTAGTCGCCTCCATGGCCGCCACGATTGCTTCCGACTGTCGCGATCATGAGTCGTCAGGCGAGGGTCTCGCGCCCTCGCGGTAAATAGGGTGTAGATTAAAAAAGGTTGCAATTTTACGGAATCTATGAAATACTCCTTCTGGCTATGATAAGCTTGCCTGGAAGCCAGAGACCTGGAAGCCTGGCGGCCTAGCAGCTTGGAGGCTTGAAGCCTGGTGGCACTGAAGCCCAGAGGCCTGGTGGCCTGGAAACCCGGAGACTCGGAAGCCTGACGACCCAGAGATTTTGTAGCCTGGAAGCCAGAGGCTTGGTGGCCTGGAGCCCAGAGGTTTGGAAGGAGAAAAGAGCTTAATGCACGATAAACCGCCAGAAGACAACATTAGCCAAGCCGAGGCTCTGGTCCAAAATAAGATTATTGAGATGGTTGTTAAGATTTTTGAGCCCTATGGAAATGATCTTATTGAGGAACACATCAGGGAAGTCTTACAAATAATATGCGCCGCTGATGCCACTTTCTTGAGAGGCACCTCGCAGGCGGATAATTTTTTAAGTTTCGCTGATATTGAAGAGCTGGTACAGGAGGAAATGAGGTGTCTTTATGACGCTAGTCTTAGGAGGCTTTTCAATGGAATGAAAAGGATGGTTGGAGAAGACAGTATAGTATTGAAAAAAAAAAGTGAACTCAAAGAAAATGGAATAAGAGTCAAAAGATGGAGATATTACAAAAATTCCATCGTTACCTTATCTGGGAGAGTATTCTATGAAAGGATCGCTTTAAAAGCTTCATCAATTAAGGATAGAACAGCTCTTAAGTCGTTAGGCTATAAAGGTCATGTCTATCCTGTTGATGAAATGTTAGGTATTAATTCACTTCCATTCGACATGACAATAGCAGCTATGCTCAAAACAACTAAGGAAGCATGCATAGCAAATTCTTATGAAAAAGCTCAAATCCGTTTGATGGAATCAGGAATAAACATCAATGATGACACAATACGCGCAGTGATAAATACTGTTGGCGGATTGGTCCTCGATAATGAGATAAAAGCCGCGAATGAAGCTGTTTTAAAATTTGAAAAAGGATTATGGCAGTTTCCTGTAAATAAAAAATCAGGAGTTTTATATTTTCAAATTGACGGTTCTATGGTCCATACTAGAAACGCAAAAGAAACAAAGGAAAACTGTAAATCAGAGACGACAGAAGAACCCCAATTGTCAAGTGGATTAACGATACTAAACCAAGACACGCCAGTAAAAAAATCATCCTGGAGGGAAAATAAACTTGGCATGGCTTATTCTGATGATAACATTTTTTGGTGGACAGACAAGCATGGAGATAAACAACGTAGAATACTTCAAAAAGACTATGTATCATACATTGGCGAAGCAAGTTTCTTCAGCAAACTTATGCTGTCACTTGCTGTTAGAAATGGCTATGGTCATTACCAGGATACAGTTCTCATCAGCGATGGCGCAACATGGATCCGTGAGCTGAAGAACATGTATTTTCCTGATGCACAGCAAATATTAGATTTTTGGCACTTGTGTGAGAATGTTTCAAATTTTTCTAAAACCGTTTTTGCTATGGACGAAAGTAAATACAAGCCTTGGAGTTCCGAAATTTGCTCTCTTTTGAAGAAGAGTCAAACAAATGAAGCAATAAAAAAAATTAAAAATCTTGGTTCGAAAAGATTATCAAAATCTTCATTTGATCTTGTTCAGTATATAGAAAATAACATTAACAATGTAGATTATGTGGCATACCAGGCAAAAGGATATTTCATTGGAAGTGGCGCCATAGAGGGTTCTAATAAAAGCGTAGTCCAGAGCCGAATGAAACTGTCTGGAATGCGCTGGGATCTCGAAGCGGCACAAAAGATGATCTGTTTGTTGACTAAACTTAATAGTGGTCGCTGGGAGGAAGACGTAGTCAAAGTCGTCTATCAGCACTATGATATAACGCCTGGAAAACAATATAATCTGAGATTCTCAGAAAAGGAGGAAGGATTGGAGGCTCCTTGTACTGGAGAGCATAATATTGTATCTATATAGAATATATTGATAAAATTATATAATTATAAATATATTTTAATATATAAATTAAAATAACCTCTATAAAATTTATCATTATCATTATTTTTTGGTTATTCCGTATCCGCTCACGGAGGAACGGCACTTCTTCGCGCCCCAGCCAGCCAGTCAGAAGCCGTCAGTCTCAGCTCCTCTTGCTTCCCCAGGCAGCCGTGCCGCCTGGCTAACGCTCACCTTAGCCAGGTCAAGACGTGCCGTAGCCTCGCCAAGCC
>JAISCZ010000061.1 GCA_031265205.1 Deltaproteobacteria bacterium
ATCTACAAGAAACTGGGCTAAACCACTGAAATTACAGGAAATTTTAGTTTATGCTCGTATAACTTGTAAAGTCGGGCTAGACATGACGCCTCCTAAATTCTTTTCTTGCCAATATACTAACATAACACCAATCCGGGCTCAATCCAAATAACCCAAATACCTCACCTAATAGCCCGAACCAGCCAGACGCGCGAGGACTCCACTCCTTTATTTCGACAAAACTCGCTCCGCGAATCGCTCCGGTCGTCCAATCCACGCGCGCTCGTTCCCGCTCCGAGGCCACCCCCGCGCCCTCCAATCTCTCCGCCGCGTCGCTGTCCGGCGCGCCTCGCGCTCCCTCGACGCGCCCAAAGCCAAGATCCTTGGCGCGGTCGCCTTCTGAGCGGAAATAAGGGCCCGGTCGCTCCCTTATTCCACCGCCCCGAGCCGCGCGGCGCGATTCGCCAAGATCCGGAATTTCCCGCCGCGAGCGCCCCGCGAGCGCGCCTTTCGCTTTGTCGCGCCGATTTCCCGTCTCCAATGGTCTCTAAACGCTTGCTTTTCACTGACCCGCGAGGTATAAAAGTCCAAAATATTCTATTATAAGGCCGCGCGGGAGACGCTTTGGGTAAAAGCCCAAAACCTTCTCATTAAAAGGCTCCGCGCCTCCCTTAATTCCCCCGTCGCGTAACTCTTTGAACGCCAGAAAACCCGCGCGCTCCCGCCCTCGCGCGAAGCGCGAGCTTGCGGCCCGCTTCAATCGCCCCCTTCGCCAAAAGGCGGAGGGCCTTTGCTTTCCGCGTCACCGCGCGTTCCGTATTTAGAGCGCGCGGTTAAAACCTTCCCGCGACTCCCCCGCCAAAGGGAGCGCCGTCAGAAAGACGTGCCATGACCGCTAATACCGAGCCCACGGGCGACGCCGAAAATCCTCAAGACGAGAAAAAAAGCCCAAAAGCAAAGACAGAATCCCGTCAGCCGCCGGGACCTTTATCGCGATCGCCATTTGGGCCGTCTTTCGGTACGGCTACGATGTCCATCTCGGCCCCGTGGACACCATAGCGATTTTCGTGGTCGGCTTCCTTATCGTCTTTTTGCTTAACTCCCTTTTGCCCCCCAAAAAATAGCGCGGCGCGCGGGCGTAAGGCGCTCGCCGAGCGCGGCGCGGGCCTTACGCCCGCGCGCTCCGGGGCGGCTTCCTCCCCCTCTCAATCGCGGCTTCCGGGTTTCCTTTTATGGACAAGATTCCCCTTTAGCCCGCCCCAATCCCCTTCGCGAAAGAACGGGCGCGGGCCCGGCCGGCGCCGCTTCTAAAATCCCCGTGGAAGAGAAAAAGCCTCGCGCGCGCGCCTTTCCGCCTTTAGGGGCGCCCCCTCGAGAACGTCCCCAACGATAACGTCCCCCAATGGGTATTGGCCAAAGGTCTCAGGAGACAATCCGCGCCTTGGCTCTTCGTCGAGCCGCGCCCCATACCCCCAGCGCGCGACGAAGAGTTCCTTTAACAAAATTTGACCCCGCCAGCTCCCGCGGACGCCCCGCCTTAATGAAAAAGACTTTTTCCCCTCTGGCGGACTCTGGGGCCCCTCTCCCGCGCCTCCCCCTTGGAGGGGAGCGAGCAAGGATGGATCCCAAGGCTTTCGCGCGCGAACCCTCCTCCGCTCGCCGCGCGCCTTTCGCGCGTCCAGTCGGAGAGGCGGCGCGTTCCTCGCCGCGCCGCCCGCCGCCCCAGAGCGAGAGCGCCACTTCCGGCGGTTTCGCGAAAATCCCGCCCGGGGCCAACGCTAAGGCGCGCTCCTCAAGGCCGGAGCCCCCAGGCCCGCCTCCCTTGGGGGCGTGCTATAATGCCTCCTCTAAAGGACCCAAAGGCTCCCGGAGCGCCGCGCGAGCGCGGGATCTCGGAGCCTTTCCGACCTCCCTTCTTCCTCCGCTCCCTTCCCTTTAAAGCGAGAGGGCTTTTTTTATGCCCAAATTTAAATTTCCCCCTAGGCTACCCTTCCGGCGGGTGGGCATAGCCGGGTTGGGCCTTATCGGGGGATCCCTCGCCAAAGCCTTTTTTCCCTTCGGAGGGCTGGAAATCTCCGTCTTTGACTCCCACCAGCCCACCCTGGAGGAAGCCAAAAAGGTCCGCCGTTTCAAAAGGGTGGTGGGAGACCCCGACGAGTTTATCGGCCTGGACTTGGATCTGGCCTACCTCTGCCTCCCGGTCCACCGCAACGTGGAGCTTATCGGCAAAATGGGGCGCGCGCGGGTCCCCTACGCCGTCACGGACGCGGGTAGCACCAAAACCGCGACCAACGAGGCGGCCCTCGCGGCGGGCCTCAACTTCTGCGGGGGACACCCTATCGCCGGCAAGGAGGTGGCGGGCTTCGCCAACTCCTCCAAGGATCTGATCCCGGGCTGCCTCTATATCCTCGCCCCGGACGAACGCTTCGGCAAACCCCAAAAAGAACTCCTGGGGCGCCTCAAAGCCTTCCACGAGCTCTTGGGCTGCCGAATCGAAATCTTAAGCCCCCAGGAGCACGACCGAATCTACTCCTTAGTGAGCCACCTCCCCTACCTGACGGCCTCCGCCCTGGCCGGGGCGGCCTCCCGCGGGGGAGGCTCCAAGGTCCTTTCCTTCGCCGGGACGGGTTTTCGGGACACCACCCGGGTCGGCGCTTCCCCTCCCGCCAAGTGGGTGGCCGTGGTCTTGGACAACGCGGCCAACCTCAGCGCGGACCTCCAGTCCCTCATTGACTTCCTCGCGGAAATCCGCGCCCTGGTCCAGGACCGCGACGGGGACGCCCTCCTGGAGCTTTTGGAGGGCGTCTCCGCTTACCGCAGGTCTTTGCCGGACAAGACGGGGAAAAAAAGCTAAAGGCTTTTCCCCCGAAGCCCCTCCCGCGCGCCTTTCCAAAGGCCCTCGCCAGCGCCCCCAAAAACCCGGGGCGCCCCCGGGTTTTTTTAAAATTTGCCTTTCCGCCCATTTTCGGTTAGTATGCGATCCGCTTTAAAATTCCGCCCTAGGGTTCTCTTGGGGAAACCGCCTGAAGGGGCCCTTTAAAGCTTTTTTTTCGGGACGTGGCGCAGCCTGGTAGCGCACCTGAATGGGGTTCAGGGGGCCGCTGGTTCAAATCCAGTCGTCCCGACCATATATAGGGGATATCCCACATATTGAGTTCAACTCAAATAAAAATCCCCGCTATTTAGTGAAAAGAGTACGCGCACGCGAGTATTTTCTTTCTTTTTGGTAGTCTAACTGGTAGTCTTTAAAGGAGACTACCAAAGATTCGACCATCGCCTTTTACGCCGCTTTTCACCCTGAAAGCTTGTCTTTGGCTTTTCGAGGCCAGCCGAGTCTTTCAGGGGGAAGGGCGGCTTTTTTTCGCCTTTTGGCGCTCCGCTTGGCGCCCTTTTTTGGCGAAGGCGCTCGCGCGTCGGAAGGCGCCGCCGCGCGATAGGCGCCTCCGTCGCCGGCGGATTATCCCCCTACCGCTTCCTGCCTGCGGCTTCCGCCTCGCCACGCGCCCCGCGGCTCCCTTAAGGTCGCGCGAAGGCGGCGCGGCGCCTGGCCGAATTAGTCGCGCCGGCGAAATTCGCTTAAATCGTTCGGACCGCGCTCATACGGGCTTAAGTCCGTGGCCGCTCGCCCCCGCGCGGGAAACCGCGGCCAGGCCCGACAAGGCGCGGCCAGGGCCCACCGCCCTGGCCGACCCTCGCGAGGCGCCTTAAGAGAGGCCCGCGCGCGGGGTGGACGCGCCCGCGAGCGGACGCGCTCGCCGTCAGGGAGGCTTTAATGGCGAAACGACCTTTAACGACCGTCAATACAGAACCAGAAGCGAGCGGGGAAGCCACAAGGGAAAGCCTCGCCTTTGGAGCCGACGCGGCGAGCCAAAGCGAAAAACCGTCAAAGCTATCGAAGAACTTGAGTCCGTCGGAGCGCAAAACGCGCGTCCTTGGAAGAGCTTTATTAAGGAGGAAGAGCTTTATCAGGATTTAAGGGAGTTTAGCGAGTTCCTTTCCGCGCGCGAAACCGCGCGAGCGCGAAAAGAGCGCTCGCCTCAAGGCGCGATTATTCCGCGCGAGCCTCAAGCCGTTTTTAAACGCGCGCCTCGCTCGCTTCCTTTATAGGCGAGGGCGCGAGCCCACGGGCTCGCGCCAGCTCCAGTCGCGCCCGCGCCGGAAGAAAGGCCTCGGATAGAAAAGCGCGCGGAGAGACGCGCTCTTGGCGTCGCGGCGCCTTAGGCGAGATTGTTGACAGGCTACCGGGTGTTTGCTAATTTCTTGGGCGAGTCACCCCTTTAATCGCCATGGAGCGGCCTTGGGGCGCGCCCTCATGGGCCATAGGGGCGCGGCCGCCCTTAAGCTCACGTCGTTCCGACCTTCCCCAAGGGACTCGCGCTTTTAGGCGGCGCGTCCCCGTTTCCTTGGGGCGGATTTTTTTCCTTGTTCTCTCCGCCCCTTTGGGGAATCTTCAAGGCTTCCCCAGGCCGTGGGCCAGAGTCTCGCTCAGAGCCCCGCTCCGAGCCTTGACCCAAGCCTCGCTCCAAGCCACGCTCCGCGCCATGGTCCGCGCCCTAACCCGGAGCCCCAGGCCGCCTGGGGCTCAGCAAAGCTTAGGCCTTAAAGAGCGGCGCCCTTTCCCCATGGGGACGCGCGTGGCATAATGGGCGCGCGCCTCGCGCCATCCCCTTTAAGGCTTCCCTTAGAGTTCCCAAAGTTCGCGCCCAAGGGGGCTTTCCCCTTTCTCGCCCCGCCAACCCCTCGCCCGGATATATGTACCTTAAACGCTTAGAAATAGTGGGGTTCAAATCCTTTACCGAAAGGGCTATCGTGCCCTTCAGCCCCGGCGTCAGCGCCGTGGTGGGGCCCAACGGCTGCGGCAAGAGCAATATTATCGACGCCATCCGCTGGGTCATGGGGGAGCAGAGCCCTAAGCTCTTAAGGGCCCGGGCCATGGAGGACCTCCTTTTCAATGGCTCCCGGGGGAGACCCCCAGCCGCGCTGGCCGAGGTGACCCTCACCCTGGAAAGGGAGCGCGAGGGCTTGGGAGCGGCCGAGGTGGCCGTCACCCGCCGCCTCTATCGCGGCGGGGAGAGCGAGTACCTCATCAATAAAGTCCCCAGCCGCCTCAAGGACGTTTTGCGTTTTTTCATCGAGGCGGGCATGGGGACCCGAGCCTACGCCATCATTGAGCAGGAAAAGGTGGGCCGCCTGGTGGACGCCCGGCCCGACGAAAGAAGGCTGCTTTTGGACGAGGCGGCGGGCGTGACCCGCTACAAAGACCAGAAGAAAGAATCCGAAAGGAAGCTGGAGTCGGCCTCCCAGAATCTCTCCTCCCTCTCCGCGGTCCTCGCCGAGGCCAAAAAACAGTTAAGCCTCGTCGTCAAGGCCGCCGCCAAGGCCCTCAAGCACCAAAACCTCCGCGCGGAGCTGAAAGACTTGGAACTCGCGCTCCTCGCCCGCCGCCACTTGGAACTCTCCCTCCAAGGCGCCTCCCTCTCCGGCCTTTCCCAGGAAAAGCGCGCCGCCCTCGCCGCCCTCATCGCCCGGGCGAGCCAAGCCGAAATCGAGGCCGAAAACCTCAAGCTCCGGGACAATAACCTCGCCCAGGCCTTGGAAGAGGAAATCGCCGCCTTCCACCAACTCGACTCCCTCGCGACCCAGAAAAACGCGGAAAAGGAGCGCCTCGCCGACAGCCGCGCCTCCCAGACGGAAAGACGCGCCCAAGTCGAGGCGGAACTCTCCCGGGTCGACTCCGAGCGGGAGAGGCACGAAGGGGAATACGCGCGCCTCCAGTCCCTGTTGGAGACCCTCGCCGGCGAAAACGCCGAGGCCACGGATCTGGCGCGGGTCACGCGGGAGGAATACCTGGAGGCCAAAGGCCTCGCCGACTCCCTCCAAGCCGAAACGCGCGCGGTCGCGCAAAAATACGCGGAGACGCGCGAGAGCCTCTCCTGGCGGAACGAGACCCTGGCCGGGACTCTCTCCCTCGCCGAGCATTTAAGCGAGAGAAGAAGATCCTTGGAGCTGGAGAAAAACGAGTCCGGGCACGCGCTCGCCGAAGCCCGGGAAAAGATAGCCTCCCGCGCGCGCTTCAAGGAGACTTTGACTAACGATCTCGCGACGGCGGAAGAGGAACTCTCCTTTCTCCAAGACGACGAAAAAGAGATAAGGCGCCAGACGGAAGCCCAAGTCCTCTCCGTGGGCGCTTTAGAGTCCTCCGTCGCGGCCCTGGACGCCAAGCTGGAGACCCTCCAGAGCCTGGAGGAGTCCTTTTCCTGGTACCCCAGGGGAGTCGGGGAACTCATGCGGGAAGAGAGCCTTAAGGAGCGCGGCCTTTTAGGCCCCGTGGCCGCCCACTTAAAGATCCCCGCCGGCTACGAAAAGGCCGCCGAGGCCTTTTTGGGGGAAAGGCTCTCCTGGCTCGTGGCGCGGGACAGGGAAAGCGCCCTTTACGCCCTCCAATGGGCCCGGGAGCGCGCCTTGGGACCCGCGCGCTTTTTCCTCCTCGAAAGTTTCCCCGAAGGAGATCTGACGGAAGGGCTTCTGGGGAACCACGTCGAGCTGGAAGGCCCCTTAAGCGAGGAGGCTATCGCCTCCCTGGATCCGGCTCTTTCTTACCTTTCCCCCGCGGGGGCCTACCTTTCCCCCGCGCTCTTCGCCCTCGCCGCGACGGGGGAGGGGGCGGGCGAGGGGGAGGAAAAAGGGCTCCTCTTAAGGCTCAAGGAAAAAGAAAAGGCCCAGGAAGACCTCCAAGAGGCGCGGGAAACCCTCCGCGCCGCCAAAGAGAGCCTCTCCCTCGCCCAGGAAAACCTCGCCTTCGCCCAGGAAAGCCTCGCCGGCAAGAGGAGCGAAAAAAACAACCTCGCCGCGGACCTGGCCCAGGCCGACTCCAAACTGATGGTGGCCGTTTCCGAGGAAAGGGGGCTATCCCTGCGCGCGGGATCCCTGGAAAACGAGATGGCCCGCCTGGAAGCGGAGCTTACGGCCTGCGCCGCCAAAAAAGAGGAGACCCTTAAGGCCAAAGAGCTAATCGAGGCGGAACTGGAGACGGAAAACGCGCGCCGGCTCGCCCTGGAAGAAAAGCTCGCCCACGCGGCCGCGGAACTCGATATCCTCAAGGAAAAAGAGATCATCGCGACCCGGGACCAAAATCTCGCCCGGGAAAAACTGGAAAGCTCCGCCCGGGAACTGCGGGGAGTCGACGGCTTTTTAAAAAGCTTCCAGGAGCGCAAGGACTCCCTCGCCCGCGAAAGCGCGGAACTGGCCTTGAGCCTTACGACCCTCGAGGAGAAAAGCGCCGCCATCGCGAGCGAAATTTTCGATTTTCCCGCGCGCGTCGCGGAGCGCCAGGAAAAAATCGATTCCCTGCGCGCGGAGCGCGCCTCCCTCAAAGACGCCCTCGCCCAAAGGGAGACGGACTTGCGCGGGGCCCGCCAAGACCGCGAGGAGAGCCAAGAGTCCTTAAACGCCCTCCAAAAGGACCTTTTGGAGAACGCCTTCGCCCTCGCCTCGATTAAGGAAAACCTCCTCAAAGACTGGCGGGTCGTCTTTTTTGACCCCGACGCCCCCCCGCCCGACCCGCCCGACTTGGACGCCCCGCCCCGACCGGACGGCGCTCCCCCCACCCGCCTCAACCTCTTCGGGGAGGAGAGCCCTTTCGCTCCCGAAAGCGAGCTCGCCCCCGAGGGAGTCCCCCCGGCGACCGCGGATCCGCTTGAAGGCGCTATCCCGGAGGAAGGCGAAGGCGAGGGAACCGCGGGCGCCGCGAGCCCCTTTCCGCCCCTTTTCGGCGCGGAGACGGAGGCGAGCGCCCAAGGCCCCGCCTCCCCTCCGCCCGCGGTCCTTCCGCCCGCTCGCGCCGACGGCGCGGGCGGCGACGGCGCCGCTCGCGACAGCGGGGAAGGCCCGGAAATAACCTTCACCGATGACCCCGACTTAACCCCCGTCTACGGCGGGGACATCAACCTTTCCGTCCCCATCGCGCGCGAGCGCCCCGTTGAGGCCGGCGGGGAGCGCGCGCCCGGGCCCCCTCCCCTCTCTTTGGAGGCCTCCCCCGATCCCGCCCCGACCGCTCCCGCCCCCCCGGAGCGCGTCAACCCCCGCGATCTCCAAGACAAAGAGATTCCGGAAAACGCCGCCGAACTTATCGACGCGCTCAAAGAGCGCCTCAGAGCTTTGGGCTCCGTCAATTTGGCGGCCATCGCCGAGGAAGAGGAACTCCAAAAGCGCTATAATTTCTACCGAACCCAGCTCGAGGACCTCGAAAAGGCCATCCGCGACCTTAAGGAAAGCGTCAGCCGCATCAACCAAGTCTGCCGGGAGCGCTTCGCCCAAACCTTTGAGGCGGCGGACGCGCAGTTTAGGGAGATCTTCCCCGTGCTCTTCGAGGGCGGGGAAGGCTGGCTCAGTCTCGCCGACGCCGACGACCCCTTAGAAGCCGGGGTCGAGATCCACGTCCATCCCCCCGGCAAAAAGATCATGGTCATGAGCCTCCTCTCCGGAGGAGAGAAAGCCTTAACCGCCCTGGCCCTCATCTTCGCCCTCTACCTCATCAAACCCAGTCCCTTCTGCCTGTTGGACGAGGCCGACGCGCCCCTGGACGAGGCCAATATCGACCGTTTCAACCGACTTTTAAGGCGCCTCGCCGAGTCTTCCCAAATCGTCATGGTCACCCACAACAAAAGGACCATGCAAATCAGCGACACCCTCTACGGAGTGACCATGGAAACCCCCGGGGTCTCCCGCCTGGTCAGCGTCAACCTCTCCCAGGCCGAGTTAATTAGCCATGTTTGATTTTTTCCGCCGTAAAACCCCTAAAACCCCTCCCGCCCCGGAAGAGCCCCAGGCCCCCGCCGCGGAGGACGCCCAGACTCCCCCGGCGCCAGCCGAGGCCGCCCCGCCCCCCAAAAAGGGCTGGCTCTCCTCCCTCTTCGGCGGCAAGGCCGCCCCCACGGCCCCGGAAGAGCCCGCCCCCGCCCCGGAGGCGGAGCTTGAGCCTGAGCCTGACCACAAGACCGCGCCAGAGTCCGCCCCGGAACCGGAGCCCGCCGCCGCCACGGCGCCCGCGCCCAAGGCCGCCGCGGAACCAGCCCAGGCGCCAGAGCCCATCGCCGCCACGGCGCCCGCGACCAAAACCGTCACGGCGACCGCCCCGGAGTCGGCGGGCGCCGCGCCCACTGAGCTGGAACCCAAGGCCGTCGCGGAGCCCGCCTTGGAACCCGCGCCCACCGCGCCGGCGGCCCCCACGCCCAAAAGCGCCACGGAGCCAGCCCCGGATCCCAGCGCGGCCACGGAACCCGCGCCCCAAACCGTCGCGGAGGGCGCCCCGGAGTCTACCGCCGCCACGGCGCCCGCGCCTCAGGGCGCCCCGGAACTCGCCCAAGCCCCAGCCGCGGAGGCGGCCCCGCCCTCCGCGATAGCGCCGGAAGTTCCCACGCCCAGCGCCGCGACGGCGGCGCCCGAGTCTCCCGCGCGACCTCTTTTTACCTTCGCGGTTCCGGAACCCGCGCCCGAGCCCACGCCAGCGCCCAAGCCAGAGTCCGAGCCAGAGTCCGAGCCAGAACCCAAGCCAGAGTCCGCGCCAGAACCCAAGCCAGAGTCCAAGCCAGAGCCAGAACCCAAGCCAGAGCCCAAGCCAGAGCCAGAGCCAGAGCCCAAGCCAGAGTCCGAGCCAGAGTCAGAGCCCGAGTCCGCGCCTTCCGCCGCTCTCTTGGGGAAAAGCGCGCCTGGAGCGAGCCCTGAAAATACCCCCGCGGAGGCGGGCGCGGCGGGCCTCACGGCGGAAGACGCCCTCGCGGCGGAAGAAGAAAGGGCCGGGGAAAAGCCGGAATTAACTCTCGTCTCCCCCGCTCCCCCGCTTCCGGAAGAGGAAAAGCCCCTCGCGGAGGAAACCGCGCCGGAACCCGAGGCCGCGCCGGAACCCGCGCCCAAGAAAAGCTGGCTCAGGCGTCTTAAGGAAAAACTTTCCGCGACCGCCCAAAGAATCACCGCTCCCCTGGAAGCGATAGTGGCCCGGACCCGAACCATCGACGACGAGGTTCTGGGTGAGTTGGAAGAGATTCTATACACCAGCGACTTGGGAGTCCCCACCACGGAAGAGCTCTTAAAGCTGGTCAAACTCAAAGTCGAGCGCAAAGAGCTCAAAGACGTCGAAGCCCTCAAAATCGCCATCCGGGATTCTTTGGTGGAAATGATGGACATTCCCCAAAAGGACCTGGTCCCCGAAAGCGCTCCCCGCGTGCTCTTGGCGCTGGGGGTGAACGGGGTCGGCAAGACCACGACCATCGCCAAGCTCACCCGCAATTTTCAGGAAAGGGGACAAAAAGTTCTCTTGGCCGCCGGGGACACTTTTCGGGCCGCGGCCGTGGACCAGCTGCGCGTCTGGGCGGAGAGGCTGGGAGTCGACTGCGTGGCCCAGGCCTCGGGCGCCGATCCGGCGGCCGTGGTCTTTGACGCCCTAAACGCCGCCAAGGCCCGCAAGTCCGACGTGGTCATCATCGACACGGCGGGAAGGCTCCACACCAAGCAAAATCTCATGCAGGAGCTCATTAAAATCAAAAAGGTGGCGGGCAAAGCCGTCGCCGGCTCTCCCCACGAGACGATCCTCGTTCTGGACGCCCACACCGGGCAAAACGCCGTCCTCCAGGCCCAAACCTTCCACGAGGCCGTGGGGGTGGACTCCATTATCGTCACCAAACTCGACGGCACCTCCAAGGGCGGGGTAGTGGTCTCCATCATCCACGAGCTGAAGATCCCCGTCATTTTTATCGGCGTCGGCGAGAGCTTCGAGGACTTAAGGCCCTTTGACCCCGTGGCCTACGCCAACGCCATCATGGGCATGGACGCGCCGGACGCGCCGGAGGAATCTTAAAATCCCCAAGGCCCTTCTTCCCACGCCTCCATGGAGGCGTGGGAAGAGAGCCTTTTGGCGACCGCGCCCGCCGGGCCACGCCGCCGCGCCGAAAAGCGCCGCCACGCCGATGGCGGAGCCCCCGCGGGCGGTCGGCGCCCCGGAACGCCGCCCCGGGGGATCCCCGCCCGCCGCGGTCGCGGCGAGCTTTCCCAAAAAACGCGCGTTTGACTCCGGGTCGGGGCTAAAATAGAATGCTTCCAAAGATCGCTTTGCCATCTAAAGCCCGCCTTCCGCGCGGCTTCCCCGCCTTTCCTCGGGGGGAGGGCCAACGGTAAATTTTTTAAGGATCCCGCCATGTCCTCCACCGGGAACGTTTGCAAATTAGTCGCCGTCACCCTCGCGGTGGCCGCGCTCAATTATTTGGCCTTCCTCGTTTTTCTCCCCCTTTGGAACGAAAACCCCAGCTGGATCCTCGTTCCCCTTTCCGTCGCCGCCGTGACTTTGGCGCTCTATTTCGCCTTTCTTTATCTGGTCTTTTTCCGCTCTATAGGATCCTTCGCGCGGGAAGAGCGCGAAGGCGCTGGCCCCCGCGCCCTCCCGGAGGAGATTTCCGCGAGCCTCCGCGCGTACCTTGACGAGGGTCACCACCTCTTTAGCGAGAGCGTCATGAGTTTGGAAGCCCAACTGGTAAGCCTCGCCGAAAAAAAGAGACTCATCCGCGCGAGCCTCTTGGAGCGCTTTCAGCCCACGGAACTGAGTTTCCGCAAATTTACCGCCGTCGTGGACGGCGTCGAGGATTTCACCCGCTCCAACGCCAAGGGGGTTCTCGCGCGGCTACGCGGCTTTGACGAAAAAGAGTACGAGAGAATCCTCGTCGACGGCGAGCGGGGCGCCGCGGATTCCCCCCGGGAGGAGCGCGCGGCCATCTTGGCGGAATACCAGGCCCAGGCGCGCAAGGCCGTGGCCATCGGCAACGAGGTTCTCGTCAAGCTCGACAAGCTGCAGCTGGAGATCTTAAGACTCTCGACTTACGAGGAAAAGGATTTCGAAAAAATCGAGTCCACGCGCGAGCTGGACGATCTCGTCAAGAACATGAAATGGTACCGCTAAAATAGCCCCGGCCCTCCCGGCCCGCTGGCCTCTGACCCTTAAGTTCTTTTTTGGCCTTTAACCTTTTGCCCCAAGGAAAGCCGCTATGTCCGATTTTTCCCTCACCGTCCCCGAGCCCGAACGGATTAACCAAGAATTGGCCAACGCCCAACCCACCCCCGCCGAGACGGCCCAAACCCGGGAAATCGCGGATTTGGCCCAGAAAAAAGCGACCGAGCTTATGGCCATCGACCTGAGCGACGGGTCCTCCAAAGAGGGGCTGATCGGGACCTTTGAGGCCTTCGGCAAAGACAACATGGCCCGCGCCGCCAACCGGAACAGCCTCCTGAAGATCTCCGTGGGGGAACTCGCCAAGGCCGGGGAGGAAGGCGGCGTGGTCTCCAATAGCCTCCTCGACCTCCAAAGGGAAATCAAGGACCTCGACCCCAGCGTCGTGGACTTCGCCAAGAAAGGCTTTTTGGGGCGCTTCTTCAGCCCGGTCCGCAAATATTTCGCCAAATACCAGAAATCCGAGACCGTGATCGCGACCATTATCGATTCCCTGGAAAAAGGCAAAGACGTTCTTAAAAACGACAACGTCACCCTCCAGTTGGAACAGAACGGTCTGAGCGAGGCCTCCCAAAAACTCAAAAACGAAGTCGCCTTGGGAGACGGCTTCGACAAGGCCCTGGCCGCCAAGATCGCGGAAGTCAGAGCCGCCGGACAGACGGACCCGGAAAAGATCCGTTTCGTCGAGGAGGAAATTCTCTTTCCCCTGCGCCAAAGGCTCATGGACATGCAGCAGACCCTGGTCGTCAACCAACAGGGCGTCATCGCCATGGAGGTGGTCCAACGCAACAACCGCGAGCTGATCCGGGGCGTGGATCGGGCCCTCAACGTGACCATTTCCGCTTTAAGGACCTCGGTCACCGTGGCCGGGGCCCTCTACAACCAGAAGGTCACCCTCTCCAAGATCCAGGCCCTCAACGAGACCACGGGCAATATCATCAGCCAGACCTCCAAGATGCTGAAGGAACAGGGGACGGAGATCCAAAAGAGCGCCATGGAGTCCACCATCTCCGTGGATATCCTCCAAAAATCCTTTGACGACGTTATCGCTTCTTTAGACGAGATCAGCCGCTACAAAAAAGAGGCCCTCCCCAAGATGCGCGAGACCATCGCCAAATTCCGGGAACTGGCGGATAAGGGCGAGAGCCAGATCGAAAAGCTCGAAAGAGGTTCGGCCGCCCAGAGGGCCCTCGCGGAAAAACCCGCCGCCCCCGCCGTCCCCAGCCCGGCGGCCCCCCAATCGGATCCCCAGGATCCCCAATAGCCTCCGCCTCTCCCCGCCGCCTCCGGTCTCCCTCGGCGCGCCATCCCTCCCCCAAGAAAAGGTCGGCGCGCTCTCCGACCCAGCGTGGGCGGCAAGGCTCCCCAGCGCGGACGGCGAAGCTCCCCAGCGCGGACGGCGAGGCTCCCCAGCCCGGGCGGTGGCGTGAAACCGCGAATTTCGTCCCCTGAAGCTTTTTAGCTCTCGCTCGCCCTCGACGCGACGGTCCGAAAATTACCGCGCCCGCTTTATAGCCGCGCGGCGAGTCTCCCTTTCAAGCGATCGCGCCGGGGAGAGGGAAAAACAAAGCCTCCGACCGCCTCCCCCGATGACAATGGCGCGCGTTTTATTTCGTCCAGGTTGGCCTCTCCCGCGCGCCCGCCAATCCCTTTCGCTTCCGCGGGCGCTTCCCCCCAATTCTCTTTCCGCGCCAGCGAATTTAGCGCGCGAGACCCTTAAAACCATCAATTTTTCATGATTTCTACCATAAATTACGAATTATACCATTCCGTAGGTAAAAATCGCGAAAAGTCATGATATTATCAAAAAAAGGTATACATTGTGTCTATCTCATCAGCGAGGCGTAGATTAAAAAGAATGTAAATTTGTAACGGCGACAGCGAAAGGCATATAGAATTACCGGTAAAATTAAGATAGTTAACGTACGGCATGATCATTGCGTAATATAGCATTAAGCATGCCCAAAAATTTATTGCTCTTTGTTGATGAGAGTGCAAAAAGTCCCTGAACTGACAATCGGTCATTTCTTAATGCCAAATAAAGACTACTAATTAGGGAAATATGCCATATAAGGTATCATTGTCCGTCTGGCTACTTCGGTGAAGGGTTTTTGCACTTTCATC
>JAISCZ010000068.1 GCA_031265205.1 Deltaproteobacteria bacterium
TCGTAAAATTATCCATTACATGGTATATTTTTCTCCATGTACAAACGTAATATTACCCACAAAATAGAATTAGCCCTTTCCGACACTCCCATCGTTTTTATCAGGGGACCCAGGAGGTGCGGCAAAACCACTTTAGCCAAAACCTTTTGCCAAGACGGCACGCGGTCATACTATAGCCTCGACACGTTTCTCGCGCGCTCCGAAGCCATGGATGACCCCTTCGCCATCATTAACTCCTTTAAAACGCCAATGGTCATTGATGAAATCCAAAAAGCGCCAGATCTCATCCAGGCCATCAAAGTTGACGTGGACAACGACGAGCGCCCGGGGCAATGGCTTTTAACCGGTTCGATCAACCCAATGCTTCTGCCGCGCGTGGCCGACCTTACGCTTGGGCGCGCGGAGACGCTGGACCTCCGTCCTCTTTCCCAGAGCGAGCTCCTTGGCCAAAAAGCTGACTTCCCGACCCGCCTGTTCGGCGATACCTTTACGGCCACGGCTGAGCCTTGGTCCCGCGAACGCCTTTTCGAGGCCTTATGCGCGGGGGGCTTTCCAGCGGCCATAGTCCGATCGCCTTCAAGGCGCGGGGCCTGGATAGACTCCTACCTCACCCAAACCGTGGAACGCGATCTGAGGGATGTCTTTAACGTTCAAGATTTGCGAGGCCTTGGCGCGCTCCTCAAACTTTTGGGCGCCAGAACCTCGACCATCCTCAATGTCGCTGAAATTTGCCGCGGCGCCGCGCTTAACGCCAATACCCTTTCCCGTTATATGGCTTTATTGGAAATGGCGTTCCTGGTTTGGACGCTGCCGCCCTGGAGCGACAATCTCGGCAAAGGATTGGCGAGGGCTCCCAAAATTCATTTGACGGATTCCGCTTTCGCTTGCCATCTTAACCGAACAAACGTTAAAAATTTGCTAAAAGATCTGACTTTAGCCGGCCGTCTCCTTGAGTCCTTTGTCGCCTCGGAAATCCAACGCCAAGCCTCCTGGAGCGAGACAAAGGTTTGGTTGAGCCATTTCCGTTCCCATAAAGGAGACGAGGTGGATCTGGTTCTGACGAACGAGGAAAATCAGGTCGCGGGCGTTGAAGTCAAATTAAGCTTTAATATCGGCCAGCGGGATTTCAAAGGGCTTTCCCACCTCCGGGACGCCTTAGGCGACCGTTTCGCTCGCGGCGTAATCTTCTACGGCGGCCATGACCTTCTGTGTGTCGGCGACCGCTTGTACGCGACTCCTATAGGGGAACTATTCTCGCCCGCCTGACTTGTGGCGGCGACGCCGGCCCTAAATCCCGCGCGCCTTCTTGAACGCGCGAGTTGACCGCCGCGCCCGGCGCGAGGCGATCATCTTCAGCGCGAGGCGATCATCTCCATTCGTATGATATTAATTCCAATCGCCATCCAATTTTCCTCCTGAAAGACATCTATATGATTTCAGAAAAAAAGCGCCGTAATTTTATTTCGCGTTTTTGGCGCGCCCAGCAAAATTAGTTTACCCAAAAGACGCCAAAAAGCGCCCCCCAAGCGCCTCGCGGCGCTTTAAACTCAATCTAAATTCGGGGCGACGCGCCACGGCGCGCGCCCGGGGTCCCTTGCGCCGTGGGGGCGGATCGGGTAATTTTGTCCGAGCAATAGATCCTATTACGTTTTTTAAAAAATCGCGCGAGGTTTTTTCATGAAAGCTTGGCAAGCGGATTTAGCTATCGTCGGGGCGGCCCTCATCTGGGGCCTCTCCTTTATCTTCACCCGCTGGGGACTCGACGGGGCCTCGCCCGCCCTCTTCCTCCTCTGCCGCTTCGCCTTGGCCCTCGTTATCTCCTTAGCCCTTTTCGGCCGCCGCCTCGCGGGAGTCCCAAAGAGGACCGTCCGGCGCGGGCTCGTCTTGGGCTTTCTCATGGGCGCGGGCTTTCTGCTCCAGACCTATAGCGTCAACTTTACGGAAATCGGGCGGGCGGCCTTCATCGCCGCGCTGACCTTGCCCGCGATCCCCGTGGTCTCCTTTATCCTCTGGCGGGAAAAAATAAAATTTTTCAATTTCCTCGGCGTCCTTTTGGCTCTCGTCGGGGCCTATTTTTTAATGGATCCCTCCTTCGCGGGAATAAACGCCGGCGACGCCATCGCCCTCCTCTCCGTCCCCATGTGGGCGCTTTACCTCATCTACATGAATAAATTCACCGAAGGCGAGGATGATCCCCACCTCACTCCCCGCCTTTTGGTTCTCCAGTTTATCGGGGCCATCCCCCTGGTCCTTTTGGTCGCCCTGATTTTCGAGAGCGGCCTGACCCCCGCGCTCCACCCGGACCTCGTCAGAGGGCTTGACGTCAGCTGGCGCTTCGTCGCGGGCCTGGCCTTCTGCGCGATTTTGGCCTCCATCTGTATCGTCTTTATCCAAACGGCATGCCAGAAGCACACGACCCCCGTCCAGGCCATGCTCTGCTTTCAGTTTGAGCCGATTACCGCGACCGTTTTGGCCTGGCCCATCCTCGGCGAGGCCGTGACGGCCAAAATGGCCCTCGGGGCCGCGATTATCATCGCGGGGGTGCTCACCTCGGAGCTGGGCGCTCTCCTCGCCGCGCGGGCGCGCGGAACCCAATAGCCTCCCTCCGACCGAAAGCGCCGCCCCTTTGGGGGGGCGCCCTTAATTTCCCTCCCCCTCCGCTTTTTTGGGGGGCAGCCATTTGAGGAGGGCCTGGTAGAGGTCCTGGAGGTTGATGGGCTTGTTGACGTGATCGTTCATGCCCGAGGCGATGCTCAATTCCCGATCCCCGCTCATGGCGTGGGCGGTCATGGCGATAATGGGGAGATTCTCAAATCCCGCGATGCCGCGAATGGTTTTGGTGGCCGTAATGCCGTCCATTTCCGGCATCTGGATATCCATGAGCACGAGGTCGAATTTTTCCCGCTGCACCATTTCCACGGCCTCGACTCCGTTCCCGGCGATGGAGACCTCAAAGCCGGCTTTGCTCAGAATGCGGCTGGCCACCAGCTGATTGACCTCGTTGTCCTCGGTTAAAAGGATACGCGAGCCCTTGAGGGCTTTGAGGCGCTCGCGCTCCTCCTCGCGGGAGGCCCGCCGGCCGCCTTCCAGGCGCCCCGTGCCGTCGCAGACAATGTGGGATCTCTTGAACCTGGCCGTAAAGGCGAAGACGCTGCCCTTTCCGGGCTCGCTCTCGCACCAGATTTCCCCGCCCATGATCTCGACGAGCCTTTTGGAAATGGTGAGCCCCAAACCGGTTCCCCCGTACTTGCGGGTCGTGGAGGTGTCCGCCTGGGTAAAGGCGCTGAAGAGGCCCTGAATCTGCTCCTGGCTGAGGCCGATACCCGTGTCCTTGACCTCGAAGCGCAATAAGGCCGTCTCGTCGCTGGCCTCCTTGACCCCCACGACAATGTCGATGCCCCCCGCGGAGGTGAACTTGACCGCGTTGGAGGCCAGGTTGTTGAGGACCTGACCGAGGCGGACGGGATCGCCCAAGAGGCGCTGCGGGGTATCCGGGGGCAAGGTGACCGTGAAGCGCAGGCCCTTTTCCTCGGCGCGCACCGCCAAAAGGTCCTGGGCGGCCGTCAGGATATCCTTCAGGAAAAAGTCCGTCTCCTCCATCTCCAGCTTGCCGGCCTCGATCTTGGAAAAATCCAAGATGTCGTTGATGATGCGCAAAAGGGCCTGGGCCGCCATTTCGGTGCGGCGGATATAGTCCACCTGCTGCTCGTTTAATTCCGTCTCCAAAACCAGGTGGGTGAGCCCGATGATGGCGTTCATGGGGGTGCGGATCTCGTGGCTCATGTTGGCCAGAAACTCGCTCTTGGCGCGGGTGCTCTCCTCGGCCAGGTCGCGGGCGAGCTTGAGTTCCCGCTCGTGCTCCTGGAGGGCGAAAAATTCCAACTCCATCTTCTTTTTGTCGTCAAAATCAAAATGCCCGCCGATCATGCGCATGGCTTGGTTGTTGGAGTCGCGGGTCACCACCCGGCCGAAGTCGTAGGTCCAGACGTAATGCCCGTCCTTGTGCCGCATGCGGATTTCTTCGGCGTACATGTCGTCCTGGCCGCTGATGGCCCGGTCCAGGGCGGCGTTGGTGGCCTCCAATTCGTCGGGGTGCACGAAGCTCTCCCACTCCTCGATGGTGCCCGTGATCTCCTCGGGCTTATAGCCCAGCATGTCCAGATAGACGTCGTTAAACTTGATGGTCCCGTTGACGATATCCCAGTCCCAAGCCCCGATGCGGGCGGCCTTAAAGATAAGCTCCAGCTGGTCGTTGTTCTGCTCCAAGGACTCCTCGATGAGCTTTTGGCGGGTCACGTCGAGCATCACGCCCATGAGGCGCTTGGCGCGCCCTAGCTCGTCGTACTCCACCACCCGGCCCCGGTCCTGGGCCCAGATAGTCGAGCCGTTTTTGTGCCGCATCCGGAAATCCGCCTGATAGAAGGGGGTAAGCCCCTGGCAGTGCTCCTCCACGGCCTTGTTGGCTTTCTCCAAATCCTCCGGAAAGAGGGCGTTCTCCCAGGTGGCCACCGTCCCGGGGAGCTCCTCGAGGGAATAGCCTATCGTCTCGGTCCAGCGCTTGTTGTACTTGACGATGCCGGTCTGAATGTTCCAGTCCCAAGTCCCGAGGGAGGCCGCGTTGATGACCGCGTCCAGCATCTCGCGCTCCAACAGGAGATCCTTCATGGCCCCGTCCTTTTCGGCCAGGGCGACCTCCAGGGCGCTTTCGGCGAGCCTTTTCTCCTGAACGGCCATTAAAAGCCCGAAGATTTTGCGGGGCCGCCCGTCCGGGCCCAGTTCGCTCGCCTCCCCGTTGATCTTAAACCAGAGCCATTCGCGCGTCTCTTGGTGGAGAAAGCGCGACTCGCGGACAAAAGAGTTCTTTTCCCCCCGGCAAATCTGGCCTAGGCCTTCCATGAGGCCCGGGAGGTCCTCGGGGTGCAGCGCCTTTTGGATGAGCGTCGCGAAACTTATCCGCTTATCCTCCTCCGCCCCGACTCCCAGCATCGCCGCGCAGCTCTGATCGTAGGCGAGTTCTACGTCCGCGTAATCCGGAGAGACGCCAATCGCGATCTCCCACAGGCCCACCCCGCCATCGCGGAGCGCGTTTAAAAAAACGGCGTTGGGAATCCCCGGGGTGGACGACAAAAATTTGATGCTGGTCATAGCGCTCCAGTCGCCAAAAAAAATTCGCGATCGGGGCCGTCGGCGCGCCCCTTTCCCCCTCCGCGAGGCCCCCTCGCGGCCCCCCAGAGGACAGGAAAAATATCTAGATTATACTATTTTTGCGATCCTTTGCCAAAGCGCGCCCGCGTCGCCTGAAAAGCCAGCATGGTGATATCGTCGGACTGGAGTTCCTCCCCCCGAAAGACCGCGAGATCCGCGTTGACGGCGTCGATGATCCCCTCGGGGCCTTCCGCCGTCTCCCGCGCTTCCGCCGCGCCCGCCAAGGTAGCGGCGCGGACGCTTTCCAGGAGGCGCTCCCGGCCGAAAAAGGCCCCGTCCGCGTTCTGGGCCTCGGTCACCCCGTCGGTGTAGAGAAGGCAAATCTCCCCCGGGGCCAAAGTGGCGGACTGGAGGCGGTATCTTAAGTCGGGCCAGGCCCCCACCAAGGGATCCGCGCGCCCGGCGCCGATTTCCCTCGCCTCCCCACCCCGCGCGGCCAAAGGCGGGGGATGGCCACCGTTGGCGAAAATTAAGGCCCCGGTCTCCGGGTCGAAGAGCCCCAGAAAGAGGGTCGCGAACATGGAGTTGGGATTGCGCTCGTTGAGCTGCCGATTGAGCTGCTCCAAGGCTTTTTCCGGCGACAGGCCGCTGTGGATATTGCGCCGCGTCAGCGTCGCCACCATGACCATAAAGAGAGCCGCGGGCGCCCCCTTGCCCGCGACGTCCCCGATGGCCACGCAGCGGCGGCCGCAGGGGGCCGTGAAAAAATCGTAAAAATCCCCCCCCACCTCCTTGGCCGGGCGCAAAAAAGGCGCGACCCGGTAGAGGCCCTCCCGGGGGGCCTCCTCTTGGGGAGGCAGAATCCCTTCCTGGATCTCGCGCGCGGCCGCGAGCTCGCCTAAGACCCTTTCCCGCGCGAGGGTGGCCTCCATTCTTTTTTGGATATTTTTGGCGAGATCGAGCCCCATTTTATCGAAGGCCCGCGACAGGTCCCCGATCTCGTCGCTCCGCGCGGAAAGCCCCTGATCCTCAAAAAAGAGATGGGCCTGGGGGTCGGTAAAATCAATGTCCCCCGCCGCCGCCGCCCGCGCGGTCATCCGCGAGAGGGCGCGGGTGACGATGTGGGCCGCCGAGAGCCCCAAAAGGACGCTCATGGCCGCGACCCCCAGGGCGACCGCGACGACGCGGCGGGCCATCTGGCGGGCCGGGGCGGTGAGGGTGGAGGCCGGGGTCGCCAGGACGACGCGCCAGTCGAGGGCCTTGAACCACTCAATCCGGACTAAGGTTCTACCGAGGGGAGGGGGCAGGTCCACCATCTCCTCCGTCACCGCGTCCTTGGTGGACAGCGCGAGCGAAAGAAGCTCCGGCGAGAGGGCGCCTTCCAACTCCCTGGGGCCGGCGCCCGCGCGGGCGAGGACCGTCCCCTCCCCGTCCAGAACCATGGCGTGGGAGCCCGCGCCGATGGGGAGCGTCGGCAGCCTTCTTTGGAGTTCCCCCACCAGGAAGGCGTCGTCAAAAAGAGAACTCTCCTTGATTTCCGCGAGGCTCTCCAAATTGACGAAGGCCACCCGGCGGTTGGCGTCCGGAGCGATAAAAGCCAAATAGGCCTTGGCGCCGTCCCCGTCCCGCGCGCGCAAAACCGTAAAGCGCCCGCCCTGGGGGATCTCGGAGGCGCTGAGGAGACGCGCGAGAGAGCGGCCCGAAAAATCGGAAATCCCCTCCCAGAAGCTATCCTCGCCCTCAGAGCTTCCGCCCGTCCGCGCCAAATCGTCCAGGGAGCCGCTTAAGGGGTCGTCCCGGAGCCGGAAGACCCCCACTTTGACCCCCCGCTCCTCCATAAAGCCCAAAAAGGCCGCGCGGCCCGCCTCCGCCTCGCTCCCTTCCTGGCCGTAGAGGTGCTGGAGATAGCGCGCCGAAAGGAGGCTGATTTTGCGCAAGGACTCCTTCTGGCGGACGATCTCGAAGACCTGGCCGATAATGTAGCTTTCGTAGGAAGAGCGCAAATCCTCGCGCGTGACCGCGGCGAGGGTCTGGAAGCGAAGCCTTTCGCTCGCGATGGAGCTTTCGGCGAAGTCCTTCCACGCGAAATAGGCGTAGGGAAAAACCGTCAAAAGGACCCCGGCGACCAAGAGCAGGGAAACCCTCAGCCGGAAACTCATGGCTCGGCCTTTATCTTTTTAAGCCTTTTGCGCAGGCCTTCCCGGGAGAGCCCCAGCTCCACGGCGGCCTTGGTCTTGTTGCCGTTCCAGCGCGCGATGGCGGCCAAGATCTCTTCCGGACCGTTGCGGGGGGGCTTGCCGCGAACTCCCCGGGCCGCGGGCTTGGGGGGCGCGGCCGTTTCGTCGCCCTCGGCGAAGTCTTCCGCGCCCGCCGCCCCCTCGGGGCGGGGCGCTCGGGGGGGCTGGACGGCGCGGATTTTTTCCGATAAATCCGCCGGCGAGACGATGGGCCCCGGGGCCAGCGAGGCCACCCTCTCCATTTCGTTATTGAGCTCGCGCGCGTTTCCGGGCCAGGGATAGCCCATTAAGAGGCGATCAACCTCCGGGGAGAGGGCGAGGCTCTCCCGGCCCAGCCTCAGGCTGTGGCGGCGCAACTGATGGCGGGCGATGAGCAGAATGTCGTCGCCCCGCTCGCTTAGAGGGGGAAGGACGATCTCCAAAACGTTTAAGCGGTAATAGAGGTCCTCGCGGAATCTTTTTTCCCGCGTCGCCTCCAAGATATTCTGGTTGGTCGCGGAGATGACGTGCAGGTCCACGGGAATGGGCTTGTGGCCCCCCACCCGGGTGACCTCCTTTTCCTCGATGGCGCGCAGGAGCTTGGCCTGATTCTCCAAGGTCATGTCCCCCACCTCGTCCAAAAAGAGCGTTCCCCCGCTGGACTCCTCGATGAGGCCTTTTCTTTGGGTCACCCCCGTGGCCACGCCCTTTTCGATCCCGAACATCTCGCTTTCAAAGAGGGTGGCGGGTATGGCCGCGCAGTTTACCGCCACGAACTCGCCCGCGCTCCGGGGGGAGCGGAAAAAAATCATTTTGGCCAAGACCTCTTTCCCCGTCCCCGTGGGCCCCATTAAGAGGACGTTGATGGGGCGCTGGGCCATGGCGAGGGCGACTTTAAGCACCCGCGCGATGGCGGGGCTCTGGCCGATGAAAGGCCGCTTGAAGGTTTCCTGGACCGTTCTTTGGAGAAAGACGTTGCGCTTGGCGAGTTCGCGGCGGGCCTCCTCCAAGTCCGCGGCGCGCTCCTTAAGCTCGGCGATAAGGCCGTCGCGCTGCATCTCGCGCGCCTCCAGGCGCACCAGGAGGAGACCGAAGGCCTCCGCCAAACGGGCGAGCGCGGGGGCGCCTTCCAGGCCTTGGGTCATCTTGTAGAGTTCCGCGGGATCGGTCTCCCGCTCCCAGGCCAGATCGTCGCAGAGCTTGATCAGATAGTCGAAAAGCCTCTCTCCCGTCTCCGCGCCCATAAATCCGCCTTTCCGAAAAAAAACGCGTCAAAAAAAGCGCGCCTCTTGGCGCCCCTCCGCCACCCTAGAGGAAGGCGCGCGGCGCCGGGGCGTCGCCCCACAAAATTTACTCCCTACGCGGGCGCGCGAGGCCTCAAGTATACCACGCGCGCCCGCGAAAGACGAAATAAGCGCCGCGATTCCGGGCGATTGGCGATTTTGGCGATGGGGCTATTGGCCGATTGGCTGCTTGGCCGATACAGGCGATTCCGGGCGATTGGCCGATTCCGGGCGATTGGCGATTTTGGAGATTTAGGGGATTAGCCGATTCCAAGGCGATCGCGGCGGGTAGGGGAAAATCGCGGAAGGGGAAAGACGGCGAGCCGCCCCCGCCTCTTTGGCCCCCAAGGGCTTTGAGCCCTTGGCCGTCCCCCTCTCCCGCGCTTTCCATCTGGCCGCTCGCGCCGCCAAGCGGGGCGCGCGCGGCGCCGAGCGACCCTTCCACCGCCGCGACTTTCCGCGCGCTTTTCCGCGCGCTTATCCCCGCCTGGCGCGCGCCGCGATTAGTTTGGCGCTTCCGAAAGGGATCTTTTGGCGCGATCCCCTGTGGGAGGAGCGCTTCATTTTCCGCGGCCCGCGCGTCTTTCCGCGCCGATGGCGCTTTTTGTTTCTCGCGCGCGCGAAAGGCGCGCTTTAATTATTGACGCTCGAAAAAAATAAATGTCATTAATTATCCTTTCCAGTTATAGCCTCGCGCGTTTTTGGCAAATGGGAAATTTTCCCGTATAATGATTTCGTAAGCTTAAGGGGCGTTATTTTTTTCCCCTTTCGCTCGCTAATAACCGTTTTGTAAGGAACGCGACGTGACGGATCAATTTTTCGCCCAAGCGGCCGACGCGCCGTCGGCTCTTCCCGACCCATCGGGGGAAACCGTTTATCTGGGATTCAGCCACGCTCCCCTTTTCTCTTTGGGGCCGGGGCAAAGGATAGGCGTCTGGTTCAAGGGCTGCCCTTTGGGCTGCCCGGGCTGCGTGTCCCCGGAGCTGCGAACGGCCCTCGCGGAGGACAGAACGGAAGTGAGCGCGCTCGCCCGGGAAATATTGGAGAGCGCCCGCGCCCTGGGATCGAGTCGGGTCACCGTTTCCGGGGGAGAGCCCTTCTATCAGCCCGAGGCCCTGGAAAAGCTCTTAAGGCTTCTCCGGGAGGGGGGAATAAAGGATATCCTGGTTTACACCGGCCGCAAGTTCCACTGCCTCTCCAAGGCCTATCCCTGGCTTTTCGAGCTCGTTTCCGCCCTCGTCGACGGCCCTTTCGAGGAAAGCCGCCCCACCGACGCCATCTGGAAAGGTTCCGCGGGCCAAAAATTCTACCTCGTCGACTCCGCCCTCAAAGAGGACTACCAGCCGTGGCTCTACGGCTCCGAAAGGCGCGTGCAAGTCGTTCCCTGCGCCGAGGGCCTGCGCGTTTTGGGGATTCCCAAAATCGGCGACTACGGGGGCCTTTTCCATTAAGCGAGGGGGGTCCCACGCTTCCCCGACGCGCCAGGGAAGGGCTCGCTACTCCCGGGGGAAGTCATCCTCCCTCAGCTCGCGGTAGAGGGACGGGTTGGCGCGAAAAGCCATGTCGCGGTAGAGCTCATCGACGGCCACCAGGACCTCGAAAGGGGGAGTCCAGCCTACGCTCATGGCCATCTTGAGGTTTAAGGCCAACACCAGCGGGGGAAGGTAAATTTGGTTAATGTCCCGGGGTTTTTCCCCTTCCAGGATTCTTTGGGCGACATCGGCCTCGAAAAAGCCGATATCCTTGAAATCGGCCTCGGCCACGCTCATGAGGATTCCGGCTTGGGTATCGCGGGAGCCTCCCTGGGAAAAACTGGGCAGGGACGCGGCGACGATGGGCGCGAGAATTTCGTCCATCCGCTCGTGGATCACGTCGTTGTTCGCCGTTAAATAAATGGCGTCGCTCTTTTGGCTGAGCTCGCGCGCGCAGTCAATGAGCCACGCGAAACTCGCCTCGCGATCCGCCTTCTCCAGGCCCCCATCGCAGGCGATAACCGTAAAATTCAATTCGTCGGCGATACTCATGATGGCGGCGAGCCCCACGGAATCCTGGCCGCTTTCGGCCATGTCCACGGGGATCCCCAAGCGCTTGAACTTGAATAAATCGTAAAAAAGGCGCAGCTGCCTTTCGATGTTGCCCTCGTCCACGTGGACGTGGACGTTGTCTCTCCCGGAATCGGCGGCCGCGAGGCTAATTCCCGAGTTGACGGGATCCGTCGCGCCGACGCTCATGAGGGGCACTCCCTGGATCTCGCCGGCCAAGTCCGCGCCCGCCCAGGTGCCGAAGGCCAAAACCAAATCCACGTCCCTTCGCTCCGCGATTCTCTGGAGCGCCTGGGCTTTCACTTCTTCGCGGCGCGCCGGGTCCCAGTCCGCCGAGTAGAAGCCGTCGGGCAAAAACTCCAAGACGTCGCTTTTCGCCTCTAAGGCCAGATAGTCCCAGAGGGGCTTATTGTCGACGCCGGCCGCGGGCGCGGGCGGCGGGCCTTTGGCGAGCAGCCCTTTGGCCCTCAAGCCCTCGATAAACCCCCAAAGCACGCTCCGGTAGTCATGAAAAGGTCCTCCTTCCACGTAGATGACCCGCCATTTGGGGCCGGAGGTCGTTTTATAGGCGGAGCGCGTCTCCCCCTCCGCCGCCGCGAGAAGGCCGGAGAAGGGCGAGAGGAGGAGGATGATCAGGGCGAGGAGAACCAGGGCGCGGGCTCGCCAAGGCGCGAGGAAGGCCGGGCGCCGGGCCGCGCGCCGCTCGGATTGGAACTCGCCACTGGGGCGCGCGGCGCTCAACTTTTTTGCCTGAAATAAATTTTGATGTTGTTCGTCCGGCGGTAATGCCAATAGCAATAGTGATCCGCGATGCTGCGGATCAGGTGGATCCCCAACCCACCCACCCGCCTCTCTTCGATGGGCGAGGTCAGATCCGGCGCGGTATCCGGGTAAAAAGGATTGAAAGGCTTTCCCCAGTCGCTGACGCCGATGACCAGATGGGGTTCCCCGTCAAAGGACACCATGCGGCGGGAGAGTTTGACTTCCCCGCCCTTAGGCCCGTAAGCGTAGCGCCAGATATTGACGATAAGTTCCTCTAAGGCCAATTCCAGCTTCAGCGACAGGTTTTGGAACTCCTTCGGCAAATCTTCGACCAAGAACGCGAGGGTTTCCTGGAGCTGGGATAAATCGGCTTTGACTATGGTCGCTTTCATAATATAGGCCTAACTGAGCGGCCGAAGGAGCCCGCGCGTCGGGGAGGCGAGGCGTTTCGCGGGCGAAATATGTTTGGGAAGCGCCGAAAAAAAGGGGGCTACGGGCCTACGGCCTCCAAAAGCGCCTCAAATTATAACGCTTTTTCCCCCCAAGCGAAAGAACGGCGGAAAACGGGGCGAAAACGGAAAAAATTTTGTATCCGTTCACGGCTTTTTTTCTACAACTTTGAGTGTTTATTTTAGTCAATAATCGCGTATATCGCGAAGGGGCGGCCAAAGGGCTATTTTGGTCGCCGAATGGCGGCTTTGTCTAGCGGCGTATTGATCCTGGCGACGCCATTGACGGGACCATACCCCGAACGCCAGATTTCGCGAGAGCGTTCCATCTTATTGGCCCTCTCATGGGGCGTTCTCGACCTTGACAAATTCCGCCTGGGTCGCCTCAAGGAAAAACTGGTCCAGTCAGCGCGTTCTTTTTTACCCGATCGAGGCTTTTCAAGGGACAGAGGTCTCGCCTAGCTTTAAGCGTAACCCTTTTGCGGGAGGCCAGGCTTAAGCTTTAGAGCCAACGGGCGCTCGCGCCCTGGCGCCTAAGATACTCAGGGGGCCGCCATCGCTTTCGCGAGCGGGTCAACCCCTGACGTTTCCGGCTGGAGGCTTCCGGGGAAGCCATGGGACCCCTTCCTGGGGCAAGCCCCAGAACCCTTTTGAAAGGATTCTGAGGCCACCTAGAGGTTTTCGGCGGTCGCCTTTTTCTTAACGCGATAAGAGGCTTTTGAACGCTTCCTAAGCGCTTCAAGAGGCATTCTTTTGGCAACGCTCAAGCCTGAGGCGAACGCCTCGGAATTGACGCCACGGAAATTTCTTTTTCCGTGGCGCGGGAGAGGGGCTCCGCTTTCGTTTCGGCGTTTCGCCGCCAGTCCTAGGCCTCTTGTCCTGGTCGCTTTCCGGGTGGTCGCTTTCCAAAAGGCCGCTTTCTGGCGTGGTCTTTTTTGGCTTCCTCTCATGCCGGGAAGTTCCCTGGAACCGCTCTTTCTTCCCGACTGATTCGTCTGAATCCTCGCGGTTGTCCGGCAATGGCCCCGCGTCTTCCATTGGTTGTAGCGCGGCTTCCACCTCCACGGTTAACCCATGTTTGTCGTCCGTTTCCTCGCCGGGCGCCTGAGGTTTCGCCGTTTCTCCTTCGGCGCTGGGACTCTTCTCCGTGTCGATTTTCGGCGATCCGCTTCCGCGCCGAATCTTTTTAGTCGTCCTCTTCTCGCGCGAAGTTCCCTGGAGCGACTCTTTCTTCAAGCCTGATTCGTCTGAGTCCTCGCGTTTGTCCTGGAACGGCTTGACTCCTTCCATTTGTTTTCGTAAAACTTCGCCTCCACCCTTAACTTGTATTTATCGTCCGCTTCTTTAACGAACTTCTGATCGACCTTTTGTCCAGGGTACGCGAGCGAGGGCAATGGCTCGCGCTTGCTGGCGACCGTTAAGGCTTCAACCAGAAATTTCTTCTTGTCCATGCCCTTTAGCTTCAGCGTGTCCAGAATCGACCGAAGAGCTTCAATGACATAAATCCCCAGCATGCTCTGGGAAAAATAGCGTATTTTCCGGTCGATAACGAAACCGCGAACTGAAATTTCCGCGAAGTTATTAGATGGCGA
>JAISCZ010000176.1 GCA_031265205.1 Deltaproteobacteria bacterium
TTCCTCTGTTAACGGGCTGTCTTCCGCGGTCGGGAAGATAGTTTCCTCAGTTGAGAGCTCCTCTTCAGCGGTCGGAAGGAGGCTTTCATCCATGAGAGGATCGTTTGCGGCGACCGGAGCTGGCGAATCGTCCAGAAGGCCGTCAGGGTCTCGCGGGGGCGCGACCGTCGGCAGGTTCATGGGGGCGCGGAAACCGTCGATTTCCTCCATGAGTTCCAGGGAGGTGAAAATAACCGACCCCGCGACGTAGTCTATGGAGACGACTCCCCGCACCGTAAACTCCAGGCGCAGCGTTTCTTCCACGCCGCCTTTGTCCCGGGTCTTTCTCCCCATGACCTGGTCTCCCACGCTCAAATTTAAGCTGTCGGCCAGCTCCTGGGTGACAAAGACGTCAGTGAAACCTAAGTTATGGGGAGGATTGCCCGACGCGTCGCGGGGCAAAATAGGATCGCCCTCCCCCGTCGCCACGATAACCGCGTTAACGTCGGAAAAGCCTTTTTTGGAGAGGAGCACGGACGCGGAAATGCTGGCGGTCTCGGGGACCACGAAGGTCACGTCTGGATGGGCCAGGAATTCCGCGAAGAAAGCCCTGTTGAAACGCCAGACCCCCATGGCGGGGCCTATCTCCAGGTTCCTGGGGTTATCGAGGAACTTCTGCGTCAGAGACCCCACGATGCCTTCCCGCACGCCCAAGAAAGTAAAAAGGGGCACGATGAAGGCTATCATCGCGAAGATGGAGCAGATGGAAAAGAGCCAGTCGTGGCAGTAACGCTTCAGGGCGATTTTAATGGCGACGCGAAAAATGGTTCTCTCCTTCTAAAATATCGGGGACGGAGACGGCTCGCTAACGGGGACGGCGAGAGTGGGGGGAAGCGCGATTCAGGAACGCGAGGCTTCACGCGACGCGCAGCGTGGCCTTGATGGGGGCGTTGGGGCCCCGGTCCTCGCAGACGACCCGGAAAATCCTAAACTTAAGCGACCTCGCCTTGGGCTCGTCGTGGGTGGCCACGACCAGGGCGGCTCGGTCGGAAAGCTCCAAGAGGAGCTCAAAGACCTTGGCGGCGGTGGGGGGATCCAAGGAAGCCGTGGGCTCGTCGGCCAAAATGATCTGGGGCTTATGGATCACCGCCCGAGCCACGGCGACCCTTTGCCTTTCGCCCATGGAAATGGATCCGGGAAATTTTTTCAGTAAGCGCCCGATCCCGAGGATCTCCGCGAGGCCGAAAAGGGCCTTTTCCAGGGCCGCGCCTTTGGGATATTTTTTGATGGTCGCGGGGAGAATAATATTGTCCCTCACGTTTAAAAAGGGCAGAAGCCCTCCCGCCTGGAGGACGTAGCCCAAATCGCTGGAACGGATTTTTTCCCGCGCGGAGCTGCGACCGTTAACCCAGCTCTCCCAAATATCGTAGGTTTTGTTTTCCGCTGGGCGATAAAAAGTAAATTCCCCTTTTTGGGAAAGGGCGACGCTATACGGGCTGGAGGCGAGCCCCAGCATATCCAGAAGGGTGCTTTTGCCGGACCCGGACTGCCCCACGAGGGCGATCCTGTCACCTGGCCGCACCTCGAGCTTGGAGACGAGGAGCGAGTACCCGGCCCCGCCCGGGCGTTTTTTAATGACTTTTTTGAAAACCAGAAGGGGTTTATCCGTGGGCATGGGAGCGCTTTCCGATACGGGCGAAGAAGGTTTGGGAATTTTGTTTTAAAAAGAAAGAACGAGAAGCCGCGCGGTCTTTCCGCGCGAGAAGACTATGGCGCGAGAGCGCGCGCCGCGCGGGCGGCGTCCGGCCCAAGATTCCGCCTCTTTTAAGGCAGCTGGGCGAGGGGCACGCGGAAAACGTAATCGAGAGGATCGTCGCCAAAATTTCCCCAAGCTTCCGTTTGCGTGTCATATAACTCATACGCTCGCAGCTTGTCCCTAAGACTGATAATATATATCTCTTTGCTCGTTGGCGCCATTTTCTCCCACCGGTCCCTGGAGAGAGTCATAATCTCGCTTTTGTAGGGAAGCCCATCCAAGAATTCGTTGGCCACCAATACTTCAGAGAGAGTCGATTCAGGGTTTAACTCAAAAACCTCCGGATCCCGGATAAAACTGGAGGCCGTGGTCAATAGGCCGTCAAAGAAATTGCGCGTCCCCTGGCTCTCGCCGAAAACGTCCTTTTGGGCTTCGTCTAAAAGATACTGAACCGTGTCGCGGAGAACCGAGAGCTGGGCGCGGGTCAGGAGCACGGCCACGTTAACGTTGGGAACCTTTCGGGGATTGGGGCTATCCAAAAAGGGTAAACTCAAGTCCGTTATCCAGGAACTGACGACAATGGGAGCGGTGGTTTTATTGACTCGCGCCAGATAATTGAGCCTTACGGAATGCCCGATAAGAGTCCCAAGATCCCTGGCGAGCGTTTGGACATCTGAATCGTCTCGCGAACAATCAATGTTACCGACAGCTTCGCTTTTGTCGAAATACGCGGCCTCCTCCGCTGTGGCGTAGAAATCGTCCAGAATGCCGGCGAAGGCCGCGGAGCCATCCGAGGAGACAGGAATTTCCAAAGGCATATAACCTTTTCTGCACCCGGCCTTAAAGGCGATATTATCGAATTCCCCTTTGGCGTAGGCGTGGTTGGCGCGTCCCGCCGGGGTCTTTAAGTGGACGACGAGAAACTTAATATTCTTCTCCTCCGCCAAACTCTCCAAAAATTTGTAATTATCGCACCCAGAGTCTGGGTCGTCGCACCGATAGGGGTCCGTGAGTTCCAAGGGCCCGGCGTCGGTAATGAGAACAATTACCCCTCCGTCTTCCGGCCACTTCAATTTTTCCACGGCGGTCATCATTCCGTTAAAAGAGTGCTCGTTAAAAGAATGGGTGGAAAGCGTCGCTTCTTCCACAAACTTGAGGGCTTGGGCGAAGACATTTCTCTTCTCAACACCCATAAAATCAGCGAAGACCCTACTTTCATACCCCAAGCCGGGGGTGGCCCTGAGGCTGTTGCGAAAAGCCACGACGGCGAGGGAAACTCCTTCGAATCCATCTTTTTCCACCAGGCCGTCGAAGACTTGTTGGGTAAAATCCAGGGTAGCGTCAATGTAGGGTTTCATGGAGATGGTCGTGTCGATGACAAAGGCCACCCCTAACTCTTGCTTTTGCTCAGATTCTTTGGGCTCGCTCCCCACCTGATCCGAGATTCCCGGGTCAATGGAGCCGACATTTAAAAATTTTACTCCTTCGAAATTAGGGTCTTCCTGGTATTCGAAAACAGGTAAAATATAAAATTTATCGGAGGGCACGGCGCCTTGTTCGTCCGTGGGTTCCATGGCCACCACCGGAAAGTCCGAGAGAGGCGTCTCATTATTTTTTTGGTAATTGATAAAGCGACTCTCCAGATCCCTGAGATTGCCCCCCACGTTAGAACCGCCGCCTATTCTCTTTAAGGCGTCTAATTCGTCCTCCTTAAAAAAAAGGATAGATTCCCGACCAGACTTTTCCGCGAAAAGCAGAACCGTTGAACTATTCCACTCCGCGACCTTGTCGCCGCGCACCCACCAGAGATCCTCGCCCTTGGTTCCGGCGCCGATACGATAATGATAGAGACCACTGTCTTCAACTTTATCGTAGACGTACCAGACGGAAAAGGGCAGGAGGTCTTCGACTAAAGTTGGGTCCCCGCCAATTCTTTTGCGGGCCACGGGGTTTGGCCTGATGATAACCCGTTGGTAGAGGGTCTTTTTCCCTTCCATGAGCAGAGGGGTCCTCTGGGCCTGGGCCAGCAGAGGGCCAGCGGGAAACGCGAGAGCCCAGAAGGTCAAGGCGAGCGCGCCAAAAAGCAAAGAGGCGAAAAAAGTTTTCATTTAAAAATTACCCGTCTTTTTCCGCGCTTCCCTGGAAAAACGCGCTCGCGACCACTTGGGGAGGGCTTTTTCCCCGAAGGGATTAGCCGCGCTCTCGCCCCCGCTTTCGGAAAGGAGGAAAAGCCTATTTTAAACCATTAAGGGCCCTCGCGGGCCGACGCGCCCGCCAAGGGCTTAAAAAATTCCCGGGAATAAAGCTTATTTTTGAAAACGCCCCAAAAAGGAATTTTCCTCGCGAAACTTGAGGCTATTTTTAACTCCTTTCTTTAAGGCAACTCCGACAGGGGGACCCGATAGAGGTGATCCAAATTATCCGTCGCGAATTTTCCCCAATTATTCGTGTCTCTGTCAAATCTTTCGTAGGCTCGCAGCTTGCCGTGGAGGTCGGAGATAAAAATCTCTTTAGCCGTGGTCGGCATTTTGCCCCAGCGATCCCTCGTGAGGGTCATGATCTCGCTCTTGTAGGGGAGTCCGTCCAAGAATTCGGCGGCCAAGAGATACTCGGACAGCTCGTTCTCCCCGGTGAACGTCGCGGGATCCCGCATAAAAGAAGAGGCGGTCGCGAGGAGGCTGTCAAAGAAGTTGCGCGTGCCGCTCTCTTCCGCTAAAAGATCCGTTTGGGCCTGCTCCAGGAGAAAGCGCACCGTTTCCATTAAAACGCTCAGCTGCGCGCGGGTCAAAAGCACGTTCACGTCCACGGTCCGCACGTCCTGGGGATAATCGCTGTCGAGAAAACCCAGTTCCTTGTCCGCGATCCAGGAATTCACCACCAGCGGGGCCGTGGTCTTATTTTCCCTCCCCAAATAATTGAGGCGGATCGAGTAGCCCAATAAATTCCCGATATCCGCGGCGTCGTCCCCGGTCTCGGCGGGCGGCTCAACTATTTCGCCTTTGTTCCCGTCATTGTCCTGAGGATTGGCGTCGCCTTCCTTCGGCCTGAAAGCCCTATCCAGGCTTTCGGCGAAGGTTTGGATTTTCCGGGTAAAGGCCGCCGGTCCGTCGTCGGGGTTGGGGATATCCAATGGCAGATAACCTGTTTTGCCGCCCGCCGCGAAGGCGAGAGCGGAGTATTCGGTCCGGGCGTGGGCGTGGTTGGCCGCGCCCGCCGGGGTCTTCAGGTGGATGGCGATAATAGCCACTCCTTGCTTCCCGGCGATCTCCAAGACGCTATGAGCCGGAAGCTCGGTGGAGCGATAGGGATCGCCTTTGGCGAGGGGACCCGCGTCCGTGATGAGCACTATCGCCCCCCCAACGCTCTTGTCCGGCCAATTGAGTTCCGTCAGGGCGGCGTTGATTCCCGCGAAAGAATCCTCGCTGAAGCTATGGGTGGACACGGGGGCCTCTTTAACCCGCGAGAGGGCCAGGTCAAAGGCCACCCTGTCATCGGCCGAGACAAAGTCGGAAATAACTTTGGTCGTGTACTCCAACTCCGCCGCGCGCTCCGGGTGGGCCTCAAGGCTGCTCCGGAAGGCCACGACGGCCAGATAGAGGTTGTCCACGTTGTCGTTTTTTTGCGCGAGGTCAAAGATGGAATTGGCGATGGAGCGGGTGGCCTCAATGTAGGGGCCCATGGACATGGTCGTGTCGATAACGAAGGCGAGACCTATTTTCCGCGGAATCGCGGGCTCGTCCTCGGCCGCGGGGGCCGCGAGGAGGCTTGAGCCCACCTGATCCTCCACCCCCGGATCAATGGATCCCACCCGCAAAAACTTGACCGTGTCCTCCAAGCCGTTGCCCTCGTCGATCTCGAAGATCGGCATAATATAAAAGCGATCTTTCGGCACCGCCCCTTCGGCGTCCGTGGGCTCCATGGCCAGAATCGGATAATCGGATGGAGGGACCTCGCCGTTGTCCCGGTAGCGGACAAATCTCTCCGCGAGGGCGGCAAGTTTATCCTTTACCCCCGGATTGTTGGCGATATCCAAGTAATCGTCCAAAGCGCTCTCCTTGAAAAAGAGGAGAGGCGGGCGGCCGGCCTTTTCCGCGAAGGTGAGGACCACGGAATGATCCCAGATGGCGACCATGTCCTGGTCGAACCACAGCAAATCCCCGCCCTTGGTGCTCGGGCCGCAGAGAAAATAGGTCCGACCGTTTTCCTCCACGATTTGATAGACGTACCAAACCGCGAAGGGCGGGACCACGATAGCGTCTCCCCTGGGCGAATCCAGCCTGGGCTTGCCGAAAGCCTTGGTCAAAATAATGACCCTCTGGAAAAGGGTCTCTTTTCCCTCCATGAGCATCGGCTTGGCGGGGGCGGCGGCTTGAAGAGACCCGGGGCCGGAAAGCGCCATGGCCCCGAGCGCGCCCATTGCGGCGAGGAAAAGAAAAAACCGTCCAAACGCGCTCATATTGACTTTCGTCCACCTCTTTCGCGATACGCGAAGAAAAAAGGCCCCTTTAAAAGAGCTTCCCCTACCTCGGCGCCCTCTTGAGCGCGTCCCTCAGCGAGACGATTCCGGGCTGGCCGTCGGACGCGGGGGAATTGGCCCAGGCTCTTAAAGCGTCCACGCGAGCCTGGGCGTCCTTGTAACCCATGTCCGCCGCGGCCTGGTAATCCTCATAGGCGAGAAACGCGTCCCGAGAGATGCCCCACGGCAGGGGCTTGTCACGCGTGGGATCGTAGTACTCGCCCCTCCTGACAAGGAACTGGGGCGAGTTGGCGGCCAAGAAGCTCACCAAATCAAAGGCGGCCCTTAAGGAATCTGGGTCGCCCAGCGCCTCAAATCGGGCGATGGCGCCCTCCATTTCCCGTTGGGAAGCGAATCTCCTTTTCAGCGCCGCCGCTTCCTCTCCGGGCGTCGGTGGCCGTGGGGGAACGGGAACCGGCGGGGGAACGGGATCCACCGGGGGAATGGGCTCCGGCGGGGGAACGGGAATCGGCACGGGAATCGGAATGAGAATCGTTGGAGGAGAAACGGGATCCGTCAGAGGATCGGTATCGGGCTTAATCTCTTTCTCGGGATCGGGATCGGGCTCGACCTCCTTCTCGGGATCGGGCTCGACCTCCTTCTCGGGATCGGGAACAGGAGCGGGTATGGGCAAGGGCTCCGGCTCGTTCAGCGCACCGTCGCCATCCCGGTATTTGAGGAAATAGATAAGCCCGGCCGCGACGATAAGCGCGAGCGGCAAGGCTATCCCTAAAAACAAGCCCCAGCGAAAACGCTTAATGGGCTCGGGAACGGGCGGACGAAGGGGGTCTCCTATGGTGGGAAGGTCTATAAGCTGGGTTTCGTCGCCAGAGCGACCTTCCCCGCGCGCCTCGTCCCACGGGCGTTTAATAAGGCTGGGCGGCGTGGGTATTATAGGCTCCGGCGGGACGGGAGGGATGGGCGGCGTGGGTATTATAGGCTCCGGCGGAACGGGAGGTTGGGGAGGCGGAGGTGGCGGCGGAGGAGGTGGCGGGGGCTGGGGGAAAGCCTCCGTATCCGGGTCCTCCCAGGTAACCATCGGGGCGACCCCGCTCGGCCAGCCGACGTAACCGTCTGGGGAGAGAGCCAAAGCCGCGCTATAATCGTCAGGCCCGACGGTGACGTCGCTGGTCACCACGCGCGCCCCGAGGACTTGGACATTTTGCCCTATGACCTTAAAAATGAGCAAAGGCTCCAGGAAGAGGCAGGTCATGGCGGGATGGATAAAAAGCGAAAACTCGCGATCGGTCAGCCGGTGGCGGGGAACCTGAAAAAAGACCTCCTGGTGGCCCCAAGTTTGGGCGCTGCCTGAGGGCTGAAGGTATAACTCGGTGTTATTTTTCTGGACGGATATCTGATACCATTTTTCCTGTTCGTCAAAGGAAGAGCGCCGGGGCCCGTCGGCGCGCGCCTCAATGTCGCTCTCGCTCGCGAAGGGGATACGGAGAAGGGCCCAGCCCTGTCCCAAAGAGGGATAATTGACTAATTTTCCGATGAGCATCTAAAAAAACCCTCGTCTTAATGAAATTCCCTTCCCTGGGCGCCCAGCCCCAGCGCCTTCGGGCCAAAAGTTTTCTTGGGGAAACTTTTCGCGCCCCCGAGGCGGGGCTCTCTCTCCCCCAAGAACCGCGAAGCCCCGTCTAATCCCCGCTTAAACGCCCCGTAGATTATTCCGGGGCGTAACTTTTTTTTAACCGCGGAGCCGGCGGAAGGGAAAAGCGCGCCGCCGTCTTTCTTAAAAAAAGCGTTAGGCCTTCTTGAAAGGCGCGACGAGCTTGGCCCATGAAAAGGAATCGCTTAAATATAGCGCAAAACTCGCCGAAACGCTAGAGAAACTTCGCCTCGCGGACCCATGTCCGTGGCGGGCGTTGGCCTTTAAGCGCTTTTCCCGGAAGCCCCCTTCGCCAATGGCGCCCTTTTTGGGGAAAGCGCGCGCCCGCGCGGCTCTTGAGGCGGGGGCGCGCGCCTGACGCGCCCTGATGGCCAAACCTCCAAAGAGCCCAAGCTCCCAGGGGAAGGGGATAAGCGTCGCGGGGGCGATAAGGCTTTGGCGCGATAAGGATTTTCCGGGGCGCGGCGCCGGCGGGCTGGCGCGGCTCTTAGCGGTGGAAAACTCTTGGGGAACAGTCGCGACAAGAGTCCCCGCCTCCCTTATAAGTCAGAGCGCCTCGCGACGCGCCGCCGCGCCGCCCGCGCCAAAGCGCGCCGGATCTTCGCGGCGCCTCGCCGCCGTCCCGCCGTGGCTTCGCGAACCGCGCCGAACCTTTCGCGGAGTTCGCGGAGAGAGCGGCGACGCGTTGGCCTCTCGCTCCTTTATCCCGAAGCGCGGCCCGCGGCGAGGGACGGACCGCGACGAAAAGCCGTCCGGATCTTCTCAGATCGCCATATCGCGAGATCGCTCAATCCTCCAAGCCTTTCCGCGGTCCGGGGCGACCGCTCGCGCTCAAGGCGCGGGCCCTCTCCAGGCGCGCCTCCGCCAAAGCCATGGAGCGCTCCCGCCGCCCCCGCTCCCTGGGAGATTATCGTTGGGATCCTCGCCAGAGCGCGCGGGCCGCGCGCTCTGGCGAGGTCTCCCAAGGGAGGCGTCACTTGGAAGGCTTGAAGAGGACGCTTCCTTAGGGTTCCTTCTCAGGGAAGCGCGCGGAGGAACGATCTATTCCCGCCAAAAGAAATCAACCGAGAATGGATCGCTGGACGAGCCCGCCTCCGTTAAGTCGCACTGGGCGACCCGGGCGGAACTCGCCACGCAGGACAAGTCCACGGGAGCGACTTTATGGGCTTCGGGCTTACCGCAGGCCAAATCCTCCTTGACGGCGATAAATCTCACGACCTCGCTCTCGCCCGCTCGGTTAGCTTCTCCAGCGCCGGAGCAAGTGTCCACGGGCCGACCGTACTCGTCCTCCAACTCCATGGTTAAGCTCGCTTGGGTTAAACTCCCTTCTTCCGTTTCCTCGAAGCAAAAGAGAATGACGGCCCGAAAAGTCTCTTCCTCGGGGCCGTTCTCGACCACGGCGTCCACTTTGTCGAACTGGGAAGTCCAGCAGCCGGGAGACATAAGCGCCACTGGCTTCGGATCCCCGTTGGGCTTCGGCGCGCCGCCCATAAAAAGCCCGTAACCCAAAGCGAGAAGGGCGATGGGAAAAAGGATGGCTAAGAGCGTCCACCAATAGTTAGGTTTATCCTCTGGCGGCGGCGGCGGCGGCGGCGGAGGCGGTGGCGGCGGCGGCGGCGGAGGCGGCGGCGGCGGTGGCGGTGGCGGTGGAGGCGGCGGCGGAGGCGGCGGCGGCGGCGGCGGTGGAGGCGGCGGCGGCGGCGGCGGCGGCGGCGGTGGAGGCGGGAGCGGATCCGGTACCGGCTCTGGATCCACGCCCTTCCGGTGGGGATTCCAAATCAACACGTTATCCTCTTCCTCAATTACCCGAGACGGGCGATAGGGCGAGAGGAAGGCGGGAACTTGGTCGCCTTGGTTAATGGTATTGGCTTGGAGCCTAATGTGGGAAAAGACGCGCTTTCCAATGACGATCCGGAGGGTGTAAAGGGGATGTTGGATAAGCTTGTTGGTAATCTCGCGGGGGATCTCGAAAACTAAATAATAGGGGTCGACGAAATGGATCTGAAAAGACAGGAAACGCTCATTCTGCGCCCAATCCAAATGCGCGCCGGAATCCTGGAGAAAATTCTGGGCGCCGATTTCCATAAAGGAAATCTGATAGCTTTCCGCGTCGGCCGCGATGTCTCTCCGGCGGATTTCCTCCTCTTTATTCGTGAAGGACACGGTCAGGAAGAGCCAACCCTCGCGCCCCTTCCTGACGTCGTTTTCCAAAAAAGCGATATTCATCGAGCGCGTCACCCGTAAATAAAAAAAACCTTAAGGCGAAAGATGTTTTAAGCTCCAAACAAATCCGAGAAAGGAATTATGGCAAAAACAACCCTTCTTTGGCAAGGGTCTTAGTGGCTTTTGGGCTTTAGCCCCCTAGACAATAAGGCCAGCGGCGGCGCGGGGTCGCGCCCTACCAGACGAAAGGCCCCGGCCACGGCTCGAAAAAGAGAGACACGCCCAAAGCCATCAGCGCGACGGCCACCCCGAGAGTCGCGGCGACCCACAGTCCCATCGCGACGCCGGAGACGCGCGGCTCGCGCGCGGGGCCCGGGGGTTGTAAGGGCGTCGGAGGCTCCGGGGGAGCGGGGCGCCCCCAAGAGGGGTCCCTCTGGCTCAAAAAATCCAAAGCGACGGTTTTCCCAGCGCTCGCGCTTGGCGCGCCCTCCGTCGCGGCGTCCTCCCGCGCGGCGTCGGCCACGGTCTCGAGCGGGTCGGGCGGATCCGCGGACGGGCCCGCCGGGGGCTCGGGCGAACGCGGAGCGCTCCGACGCGTTCCCATCCCCATGTCGGGCCGCGGCGGCGTGGCCCTCGCTGGGGCGGCGTCCTCCTGGACGCGCGACGGCGCCGCGGGACTCCCGCGGTCGGCCCCGGGGGAGCTTAAGGGAGGCGCGGAAAGGTCCTCGCGGGATAGGGACTCCCCTAAGGGCGCGGGAGAGACGCTCCGCTCCGGCGACGGGTTGGGCTCGGCGAGGCGCGGTTCGGCGAGGCGCGGCGCGTCCCCGCCGGGCTGGCGCTTTTCCGGCGCGCCCAGAGACGCGAGCGGCGCGCCGAGCCGCGTCGCTCCATCCCCAAAGGCGGGGCCCCTTGGCGACGGGGGAAAGAGCGCCGTGTGGACGGGCGGCGGCGACGGCGGCGGCGCGCCAAATTTGGGCGGCAGCGTGAGACTGATGTTGGCCGCGCTAATACGCAGATTCGCGAAAAGAAGCTCGCGTCCCTTAACCTTAAAATAGAAGAGGGGATCGACCAAAAGCGCGGTTATGGCGGGGGAGACGGAGAGCGCCAAAAAATCGGGGCCGATTTCCTTAAATTCGACCTGATGAAAATACTCGGCCCGGTCCCACTGGACGGGGGCGCCTATTTGTTGGAGGTATTCCTCCGTCGCCAACGTCTTGATGGCCAAGCCGTAATCCCGCCAGTCCACGTCCAAAGGGAGGGTCTGGGCCTCTTCCAGGGAGAACTCGACGGTGAGCGAAGCCCAACCCTGTCCCCGGATCTCGTCGTTTTCAAATCTGGCGCTACTCACTGGGGCCCCTCCACTTAAGGGGAATAAAAAAACTAACGGCTCTCGCGGGGAGGAACCCCCATGGGATTGGGGGCCGCGGGGGAGTCCTCCGCGGATTGAGGCTTGGGCGCGGCGCGCTCCCGCGCGCCGACGTAGGATTCGGGGGCGCCGGGGCCTTCGGCGGGCCGATAGGGCTCCAGCCCGCTGGAGCCGGTCAAGGGCGTCAGGGGCTTGGGGGCGGGGCGCTCGCGCGGCTCTCTGGAACCCTCATCGCCCCTCCGCGGAAACCGCGGCGCGGCGTCGTCTCCGCTGGGCCTGGAGGCCCCCTTGGAGGGCGCCGAGCCCGAAGCGACCGTCCCCCCGGGCCTTCGCGCTCCCCCGGAGGGGGGAAGTTCCCGAGGTGGCGCGCCGCCCGACTTAAGCGAGCCGCCTCTCACCCCGAGACCGCCCTTTGGGGGCGCCTCGCCCGGCCTGAGCTTGTCAGTATCCCCGAGAGAGGAGCGGGGGGGCGGCGCGCCCGCCTCTAAGGAAATGACGGGCTCCGGGAGTTTGGGGCCCGGGACGGGCCGCGTGGGAGCGGGGGGCTTGGGGACCGCGCCTCCCTGGGGAGGAAGGCCCAGGCGCAAATCGGCCGCGCTGGCCTTCAGGCCCTCGAAAAGGACGCCGTCGACGAGAACGTTAAAGACAAAGAAGGGATTGTCCCCCAAACTCTCGGTAAAGCTGGGGGGAAGAGCGAGTTTTAGAAAATTTTCGCCGCTCTCCCGCGTCTCCACGCCCAAAAAGCGCTCTTCCCGGCTCCACCGCGCGGGAAGGCCGAATTCTTGGAGGCGCTCTTCGGTATTGTTCTTCTTAATCGAAACGGAACAATCCCGCGCGCCCGGGGGAAGGGCCTGGGCTTCCTCCGGGGAAAAGTCCAGGACGAGAAGCGCCCAACCCTCGCCTCTTACGACATCATTTTCCAAACTGGCTCTGGTCAATTGGCTTTAAACCCCAAGCGCCCGCGCGCGAAAAAAAAGGCCGCTCGCCCCGCCCTTCCCCTCTCGCGAAGATGGGGCGCGGCGCCCCTTCAGACCCTTTAAGGCGCGCCGCGCGTGGCGCGCCTTAAAGGCCAGGGGCTTCGCGCGCCGAGCTTGACGGCGGCGCGCGCCCGCGCTTTAGGGGGCGATCTGGGCGCGGGCGCCGCTGATGGCCTCCAAAATGGTCCCGAGGCGCTCGTTGGCCTCCTTCATCTTGCGGTTGTCTTTGTAGTTTACGTCCACAAAGTCCACGTTATCCATCATGAGCTGGTAGAGGGCCTTCATCCAGTCGTAGTGATAAGGGACCTCGTAGGCCGGGGCCTCCTCCGGCAGGCGGGGGAAACCCACCACCGGGGCGGGCGGCTCAAAGAGCAGGTTTTCGGTCCCCTGGAAGGAAATGGTCCGTTCCTCCCGGTTCCGTTCCCGGGGATTGTAGCCCAGGAAGTTGATAAAGCCGCTAAGGCCCGCCGAGGCGACGCGGGAGAGCTGCCAGATATGGCCCTCGGGGTTGATGTTCCCGTAACCCAAGACGACGCGGAATTTAGCCTCGATGGCGTTCATGACGCCCAAGCGCCAGGCCGCCTGCTCCAACTCGGCGATAAGGAGCCGGAATTCATTGGTGCTGAAGGAATAGTAGCGCCGCTTGGAGACGTCGACGGTGAGCCTTTCCAAGCCCTCCTGCCATTCTTTTTCCAAGATCCTCCGGTAGTGGTTGGCCATGTCGTCCTGGCGCGGGCTTGAGCCGGGCTTGGGGGCCGCGTCTTCCGCCGGCGCGGGGACCGCCGCCGCCGGGGCGGGCTTGGCCGCGCCGAAGATCCCTTGGATAAAATCGTCGCCGGGCTTGGGGGCCGGGGGCTGATCGGGATTGGGGAGGACGACCCTGGTGCGGAGGGCCTCCTCTGGGGGCGCGAGCTTGACGGGGCGGTTAAAGAGCTCGAAGCACTCGTCGTCGGAGAGGGTCAAATCCCGCAAGAGCAAGCCGAAGCGGTGGAAGCTCCCGTCGGCCCCGCCGCTCCCGGGATTCCCGAGCCGGCTTAGAATGGACGCGACCGCGATAAAGGTCTGTTTCTTGGCCGCCTTTTCCTCCTCGTCGGTGCCCCCCTTGTAAAAGCCCTTCAAGGTGTCGTAGACGCTTTCGCACTCCCTGAAGGTCAGATCCGCGAGCTGCCGGGTCTTGATGTCGTCGCGGGTAAGGGGGGTAAGCTTCGAGATAATGTAGCTCGTCCCGCCGTCCGGGCTTTCCAAGACTCCCCGCCAGGCCTCGTCGGGATCCCTAAAGTAGTGGTTCACCAGCTCGGTCTTCAGATAGCCTTCCTTCAGTTTGGCGATCCACTCCTGTTTGTCCTTTTTAACGCCCTTGGCGAGATAGACCCGATCCTGGGCCTGCTGCGTTTCCGAGCCCTGGACCTCGTCCACTTCCAGGTACTCTAAAGTGAAATAGACCTTCAGGAGCCAGTAGACGTTGCTAAAAGGCCGATCGACCCCGCCTTCCCGCGACCAGGCGTCGGGCCAGGAAAACTTCTGGAAGCCGTCCTTGATGGAGGCGTGGAGGCGGTTGGCCCACACCGCCCGCAGATCGGTCGCGGCGTCGTCGGGTTTCAGGTGGTTATTGAAAAAGTTCAAGACCATAAAAAGGCAGATGGGCTTGCCCGTCCGGGCCTCGGGGGTAGTCCCGTGGGTGTCGCCGATCCACTTGCTGACCACGGTCGCCAGATCCCCTGTTTCCATGTTGCCGTCCCTTAAGAAGAGCAGCATGAAAGTGATCTCCTTGAGGTTCGCGTAGCGCTCGAAGACGTAGGCCACCTTGCCCCGCAAGAAGCAGTCCTTGAGGTTGACGGGGTCGGCGACGTTTTCCTTAATATTTTCGAAAGGCTTGCGGGAGCGGTAGCCGGGAAAGTCCAAGACGTCGGCGTTAAGCATAAAATCGCCGGGCGACTCGCTCACCCGCGCGTGCAGCTCGGCGATGAGGGCGGAAAGAACCGGCCTTTCCATCATCGTCTTGACCCCTTGCTGGTTCATGACGTAGATGGAGTCGTTGTTCTCGCTGAGGAGGCCCACCAAGGTCCCCACGTGGAGGACGCTGTTTTTGCGTCCGTCCTCCCTGGTGCCGTCCTCCTTGGGCGGGAATTCCTCGTAGATGGCCTTCAGCTCCGTGAAGGCCACGTCGGGAAAATTGAGGGCCATGAGGGCCCGGTAGAGCTTCTGGTAGACCAGGGTAAACTCGTCGAGACAGCCCCAGATAAAGGAAAAGAGCTGCGCCCGCTCCCCGATCTCCAGTTTCTGGGCGAGATCGACGGCCCGGGGCCAGAAGAGCCGGGAAAGATCCCGGCCGGAAATATACGCGCTGGAAATGCCTCCCACGTACTCGGCCAGATCCTCCATCTGATCCAAGGATGGCGCGAAACGGGGGGTCGTGGCTTTGCTCTCCAGGCGCGCGAGGACCTGGGTGAGCCTCGTCTCGTCCACTTCCCCGCCGCCCTTGGCCTCGGCGAAATAGGTGTTCGCGAGGATCTTCACGATATCCATTTCCGAAAAGAGCTTGAGGCAGACGGGGAGGTTGGGGTCGGGGCTTTGGGGCGGCGGCGCCAGGGAAAAGCGCGTGACCAGTCCCGTGGTCTCCCCGCCGCCCACGGGGTTGACCTGGGTGATAAAGTTTAAGACGCGCCCCTGGAAATCCACCATCAGCTTTTTGCTTTGGGCGCCGCTGGCCAAGGCCGAGATCATGGTGGACTTGCCCACCTGGCTGGGCCCGAAGACCGCGATACCCATCTTGTTTTCCGAGGCCTTGGCGTAACTTTCCAGATTCCGCGCGGATTTGCGCAGCCTTTTTTTGACGCCCTCTTGGTTCCCCTGGTTGTCCTCGTTGTCGAGGAGCCATTTGTCCCCGTCCCGGGCGGCGTCCCTTAAATTGATGGCGTAACTCTTCAGCTCGTCGGGTAGCATATTTCCCAGCCTCTATCCCAGCCTTTTAGATAAAAACAAATAAAAAAAGAAAAAAAAGCGCGCTCTTTTTTTGGAGCCTTGGCGCGCCGCGAGCGGCCTCCCACCCTTTCCGGCGCGCGCCCCCGGCGCGGGGGGGCGGGGCGATTGGGGAACGAAAGGGGCGCCCTCTAGCCATCCTCGGCCGCCCACGCGGGCTCCGGGGCGCTTTCCGCGCCGGGGCCCTCCCCGTACAGGAGTTTGCCTAAATTGCCCATGGCCTTGAGGAGGCGGAAAACGGGGTCCTTTTCCGAAATGACGCCCGCGAGCGCGGGCGCGTCCGCGCGGTCCTCGAAGGGCCCGGAAGAGTCCGCGACCTCGCGGCTCCGGAGCGCCTGGGCGAGTTCCGCGCCCTTCCTGAGGATATAGGGAATCAGGTCCTTTTCCCTGGAAGTGGCCTTCAGCGACGGGGCGAGATGGGAGAGGATGTAGTCCCGGGTCCCGTCGGGACCCTGGAAGAGCGCGGCGATGGCCCGCGCGGGCTCCCGGAAATACTCCCGGGCGAGGGCGGAGGCCAAAAACTCGTCCAGGAGCCACTCGGCGTAGGCGACGCGCTCGGCCCGCAGTTGGAAGCGCGGCCCCAGAACCTCGTCCAAGGAGCGCTGGCGCAGCGAATAGCCCAAAGAGTCGGCGTCCGGGACCATAATCCCCTGAAAGGGCAGATCCATGTGGAGGGGCCCTTCCTCATCCCGGGGCCTCTCGACGCTCGCGCGCCGAAAGTCGCGCCTGGGCGAAATTTCCGGGGGAAGCGGCGGGGACCAGACCAGGCGCGGGGCGCCCTTCCCCGACGCCGTCTCCGCTCTTTCCGCCCCGCCCCGCTCGCTCTCGCGCTCGACGGGGAGAACGGGAGGGGGCATAAAGGCCCGGCTCTCGAAAAGGGAGGAGCCTAAGAAGCGCTCCAGGGGAACGCCGGAAGCCCGCGCGGCCCTCTTGGCGAACTGGCTCCCCACGGTCTCTTCCGCGGGAAGGCGCGGGGGCGCGGCGAGGAAAGCGGCGAGATCGCCCGCGGGATCGCCCGTCGCGCTCTCCTCCTCCTGGATGGAGGCGATAAAGGCCGCGAAGGCGGCGGAGTCTTTGGGGTCGGCCCGGCGGTGGCCCTCCCGCGGCGGGGGACCGTCCCCCGACTCCGGGCCCGCCAGGAGATCCTGGGGGAAATAGGCCCCGTTTTGGTGCCAGAAGAAGTTTTTGAAGGGCGTAAAAGGCTCGGCGGGTCCCAAGAGCCCGGACGCGGGCCGGGGAGACGGCGCGAATTTATCCTTCCAGGCGAAATGGAAGGGGGTCACGGCTTGGGCGAAGGGCACGCTAAACAGCTCGCCGGGGGGAACGCCCCGGGGGAGCGCCAAAAGGGCGTCCGCGTGGGTTAAGACGACCAAGAGCCGTCCCTCTTTGCCGACCCGAGCCTGGGGACTGTTGCCGAGGACCACCCGCACGAAGGCGTCCGCGGCCGTCCCCACGAAGACCTGGTTTTTGGAGCGGGGGGGCGGGATCGCGAAGAAGGCGGGCCCCTGGGGAATGGGGGGCGGGATATAAGGGATCGCGGAGACTAAAACGCCTGGGGGCGCCAGCCCCTCCGCGAGCTCGCCCTCGGCGGCCTTGGCGCAGGGCTTCCAGGCGTTGTGGGGAAAATAGGGAAAATCGCCGTCGCCCGAGGTTTCCAAGGGGAAGCCGTTTTCGCCGGGGGGGCCCGCGCTCGCGGAATCGCGCCCCGCCCGGGGAGCGGCGACCGGGTCTAAGGGGTAGCGGCGCTCTTGGAGCGCGCCCGTCGCGTCCAAAGAGACCACGAGGTTTTGGAAATCGCGGTGAAAGAGGGCGTCAAAGTAGAGAAAGGAACTCTTCTCGGACTCGAAGATGGACTCGTAAAAAGCGTCTTCCTCCTCTTTGGGGACGCTGGAGACCTTGGGGGGGATCTTGAGGCCCGGAAAATCCAAAAAGTCGTAAGACTCAATGAGGTTCTCGGCGCCCGGGGGAAAGTCGCCCCGGATCTCCACCGTGGCCTCGGCGATAAGAGATCTGAGGGCCCGCAGGCTTAAAAGATACTCGCGGCCCCGCCCGTCGCGAATGGGAATGGGGGGCCCGTCGCTCCCCCGCTCTTCCGCGGAAAAAAAAAGCGGGGGAAAGGAGTCGCGCCCTTCGGGTTTCCAGTGGAAATCCCGGCCCTCCTCGCTCTCGAAGCCGTAGAGTTCGCCCAAGGTCACCCAGAGGGGCGCGAAAAGGGCGTGGAGGGACTCGTTGCGGCCCCAGAGAAAGGAAAGAAACTCGGCCGCCCCCCGGTCGTTGGACCAGGTTAGGACCTCCTCCAGGCGGGGCCAGAAATACTGGTTCCAGAGGGTCTGATGGGCGTGGGAGCGGTGATAGTGCCCGATAAAGCGCTTGAGGGCCAAGATCTCCTCGCTCTTTAAGGGGGAAAAGGGCTTCTCCTCGCGGAAGGGGGGCTCCAGGGAGGCCTTGGCCACCGCGAAGATATCGTCCTGGCAGTAGTCGACGTTGCGGGAGGTCTTCTGCCAGATGAAGAAGACCATTTTAATAAGCTCGGAACGCCCCAGAAAGCGCGCGCGGACGATTCCCGAAGGGGCGGCGCGGGGACAGGTAAAACGGATGATGAACTTGGTCCCGAAGGAGCGGAGAAACTCCCCGAGGGGAACGTCTTCTTGGCCGTTACGGAGATAGAGTTCCCGCGCGCTCCCCCTGGCGATATCGTAAAGGAGCGAACTCTTGCCGGCCCGCTCTTCCCCGATGAAGGCGATGGCCCCCTTGTGGCGCAGCCGCGCGCTCACGGACCGCAGGTGCGAGACAAAGGCGTGGATCTCCTCGGCGAGGGTCGCGCCCCCGGGGAGAGCGGGGCCGCCGGGGCGCGCGCGGGCCGCTTCCGCGAAGGCGCTCGTCATTTCCGCGATGCTCAAGCTGACGGGATCCAAGGCCATAACAGTCCCATGGGGTAAAAGAGGAAAAAAATCAGACCTGGATCAGGGCGCCCGTGTCCAGCCAGTAGCCCGAGTCCGATCTGAGGGTCTGGAGGCGGACCGTGACGTCGGACTTGTTGACCTGGCCGCCCCTCCGGTCGGTGACGGAGGAGACCTTTAAAGTCCCTTCCGTGCGCTGCAGAAGGCTTTTGGCCTTGCTCGCGGCCGAGCGAGTGTCGTCTTCCAAGTCCGTCGACTGCTTCATCTCGAAGGCCAGCTCCACCTGGTAGGGGAGGTTCCCTTTGGCCTTTTCGACGGCCGCGCTGTCCCTGAACTCCAGGCTGTAGAGGCGGGTGGTGGTCCAGCGGTCGCAGGAGAGCTGCCGGAAACCCACCGCCGTGTTGGCGTTGAAGGAAATGGTTCGGCTCTGGAGGATCTCGCGGCCTTCCTGGACCTCCGTATTGGTGAACCAGACGTTTTGGTCGTTATTGTCGAGCTTGCCGTTGTCGTAGAGCATGCCCAGGTAGCGGTTGATGGGCTGGGGCGTGAAGTTTTCCGCGTCCACGGTGATGCCGCTTAAGGAGCCCTCGGCCAGGGAGAGGATGATGGCCCCCACCACCACGGAGGTTTTGGGGTCCTCGATGCGGTTGTGGTTCACGAAGGGGTATTCCGAGTTGACCCGGTATTTGTGCATGTGGACGACGCGGTCGACGGGAAGGAAGTTGCGCTCGTAGGGGACGCGCATGATGGCGGGCCAGCGGGAGGGCCGACCGGTGAGGATAAGCAGATCGCAGTCGTACTGGCTTACGATCTCCCCCATGTCGACCAAGATCTGATTGATGACGAAGCCCACGGAGCGGTCGACCATGCGCATGTCCACTTTGAAAGAAAAGTCCAAAAGCTGGAAATCCTTCCAGCCATTTTGGCGGAGGGGCTCCTCCACGTAGCTGAGGATATTGGCGAGCCAGCCCAGGGCCTTTTCGCCCTCGGGCTGGAGGATGTCCCGCAGGCGCACCTCGCGCTCCACCGCGCCGCCGATAAAATCGGTCTCCTCGTAAAGCCGGAGGATATGGAGGGCCACGGGCGTGGCCACGTGGGAGACGAACTGGCTCCGCAGAAGCTTTTGCGCGCGGACGTTGTCCTGGACCCCCATGGCCACGGTGTCCGTAAAGAGGCCGGTGAAGATATTTTCCGCGTCGTAGACGCCCTTGTCCAAAGCGGCCTTCTCCAGGCTTTTGACGAACTCGGAGCGGATGACTTCCCGCATGATGTCGTCGCCCGCGACGTTGAAGCCGTCCCGGAAATCCTGATAGGGCAGGATGTGGGGCGTCGCCGCCCCCGGATTGAGGATGGAGTAGGTGATGATGGAGATATCCGTGGTGCCGCCGCCGACGTCGATGGAGGCGATCCGCAGGCTGTCGCTTTCCCTGGACGCGGCCCCCTGTCCCGGCAGGAAGCTTAAACTCCTCTTTTTGCCCAAAAGGGTAAAGAGCTCGGTCGCGTTGTTGTGGAATTTCTTGTGCAGCTCGTTGTAGAGCCAGACCAGTTGGGTGCAAGTGGACTCGTACCACTCGCAGCGGACCTCGGGGGAGAGCTGGAAGGCGGTGTTCTCGGACTTGTCGCCGTCCTTTTTGTCCATGGGGCCGTCCTTCTTCTCGAAAAAGTCCCTCCACCACCCCAAGGAGACCCAGACGGACTCCACGGCGAGGCGGGCCCAGGTCTTGAAGATATTCTGCTCGGCGAGGGGCATGGCCGTGGGCACGGTCAGGATGATCTTCCGCAGCCGGCGGGGGAGGTTGGAGTTTTCCCGGGCGTCGCGGACCATGGGGGAATTGACGCAGGAAAGGGCCTGGGCCACCAGCTCGGCCAGAAGGAACATCATGAGGGAGGAGCGGCTGTAGTTGGCGTTGAAGGCCACCATGGAGCTGTCCTCGCTGGAGAGGTGCTCGCCTATTTCCGGGGGCAGCTTGAGGCGCCGGATATCCTGGCGGTCCCGGCGGTTGAAGTAGCTTAAGGGGATCCCCGCGGAATTGATGTTGAGGACAAAGGAGCCGTGGGCCACCGCGGGCAGCTCGTGGAGGCTGTTGTGATAGTTAAAGACGTTATTGAAGTACCAGCCCAAAATCTGGGGCCGGGTGTCCCAGAGGTATCTTTTGGGGCTCGACATGCCCGTGGGTCCCATTTCCTCCTTGGAATTGGCCGCGAGGCGGGCCGCCTCGCGCCCCACGCGCACGGTGGAGGGCCACTTGAAGCTGTTGCGGTGGCCCCGGCTGTCGGACGCGAAACTCCATTCCGGCGGCCCGAAAAAAGGCTCCACGAACTCGAGGCTCGTGTCGAAGGGCTCGGCGTAGACGTGGGAAGGCGAGGTCAAATCGCGGATGCGCAGCGGATAGCAGTCCGTGAGCTTGGTCTCCCTTTGGGGGACGGTTTCCACCAAGACCCCCGTGATGCGGGAGTTGCCGACGTCAATCACCAAAGAGACGTCCACGGGATTCTGGTGGGCGATATTGGGGACGCGGATGGGGTCGGGCATGGCCCCGGAAAGGTGGATGGCCTCGAGGAGGGTCTCGTAGAGGGCCATGTACTCCGTGCGGATGACCGGGGGCGCCTGCTCGTCGACGTTGCCGAAGCTGTCGCGCTGATAGTCCAGGGCGTGGGCGGGGACTTCGTCCGGGTCGAAGAGCGAGAGCCGCTCCTTGGGGTGGCGGGCGAGATAGGCCTTGACGTGCTGCTTTAAAAACTTCTTGACCCAAGAGCGCTTGTCCACGAACCAGGAATTGTCTTTTTCGTGCCAGGCGAGGCTGAAGGTGGAGCCTTCGGCCTCTTTGGCCCTTAGGGTCGGAAAATAGGTGGGGAGATTCTCGTCGTTGGGGTTGGCGCGGGGATTTTCGATCTGGGGGTCAAAGACCACGGTGAGTTTCCAGACCAAACTGTCCTGGCTCGTGGGCGGCGTGAGCCAGGCCCGGGCCCAGTCCGAGGGCCCGCAGTAAAAGATGGGGCTCAAATCGGGGTTTTGGGACTGAATGGCGAAGATGGGAAAGGGGATCCACATCTCCTTGAAAACGTTGAAGGGAGTCAGAAAAGCCTGCTCGAAATGGAGCTCGAAGGGCTTTCGCTCAATCCGGTCCACGTAAATCTGCTCGCCCTGCCTTTCCACGCTCTCCAGTGGGACCAGGCGGGTTTCCTCGACGACCCCCTCGGGCTCGCCCTTGTCGTCGTCTTTTAACGCGAGATTGACGTGAAATGGTTTGAGGGTGGCGGCCAGGGTCTTCTTGCCCATGGAAACGGAAAGGTCCACGTCGTAGTCGATAAATTGGAGAGCGGCGCCGGGAATAATAGTGTAATTTGGCAAAGGCCACCTCAAAACGGTAAAAATTAAACTCGCGGAGCGCCGATAACGCCGGCGCGCCACGCGTCCAAGTCCCTTCCAGCGCCCCGGTCGCCCCCATGGAAAGCTTGGGGGGCCGCGCGGGTCCCCGGACGAACGCCCCCGGACTAGCGCCACGGGCGAGGCGCCTCGAGGAAAAGCTCCCCGCGCGAAAAGGGGCCGGCGGGAAAACGGGCGCGGGCGCGAGAGAGTGTTATTGATCGCCAATTATAGCATAAATCAAAGCGAAAAAGGCCTCAAAGGCTCCGGTGGCGCGCCGTCGCGCGATTTTTAGGGCCTTCAAGGCCTGGCCACTCCCCAAGAGCCCGCGCGAGTGGAGCCACTCCCCTTAAGATCCCGCGAGCGTCGCCTTCGTGGCGAAGCGCCGCGACGCGCCCCCTCGGCCCGGGGTGGGAATTAACCCAAGCGGGCGCGCGCTTTGGAGCCCGCCGCGCCATGGGCCCATAAGACACCATGGGCTTATAAGTTAAAGATAGGAACCTAACCCGCCGCAAGTATAGCGCAAATAGCCTCTCTGTCAAGGAAAGCGCGGCGGGAATCCAAAAGCCGCGAGAAAAGCGGCGAAAGCGCGCCTCCGCGCGCCCCTTACCGCCGGCGCGCGGAGGCGCGCGGAGGCGCGCGGAAATCCTTCTCGCGATTTCTCTCGCGCGTCGCGCTCCGCCGGGCGCTTTTTAAAGCGTTTCCGCGGCGCTCTCCCATTACCGCCCCTATCCGCGTCGGCGGGCCTCAGGACGATGTCTTTGGGAGCCGCGCTTTCGCCGCCGCGACGACGGGGCCCGACCGAAGCGCGCTCTGGTCATTGGCGAGTCGCTCTACCCGGAGCTTCGCGCGCTCTGGGGGCCTCCCCCAAACCTTTGGGGCGCTGGCCGCCACCGGCGCCGCCTCGGCGGGCGAGATTTCTAGCTAATCGCGGCGAAAAGGCGCGAAACGCGAGGCGCGAGGAATTCTCCCCAAAGCCAAAGCGGCGAGCTTTGGCGCGCGCTCCCGCGCTTTTTGGAAAAGCTCCCGGGCGACGCGCGCTTTGGGCGATCGCGCCGCTCGGAAAGGCTTAGGAGGAGAACGCCGTTCATCGGGCCGAGGCGACGGTTCCGGCGCCTAGCGGCGCTCGTCTCTCTATTGGCTTATGGCGCCCGCCGCCTAGCAAGCTGAGGAATTCGTCTCCCCAAAGCCGGGCGCGAAGGGCGCGGCGAAGGGCTGAGAGCGGGCGCGTTCCCCTCAAAAAAAGAGAGTAGTGGTGGCGTCCGCGCGCCGCCCGGGGCGTGAGAGACGAAAGCGTCCGTTCGCCAGGAAGGCGAGCGCTGGCCGCCGGGGAATCGCCACGGCGCGCGAGGGGGGCGGCTCTCAATTTCTGGCTGAAAAAGGGATAAATCGCGGATAGCTATTGAAAGTGGGATACATAAAATAGATCATAAAAAATATAGAAAAAGAGGATACGCCGTTGGAGGCGTCTCGACAGAAGGCTCAAATATGATGAAAGAGCGAAAACCTTTAAGAGAAGCGCCCAGACGCAAAACAATACCACATATAGCTATCTATCTAATTAATTGTCCTCATTTACCATTAGCGGCTGACCGAATTTTAGTTCCGGGACTTTTCGCGCTCTCGTCAAATATAGATGTTATCAAGCGGAGGTCAAAATTAAGCGCGACGCGGAGGAACATAAGTTCGGCTCAGGCGATTGTTTCTTTACTGAGTAAGCTTCACAGTAATCTTTAGATATACTGGCGCGGAAGTTACGTCAGAAAACACTATAAATTACCAGTATAATTACTATTATTAAATATCTATTAATTTTATTTTAATGTTACAATATACATACTTCATTAAAAATATCGCTTATAAATACAGTATCCATCCACGGATTAGGAAGCGACAAAGCCTTCAGCCTGGCCAATCCGCCTCAGTGTCTTAATGAAAACCGCCGCGGCCATAAACTTTCGACTTAACTTAAATCCCATTCGGGAAGGGGATCAAAAAACTGAGCGGCCACATCCGTTTTTCCCACGATACTCACGGCTAAACATTTAACAATCTTGCCTTTTTGAGGAAGTCCTTTAGGATATCTTCTCAACTTTATCTGAGCGATAGCGTTGTCTAGCCCTCTCAGCGTAAGTTTTTTCCTACGCGTTTCTAAATTTTTTTCCGGCGTAGTTTTCAATATTTCATATTTAAATTCGCCAACAATAATATTTGGTCCTATTTCAATCTTAAAATCATAAGCTCCCTCCGCGGCTGGAACTTCAGTCGTTATCGAGAAGCGCATAGTTTTAAGGACTACGAAAATTATCCCATGACGAAAACTCTCATTTTCTGTCTGTTGTTGATAGGTTATCCACGTTAAAATTCACGAAAAACATTTGGCTAAACCGAAGTTCCCTATCCAGCTTTATAACCACAAAACCACAAAACCACAATATTGGGATCGCTATTAGGCGTTTTAGCCAAATAGCTTACAACAATCATTGAGTTTTTTGACAGGGACA
>JAISCZ010000074.1 GCA_031265205.1 Deltaproteobacteria bacterium
GGCTGAGGCTGTGGGGGGAGCTTGGGTTGTGGCTGGGGGCGGAGCTACGGCTGAGGCTGTGGGCTGAGCTACGGTTGAGGCTGTGGGCGGAGCTACGGGTGAGGCTGTGGGCGGAGCTACGGCTGAGGCTGTGGGCGGAGCTACGGCTGAGGCTGTGGGCGGAGCTACGGCTGAGGCTGGGGTCGGAGCTACGGCTGAGACTGTTGCAGGGGGAATGGCCGACACTGAATCTAAGCCTAATTCTCAAGATACTTGGCTCAAGAGCATGTTTCAGATGATTTTTGATAAATTTGCTACTCTCGAAAAAAGGATAGTGGGTTTTGAGAATAGTCGTCAGCCGAAACATGAAGACAACGAACCTTCTTGCGCAAGTAACTCCCCAAAGAGGATAGAAATGGGGGCTGTTCAAGGACCACATGTCACCACCCACAAATTCTTTGGGGCAACCTATTTATTAGACCAAATTGGAAATAAACTTGGACTTATTGACGATTTGAAGCAGTGTTTTCCTGAAAACTGGAATAAACTCCTTTCAATAGCTTATTTTTTTATTTTGGATGATAATTCCCCCCTTTACATGTTTGAACAATGGGACAAAATCACTAAACATCCTTTCAACTCAAATATTTCTTCACAGCGCAGCAGTGAGATTTTTTCTTCTATTACTGACGAAGAGAGGTATAAATTTTTCCGATTACAAGGAGATAGGAGGATTGAAACTGAATATTGGGCATATGATATAACTACTATTTCAAGTTATTCAAAGAAACTTGAGCAGGTTCAATACGGTAAAAACAAAGAAAACGATCGCCTTCCTCAATTAAACCTTGCTCTTTTATTCGGTGAAGACTCTGGACTTCCCTTCTATTACAGAAAATTGGCTGGCGCTATTCCTGATGTTAAAACAATAAGAATTCTCTTGCATGAGCTAAACGCCTTTGGGTTTTCGAACGTAAAACTTGCGATGGACAGAGGCTTTTATTCAGCGAAAAACATCAGTGATCTATTTAGGGAAGATTTAAAATTTCTTGTAGGGGTAAAAAAATCAACTAACTTCGCTAAAGATGCCATAGAATCAGCATTGCCTCAAATGTGGAAATATTCGTTATATAATAGTAATATGAATCTTTATGGTGTGACTGTACCAGGACAATGGGATTATAAAGAGATAGAGGGCAATAAAGAATCACCATCAATACAACAACCTATTTCAATGCACGTGTTTTATAATAATCAAATGGATATTGATGAAACGAATCATTTTTTTAAACAGATAGATCAATTATCAAACGAATTGATAAGCGGAAAAAGAAAAGAAATGAATGAGAAATCATATGGTAAATATTTTAAAATTACGATGGGACATGATTCAACAATCGATATTACGCCAAACGATGAGCAAATATTTGAAACACGAAAAGACTATGGATTTGTTATTTTACTAACAAACGAAAAAATGGATGCGTTTACTGCCATGAAATTATATCGCGCAAAAGATGTTGCTGAAAAGGCTTTCGGACATTTAAAGGAACGTCTGAACATGCGTAGAATGCTTGTTTCCTCAGAATTATCGCTGGAAGGAAAATTATTTGTTCAGTTCATTGCCTTGATTCTAGTATCTTACATCAACAAAAAGATGCATGATAATAATATTTACCGCAAATATACTATGGCTAAACTTTTGAAAAAATTAAACTTAATTGAGTGCTTTGAGAAACCTGGGTTCAAAATGCAGCTGGGTGAGATTTTGAAAGAGCAAAAAGAGATCTATATCTCTTTAGGTATCGACCCTCCAGAATCGTCATGAGTACCGGGAATCCAGGGTAAAAGCTTGAAAATAAACGTTTTGTCGCCAATTCTCAACAACCTGCTCATCGATTAATTTATGGAAGCGCTGCAAAAGAAAAAGCCCGATCATTAACCTTATTCGGTAATCCAGGTCGACCGGTGCCTGGAGAATACTTGTTGAGAAGATTAGCCTCAAGGAGTTGCCAATCTATTTGTTTTGCTATAATGATAAGGTGATTATTTTGATCGAGGGTATCACAAAGCGAAGCAATCGGAAAAAGTTGCGTGGTGCCGATTGTTGGATACTGCGGATTAATCAAAGCAAACTCCATCCATGATTTTGATATCTGGAAACCAATTCACTTGTCCTTTATAACATAGAAATAACATCATGTCAACTATTTTTTCTTCAATCAAATAAATTATTTTTTTCGACATACCGAAATAATCAATACGATCAGAGACGTGATGATATCTCAAACGAAGCCAATGGATCATGAATTATCGATGTGCTGTATGTTAGACATTGATAGCTAGCATGATGGTGTCGTAATTTTTATCTCTTATAAACAAACTCTGCAATTCTACGAAATCTTGCAAGAAAGGTATCAAATATTTGTTGAGCAAATTAAGGTTAATCGGAAAAATCACTTGCATCAGAAAGCTTGTCGTGTCATCTTTATCTTAAGATTTGGCACTTCTATGTAGTAATGATGGCCTATTGAATTTTAGAGTGTGTTATTTTAGTTACTAAGTTTATCATCCATAACTTGTTCGTCATTGTGGTTTAATGATTTCCGAGTTTTTCTAAAGATGAAAACGAGCCAAAACATAGAAAATGTTGGAGAAATATGCCATTTTAAGAAATTTATCGAGTAAATAATAGTATTTAGATACTTTTTCAGGGACAACTAATTGATGAGAGTGCAAAAAGTCCCGGAAATTAAATTCGGTCAGCCGCTAATGCTAAATGAGGACAATTAATTAGACAAATAGCTATATGCGGCATTATTTTGCGTCCGGTTGCTGCTCTTAAAGGTTTTTGCACTTTCATCAACTAATTAGATATTTTACTTGAGGACTGTCGAGCTGGTACCTTAAGTGAAATGTATTAGCCTTAGCTCCGCCCACAGCCTCAGCCGTAGCTCCGCCCACAGCCTCAGCCATAGCCCCGACCCCAGTCTCAGCCGTAGCTCCGCCCACAGCCTCAGCCGTTTTCGTGGCATCCTGAAGCACCCGAAAAGAACCGTCAGTTGCGTAAACGGCTCTACCGGCTTTCAGCATCCTTCCGTCAGTCGGTTCAATAATTCCAGTTTCCAGATTAACTCTGCCAATCAGCCTACGTTTCTTTCGGGACTGCTGTATGTCTTTTTCCAGTACCAATAAGTTTCATTCGCATATGTTATGCCAGAACGAGGATCTTTTTGGTGAATTATTTTCATTAGGAACCCCTTATCTGCACCATGGGCATGTTTACTAAGGGTGATATTATAACATGACGCCGAAAAATGCAAGGTTATTCTTTAATTGCGAATATTATTTGGAAATTAGGCATATTTAAGCTTTGTCTTTATCGCTCGCGTCATGAGTTCTGGGAATCCAGGTTTTAAGGATGTCTAAATCTCTTGTTTACGCGTGGCGGGAAGGCGACGAGGCCAACGTAGCGATCGTCGCTCCCACTCACGCCCTTTGGCCGCTCTAACACCGGCCAGCTCGAGCTATTGAGACGATTGGTTGGCTTTCGAGATATTCTTTCCGTCGCGCTTAAAGGCGCCGCGGAAGGTTTCAAGAGAGATTCCGCGAGGCGTCCCAAGCGCTTGAACTGTGGGCGGGCGTGTCCCCGCGCGCTTAAGCCGCCATGAAGCCAACAAAAATCGTGGTAACGAGGAATCTTTTGGTGGAAAATCCGCTGGAGGGAGGCGCGGGGTTTCTAAAGTCTCGCGGATGGTCCGATTATTCTGGAGCGAAAAAACGAGCCGCGACTTGGTCTTTCCCGCGGATCGCGAGCGCCAGGCAAATGACCTCGCGGTCGGCCGCTCTGTGAGGCGCGGCATAGTCCTTTTCTCTTATCTGTTTTTCAGCTTCGTCGAGAGCGGCCGCGAGTTCTTTTGACGCGCGGTCCTCGTCGCTTCCATCATTATTTCCGTTAGCCCGGCGGTATTTTAGCTCGATAACCACGCGTGTTTTGTTTTTGAGGATAAGAAGAATATCTGAACGTCCATAGCCGGCTGGCGTTTCGCTCAGAACTTCAAGGCCGATGGCGAGAAAAGCCATATGGAGCATTGAATGGAAATGTTTTTCTGATGATTCGTTTTGAAAAAACGTGATTGCCGCTAAAAGGTTATGAAGTAACTGACTTATTGTTGTTGAGTCTTTGTTCATCAGGGCGATCGGCAATTTTGTCGCTAATTTTTGGAAATCACTCTCAACTACGTTGAAAGCTATCTTAAAAAAAGAAGACTTAAAGAACAGTTTAACTTCCAGGTTGGGGATTTTGAACGAGAACATTCTGGCTTTTGTCATTACGCCTTCTATGCCAACGTCCTCGAATTTAACTTTGTCGATGGTCAAATAGCCGCTGTGAAATAAGACGGAGACGGGATAAAGCGTATTGAGCTCAATTTTTCCAATATTTTCCGAGTTATAATAGTCAAGACTTGGCGCTATGAAATCCATTGGCTCTTTCTTAAGAAGGGAGGTTATGTGGTTTGGCGGCCCCAAGGACATCCAAAAACCGCCAAAATAATTCTCATAGAAAAAATATAATATCGAATAGGGGTTAAGGATTCGTTCTTTGCCGAGCCAGTTGTATCCGTCATACCAGTTAAAGATCATCTCCTTCAGCGATTCCCTGTCAGCGCCCTGCGCTATCCCACCTTGATCTTTGAGGCTCGCTAAAGTCTCATCGAACCTATCGCCGAAATATGTCTCTAGCTCAGAGATAGTAAATCCGCAGATCCCAGCGTATTCGGGTTTTAGAGAGATATCCACGAAACTGTTCGGACCGGAGTCTAAAGCGGTCATGGCGAATCTGGTGATGCCCGTTACTAGGCCAAAACGAATGAATTTTCGGTTTGCTTTTAGAGCCGTGTAAAAAGAATGCAAGATATTGATGTTGTCCCAAGCGAGTTTTTCGTTTAAAATTTGTCCGCTCACCGGCGCGTCATACTCGTCGATTAATATAGCCGCGCCGACGCCATACTTTTTGGAAACGCCGGTAAAATATCCTTCTAGTATATCATCTATTGACTGAGATCTGATTGTAATTCCCTCGTTTTCCGCCGCTAATCTTAATTTGTTCATGATCTTTTGCGCAAGGTTTTGTTCGCTGGAGAGCTGCGAGAAAGCCATGTTTAAGCGCAAGACAGGGTGCTTTTCAAACGCGTAATCGGTGTCAGTGCCGATCCACAGATCTTTGAATAGTTCCCGGTTGCCCAGAAAAAGTTCCTCGAGCGTGTCAAGAAGCAATGTCTTGCCGAAACGCCTGGGTCTGGTGAGGAAAAGTAACTTTGGGCCATTTATCATGTCAAAGACATATTTTGTCTTGTCAGCGTAAAGTAAATTGTCTCGTATAATCTCGCTAAAGGGAGGATCCGCGAGAGGCAGATTTTTGTGTTTCATGATATCTTCTCGACGCTACTAAGTTTATGGAGCTGACAATCCTGTCACGCTCAGGACGCGATTCAAGACTTAAATTAACTCTTAAACCCGTATCCTATTCATGGGAATGAATGGCTAGGCCCGTAGCCAAGCGAGCCCAATCTTGTAACCTGAATAAGCCCTGACCTTTTGGCCTGGTCAAGCGCCACCCGTGAACGAATTTCCTAAATCTTGACTCGCTTATATTACAATACCATAAATTTTGATAATTTGATAGACCCACGTGCTGGGTAGCCGGCTACTCGCCTTTTGCCCTGACGCGGGTTGTGGCAATCGCGGATATTCCCCAAACAATTCAAAAAATAATCGACTTTTTATGAATAGCGTGGTTCATAAATCAATAGGAATTTGACAAAATGCAATATATGTATTTTACAGTATTTATATTTCTGTATATTGATATAGAGCCTCCAAACGCTAATTATATAGTTGCCCCTGAAAAACTCAAAATTTATGTTAAATTAGGAAACTTTGAGTACTGCCTTAACGATGATTTAGTTTAAATTAATGAAGAGAAGACGAAAAATAGCATAATTTATTATAATGTGCGCCGTGAAAGGTGCCATATTTCCCGCGAGGGTGCGAGACCCTCGCCGACGACTCATGATTGCGACAGTCAGAAGCAATCGTGGCAGTCATGGAGGCAACTAGATGGTTGTAAGCTCACGATGAAAAGGCCCATATAAAGTGGGGCCGCGAGAGTGGCAGGCCGTAACGCGAATGAACGTTGAGCAGGCCTCGAAAAATCAGATTCGGACGCCGACCCGCCATTATCACGGGGAAGGCCGCCGACTTGAAGCCATATTGTTTGATGTTAGACAGATCCTTCGCGTCTAAAGAAAACATCACCTATATGTTACAGAATGGACACGCGTTCTTACAGCCTCTTTGTTTAAACGCGGAGTGGATCCACGAAATAATCGACTTTAGCCGATTTGAGCGCCTAACCATGACTCGATAATTTAATATCAAGAAAATACATACCACGCGAACTCCACCGGATGCCAGTGGGTTGTTTTAAAAGAAAGGCGAAGAAAGGCGATCCCGGGCGCGAGTTAGCGCAAATACGCTATGGAGCGAACAACGCGAAGCGTAAAACCGCGGATAAAGGCGCCGCGATCGTTTCTCGGCAGAGGTGTCTTGTTCACGCCTTGTACTGTCCTGATCTGGTTGAAATACAATGGGACAACTTCGTGGCTATTTTGAAAGAAGAACGTCGCAGGTTACGCGCGGACACGACCACCATGGTAAAGGGTGAATTATCTCAATGCTTTAAAATTGAAAAGAAACCAAGCGCGCGTCAAAGGGCGATAGAGTTCCATTTAAAAACATCGAACGGTATCGCGACCGCTACGCGGGCCATATTTGTTTCATCACAAACGATAAAACTATTCCGACAGCGAAAGACGCTCTTAAAGAGCTCTCCATCAGGGGTTATATTGAGAAAGACTTTGATGAGATTAAAAATGATTTTGACATGAAAAAAATCGGATTGCATACGCGTAACAGAACGAGCGCGAGGATATTGATTCAGTTCATAGCTGAAATTATCATGAGGGAAACCATGACTTGCCTTCGCGACTCCAAAGATTGCGAAAATATGACTTGGAGGAGTGTTTCCGACCATCTAAAGACTATCGTTAAAATTTCTTTCAACTCCAAGCGTTATGACGCGCTCGCGACGCTCTCAAAGTGCCAGCGAGATATAACCGCCGCGCTGGGGATTAAAGATAACAAGTGATATTCCTAAATATTTCAAAAATATTTTTATCGAGCGTGAACTCTTCAAAACTCGCTAATTGCCAGCCCAGAGTCATAGTCCCGATTACCATGTCATTCAAAGCTACGGCCAACTCATTTTCAGATTATTTATCAATTATGACCATTGGCTTTTACTTAGACTCGTTGAAAATATAACGCGCGCGCCACGTTTAAGCTTAATCTTTAGTGGAAATATTCGGCGAGGCGATATTTAATCTGGAGCCTTTTGGATTTTTAGCCAAAAACTTTCCGCGCGCTTTGGCTTGCTCTTCATTTTCCAGGATGGCCATGGCGCGACCCCTCCCATAAACGCCTAAACCTAATTTCAATATTTTCTTGGCTTTGGCTAAATAAGGTCTCAAATAATTTTTCGCGTCTATGGTTTTCAAAGCGGAAATGGCGAGTCTTTCCAAAGCGTTTTTAGTTTTTTGGCTAACGCTCATTGGATGGATTTCGGGGTTATCTTTGTATTTCAACTCGACGACAACATAAAGATCGTTATCAATAACGCAAAGAATGTCTGGAGTCCCATCGGCTCCAGCTATTTCAGGTAACGTTTGTAATTTTGCCAATCCTTTAAGATAACCATAAAATACGCTATGATAATAGGATTCTTTGGGTATATGAAGAGACGCTGGAATCGCGCCAATAAAAGACTCAATGAATATTGACAGTTTAGTGGAATCCTCGGCGACAATGGCCTTTATAAAATCTGTTTGTTGTCCACGTTTATCAATACCTAAAAAATTAAATAGGCAGTCAGAAAATTCTTTTAAAAAAGCGGGTTGTATTTCTTTATTTGGCGTTTTAAGTGAATATAAGATATCACTATCTTCGTCTATTGTCATTTTATCTATCGTCAAATACCCTGTTTGAAATAAAGACGAAACAGGAGTCAGAGCGCCAATTATCGAAGCCATATCTATCGATTCATCAGACAAATCAAGCATTTTATCGGCGGTAAATCCCAGAGGATCTTTAGACATAACGGCGTTTAATAATTTTCTCGAAGGCTCAAGCTTCGCCCAATAACTTTTTAGGTTTTCGCGCTTAAACGCGTTAAGAAGCGAATACGGATTAAGCACTCTTGTTTTTCCGTCCCAACTATAGCCATCGTATTTGTCAAATATCGCCTGGCGAAATTCAGAGACGCCACGGTTTTTTTCTAAGTATCCCTTCTTTTTGAATTTTTCCATAGTTATTTGAAAACGGTCCGCGAAACAATTATCAAATTCCTCATAAGTGAAACCGCAGATGTCCGCGTGTTCTTCCGTCATGGTTAAGTCAGTAAGATGGTTTAGAACGCCAGACCCCCATAATAAGAAGTAACGCGTAACGCCGGCGAGAAGTACAAAACGGAAATTTTTTTGGTGTTCTTTGAGGATGGCGTAAAAGCCTTTTAAAACCATCGCGTTTTTTTCAGCTAAAGCGTGATCGTCGATAATTGAGCTGACGGGATCGTCATATTCGTCGATGAGCAAAACTATTTTTTTATTAAATTTGCGTTTTAGGCTTAAAATAAGGTCCTTAAACATTATTCCAGGAATAGAATCAGTAAGCGATACGCCATAGGAATAGGCGATATCTTGTAGTTTTGATTTGAGGAATAGCGAAACGTTCTCTGTCGTATCGTTTGCCACGGACATTGATATATTAATAATAGGGTAGGTATCGGTAAAATCGTAATTTGGCTCTTTCCCGCTAATCCATAAGTTCTTGAATAATCCTCGCGGATCTTGAAGAGGATCTGAAGATCCTTTAAAAAGTTCTTCAATGGTGCTTAAAAGAAGCGATTTACCGAACCTTCTGGGCCTTGATAAAAAATACGCGCTCGCGGTTTTTGTCAGTTCCCAAACGTGTCGCGTTTTGTCGGCGTATATAAGGTTATTGGAAATAACAGTCGCGAAATCCTGAACGCTGGTGTCAATGGTTTTCATAATTCTTCTCGCGACTGGCAATATTCCGGATCGCTCGCGAATGATTTGGCTATCTTTAGCGACGCTATCGCCAATTTTCCCAGAATGGAGCCCAACTTATAAAGCTTACGGATCATTCCCGAAAAGGCCTTGATTTGTTAATACGCGCTATTTTTCCGAAAAAAATCATGAATAAACGCTAACGCGCCACTCGGATCGCTTCGCGCCTCGCGCTAACGGGCGACTATCGAGCGGATTGATGGCCTCATTGCGCGGTAGCGTTAATTTACGCCAACAATCCATAATATAAATTAGGCCAAATAGAGCTATTTCGCGACTTTTTACGGTGGCGACGTCTCGGCGCGATCGCGCGAAAACGGCGCGGTAATTAAACCGCTATTTTCGCTCATTATCCGTCAAAGCTCGCCCTTCCCTCCCCCGCGCGTTGGGCGCGGCTAAGGGCCCAAAGAGCCATGACGCGCGGCGCTCTCTAGTTCGCGAAGCCACGTCGCGGTCGCGGAGCTTCTCCAATTATTATAACATAAGCCAAATTATATCCAACCGCGCCTTTCCGACTCACGCCCCGAGTGGCTTCCCTCCACTGGATATTCCGCCTTGGCCCGAAGCTTCGGCCTTCGTAGGCGGCCGAAATACGCTTTCCTTGAGCCTCCTCTGGCCTTTTCTTCCCCGTCCCGGGGACGGAAGTCCCTCCGCGGACTTTGGAGGAAGGGACTTTAGCCATCGGCCCCAAAGAGGCGCGAGACGGCCAATCCATCTTTTTGGGGAAAACGGCGAGGCCGCGCGGGACTCTCGGTGACGGATAGCGCGCCGCGCTTGGGGGCGTATCCTTTAATTCTTCGCTCGCGCGAGAGAGGCCCACCCGCCGCGCCAAAGACTTTAGGCGCGAGGGGCCAAGAGCGTTGGGAAAAATGATCCGCTTCCAGCGGAGCCGAGCGCCCGCGAGCTCCCCTTCCCGAGCGCGATTATCAAGGCGGAGGCTCCCCCCGCCGGGGCCGCCGCTCCGGGCCCAGGAGGGGAAGACGGTTAACGTGGCGCCGCTATCGCGCTCGCCTTTTTCCCCTCGCGCCGGCCAAGGGCCTATCGCCGCGCCTTTCCGCCCCAGAGAAAGCCCCTCGTTTCCCAAGGGCCGGAATTAGCCAAAAAGCGAATCCCGCTCGGCCTTATCGGACTGACGGCTAGCCGCGTCTCGCCTCCGTCGCGGCGAAACGGCGCGAAGAGATTTCCACCTTCCGGCGAAAGGAGGAGGAAAGCCCTATGATGGCTGGCCGCGGCCCGCGCGAAATTATTGGCTTTTTAGTTTAGATTTTTAACTCTAAAGATAAGCGCGTCCCCATTTTTGGGGCGCCGCGCCTTTCCCGTCAAAAAGCCTTTGCCCCGGGACGCGGCCGCCCAAAGCGAGCCTCCCTTCGGCCCGCCCGTGGCTCAAGGCTCCTCCCAATGGGGGGACGCCGCTTTGGGGGAGCTTACGCTTTGGCGCGGCTAGAGGCCAAGGCCCGCGCCCTTGGAGGGCCGACCCTGGACGCCCTTGGGCCTGGGCCGCCTCCCCCCGACCTCAAAGGGAGGCGCGCGCGACCGCAAAACCTCAAAGCCCTATTGACAGGGCCGGGAAAGCGTCCTTATAATAGCTGTTTCAATATAGGGTGGCCATCAAGCGCCCGCCTATCCTCGCCCCTCCGCCCTCGCGAGCTTTCTCGCGACAAAACGCGCGTGGGGGCCTTAAAGCCCATGAGGAGTGTTTTTTAATGCATCCCAGAAGGTACGAAACCTTAATTTTAGTCTCGCCCAACCTTACTTCGGAGGAATATTCCTCTTTTAAGAAAAAGGTTGAGCAGATCCTCTCGGACGGTCGGGCCCAAATCCTCCGCTCCGAAGACCAGGGCCGCAAGACCCTGGCCTACCCCGTCAAAAAGGAACTCCACGGCAACTACTACCTCTTCGATTACCAGTCCACCCCCGAAGTCTCGGCGGAACTCAAGAGAAACCTGAAAATCGACGAGGTGGTCTACAAGCACCTGACCGTCGTTTTGGACTACGCTTTTACCGATGAGCGCTTCGCGGCCGAAAAAGCCAGAATCGCCGCCAAGACCCTGAAAAAGGAAAGCCCCGAACCCTCCGAAGACTCCGACGAGCGCCCGGCCAGGACCACCGAGGCCCAGGCCGCTCCCCCGAAGGAACGCCCCGCTCCCCCGGCGAAAAGCGCCGCTCCCCCGGCGGACGAGGGCCCTGACGCGCCTTCCGCGGCCCCGGAGGAAGCCTCCCCGACCCCGGCGGAAGATCCCCCGGCCCCGGACGCGGCTTCCCCGACCACGGAGGAAACTCCCCCGACCCCGGACGACGACCTTCCGCCCCTGGGCGACTCGCCCGCCGAAGGCCAGTAAACGCCGCGCCCCTTTCGCGATTCCCTTTTCGGGGCGCGGCCCCGGCGGCGCTTCCCACCGAAGCGGCCCCGGCGCCAGTCCGACCCCCTTTTCTTTCCGAGGATAACCCTATGGCTTTTTACCAATCCGGTTACGGCAACCGCAACGGCGACGATCGCGGCGGCAACCGCCGCGTGGGCGGCAGGCCCAAGAAAAAAACCTTCCACCGCCGGAAGGTCTGCCGTTTCTGCGCCGACCATATCTCCAGCGTCGACTACAAAGACGTCAACTCCCTTCGGGTCTACATGACCGACCGCGGCAAGATCAATCCCCGCCGCATCAATGGCAACTGCGCCAAACACCAGCGCATGGTCACCAAGAGCATTCTGCGCGCCCGCTACATGGCCCTCCTGCCCTACACCGCCATGGTTTCCGGCGGCGGCGGAGGCGGCGGCTATCAGCAGTCCTAAAGGCCCTTTCCTTCTTCTTCAAGGAGTTACCCATGGAAATAATCCTGACCCAAGACGTGGATAACCTGGGCATGGCCGGACAGGTGCTGAAGGTTTCGCCGGGCTACGCCCGCAATTACCTCCTGCCCGGCGCCAAGGCCTTGCCCGCCACGCCCCACAACCTCAAAACCCTGGCCATAAAGCGCCAGGATTTCGAGCGCCGCTCCCTGGCCGTCAAAGACGAGGCCCTGGAACTCAAGCGCCGCCTGGACGCCCTGGTCCTCACCGTCGTCCGCAAGTCCGTGGACAAAGGCAAGCTCTACGGGGCCGTGACCGCCCAGGACCTCGTGGAGGCCGCCGCCCTGGAAGGCGTGGTCTTGGAGCGCAAGCGCCTCAAGATCGCCGAACCCATCAAAGCGGTGGGCGACTACGAGATCTCCGCGAGGCTCCACCCCGAAATCACTGGGTCTTTTAGGCTCAAAGTCGTCGCCGCCGCGCCCGATCCCGTCCCCGTGACGGAACCCGCGCGTCCCCGCCGGCCCCGCCGCTCGGACTCCGAAAGCGACGTGGTGATTTTCCCGCTGCTCCCGGACGACGCCGCCCCGGCCTCCACGGAACCTTTAACGCCCCCCCACGCCGCCGGCCCCGCCGCGTCTCTCCCCGAGACGCCGGAAGCCCCCGACGCGCCCGCGGCCTTTGGCGGCGAGGAGACCCCTTAAGCCTTGACGCCGCCTTTTTCCCCTAACCCCAAGCCTCGCGGGGCCTTCCCCGCGGGGCTCAACTCCCCGCGCAAGGAGAATAGTCTAGGGTGGCCCAGAACGAAAATCCCTATTCCCTATGGCTAAGGATTGAAGACATCCTTTCCTTGAGGGACCCCGATTCCAACTGGCTCACGCTGCTTCCGCCCCTTCTTTTGGATTGGTCCGGCCTGACCTGGGCGTTTCTCACGGAAATCCTGCGCGGGGACGACCGTAGCTACTACGTTATCGGCCAAGCGCCCGCCGCCGACGGGCTTAAATACGCCCACCCCATGGACGGGGGCCTGGCGGGCTGGGTGCAAACCCACCGACAGCCCCTGGCCAAAGACCTTTTAAACACCGAAGACAATTACACCTTCATCTTCAGCCAGAACGAGCCCCTCAAAAGGCCCACCTCCTTTTACGGCTGGCCGATGCTCTACAACGGCTTTATCATGGGGAGCCTGGTTTTGGTGGGGACCCGGGGCCAGACCCTCCCCAAGGACCTTTTCCAGTTCTTCGAGGCCCTCACCTTCCGCCTCGCGGCCCACGTCCACCACGTCCGCGTGGAAATCTGGGCCGAGGAGCTTAAGGGCCTGGACTACCAAACCGGGCTCCCGCACCGCACGAATTTTTTGGGGAACTTCGAGAACCTCATCGGGCGGGCCAGCGCCCTTAGGGAAAGGCTCTTTCTGAAGGTCATTTCCATCTCGGGCCTCGGCCGCCACTCCGTCAGCCACGGGGCCGCGGAAACCAATACCCTTCTGCGCAACATCGCCACGCAGATGCTCTACTTTACGACGGAGAACTGGGAACTCGGGCACGTCTCCTTCGGGGTCTTCGCCATCTCCGCCCCCGAAAGCGAGCTCGGGGAACTGGACAAGTGCCTGGCGCTCCTCAAGAAAAGCCTCAACGACTGGTCCACCTCCGCCTCGGGACAGGCCAACTTCATCTTCCACGAGGCCCAGGTGAGCTTCCCGGAAAACGGGGATAGGCCCGAAAACCTTCTGGAACAGGCCTTAAATCAGCTCGCCCGCTCCCACAACCCCTAAAAAGACCTGGGGGCCCCTTCCGAGCCGCGCCCGCGTCGCCCCTTTGGGGCGCCACGGCCCGCCAGTCCCCAGGCCGGGACAAAAAAACCTTGCTTTTGCGCGCGAACGGTGCTTAATTTTAGCCAAGAGGCCCCAGCGCCTTTCGCGCGCCGCCGCCTCTATATTCCTCGCGACTTTGGAGAACGCCCATGGATCTGGCCCAACTGGATCTTTTAGAGACGCGCCTGACCGCCCTTATCGACCGTCTCTTGGAAGCCGAAAAGAAAAACCGGGAGCTCGCGGCGGAACTCGCTTCCGCCCAAGGCCAGCTTGAGGATCTTCGCGCGGAAAGACTGACGGTCTTAGGCAAAATCGACGAGCTAGTGACCCGCCTCGATCTCTAAAGGCCGGGTCCCTTTAAGCGGGATATCATGACCTTTTCCGACCCCGGAGACGAGCGAGAAAAGCGCCCCTTACCCCCCAGCCCGGCCTCCCCTCCCCTCAGGCCCTCGGATCCCGCGCCCAGCGTCGGCGAAGACGGCCTCGTCACCGTGACCCTTTTGGGCGAGCGCTACCATATCCGTTCCGACAACCCCGAACTTATTTTAAGCCTCTCCGACCTGGTGCTCTCCCACGCGCGCGAGGCCTTAGGGCGGCTCGCCAAAGCCCCGCCCGACTTAGCCCTGATGGTCCAAGCCTCTTTCCGGCTGGCCCTCTCTCTCCACAACGCCCAAAAGGAGCTCGCCTCCTCGCGGGAGCGGGCGGAAGCCTTAAGCCTCAGGCTCCAGGCTCTCCTTGACCTCATAGACCAAAGCTTGGAAAACTAAAAAGACGCCTCTTTCCAAGACCCTCGCCCCGCCAGGGGCGGGGGCCCTCCTCGCGGCCCTCTCTTCGGGCCAGCGGCGCCAAAGCCAGCGGGCGGCCCCTATCTCTTTCCCTTTCGGGATCTCCGCCCCGCTCTTATTTAACGCCGCTTTAACTTTAGGGGCCCCCGCCGCCAAGCGCTTTTTCCCTTGGGGATAAAACCCGGGCGGCGCCAACGCGCACGGAGCGCCAATGAATATAATGAGCCCCATGGGCTTGGCTTTTCTGGCTCTGTTCCTTCTCGCGGGTTTCCTTTTGGGTTTTTTTTCCCGCAAAAGGTTTTTCGAGACCAAAATCGCCGATATAGAATCCTACGCGCAGAAAATCATCCAGGAAGCCCAACGGGACGTGGTGACCGTTAAAAAAGAGGCCCAACTCCAGGGCCAGGATCTGGTCTTTCAGATGAAAACCCTCTGCGAGAAAGAACTCTCGGAGCGCCGGGCCGAACAGAAGACCCGTGAGGACCGCCTGGCCCAGAAAGAGGAGAACCTCGAGCGCCGCGCGGAACTCGCCGCCCAGCGGGAACTCGCCCTGGCCAAGAGCGAGAGCGAGATCGTCCGCCGCGAAAACGAAAACCTCCTCAAACGCGAGGAACTCTCCAAGCTCGTCTTCAGCCAGACCCAAAAGCTGGAGCGCGTCTCCCAGATGACCGCCCAGGAGGCCAAGGAGGAACTCTTGAAGGGCATGGAGGAAACGGCCCGCCACGAGGGCGGCAGGCTGATCCGCCGCGTCGAGGCCGAGTGCCGCGAGACGGCGGACCACAAGGCCAAGGAAATCCTGGCCCTGGCCGTCAAGCGCTACGCCGGCGACTACGTGGCCGAGCACGCCATCAGCGTCGTGCACCTCCCCAACGAGGAAATGAAAGGCCGCATCATCGGCCGCGAGGGCCGCAACATCAGGGCCATCGAGGCCGCCACGGGCGTGGGCCTCATCGTGGACGACACCCCCGAGGCGGTGATCCTCTCGAGCTTTTCCCCGGTCCGTCGGGAAATAGCCCGCCAGAGCCTGGAAAAACTCATCCAGGACGGACGCATCCACCCCAGCCGCATCGAGGAGGTGGTGGCCAAGGTGAGCGAGGAAATGGACCTCTCCTTAAGGGAGGGCGGCAAAGACGCCGCCTTTGACGTGGGGGTCCACGGCGTCCACCCCGAGCTCGTCAAATTGCTCGGCAAGCTCAAATACCGCTCCAGCTACGCCCAAAACGTCCTCCAGCACTCCATGGAGGTGGCCTTCCTCTGCGGGATCATGGCCGCGGAACTGGGACAGAACGTCAAGCAGGCCAAAAGGGCGGGCCTCCTCCACGACATCGGCAAGGCCGTGGACCACGAGGTGGAGGGGCCTCACGGAATCATCGGCGCCGATCTGGCCAAGCGCTACGGGGAGTCGCCCCCCGTGGTCCACGCCATTTTGGCCCACCACGAGGACGCTCCCCCCGAGAGCGTTTTGGACGTTTTGGTCCAGGCGGCCGACTGCCTTTCCGGGGCCCGGCCGGGGGCACGCCGGGAGGTGCTGGAGTCCTACGTCAAGAGGCTGGAGGACCTTGAGCGCATCGCCGGGTCCTTTTCGGGGATCACCAAGACCTACGCCATCCAGGCCGGCAGGGAGGTGCGCATCATGGTCAACAGCGACGTCGTCTCCGACGACATGGCGGCCATCCTGGCCAACGACGTCTGCCGCCGGGTGGAAAAGGAAATGGCCTATCCCGGCCAGATTAAAGTGACCGTCATCCGCGAGACCCGGGCGGTGAGTTTCGCGAAGTAGTTTGGGGGGGCGCCCCTCCACGGCCGCCCTCCCGGAAGGGCCAAGGCCAGTCCCTCCCCCCTTGGGGAAAACGTTAAAGGCCAGAAAAAATCGCGAGGGAAGGGTAATCCTTAAATTATGCTAATCAGATTCTGGGGCGTGCGGGGCAGCCTCCCCAGCCCCACCAATTCCAAGCGCTACCGGGACCGCCTCGCGGAAATTCTCTCGCTGGCCGTCGAGCGCGGGCTGACCCTCCCGGAGATCCCGGAATTTATCCAGGCCTTGCCCCCCCGCCTGGCGGGCCTGGTGGGCGGCAACACCCCCTGCCTGGAAATAAGCTCACGGGACGCCACCCTCATCTTCGACGCTGGCTCGGGGCTCAAAAACCTCGGGGACTTTCTTTCCCCGGCCCCGGATTTGGATGTCTTGGAGGAACGGTCGGCGCCGGAGGCCAAACCCCGACTCTTGGATCTCAATCTCTTCTTTACCCACACCCACTGGGACCACATCCAGGGCTTTCCCTTTTTCGCGCCCATCTACGACGAAAACGTCTCCCTGACCATCTACTCCTCGGACAGCGAAAACGTCGAAAAATCCCTGCGCGTCCAGCAGAGCACCCCCAAGCTCTTTCCCATCCACTTCGACGATTTGGCGGCCAAGATCCAGTTCCGGCCCTTTCCCAAAGAAGGCTTAACCTTGCCGCCCTTCCAGATTGACTCCCTCTCCATCCCCCACCCCGGGGGCTCCACCGCCTACCGGGTCAAGGCCTTCGGACGCTCCGTCGTCTTCGCGACCGACTATGAGCTCCAGTGGGACAGCCCGGACTCGGCCCGCAAAAAAGAGAGGCTCAAAAGCTTTATCCAGCGCGCCGACGCCTTTATCTCGGACAGCCAGTACACCTACCTGGAGAGCCATTCCAAGGAGGGCTGGGGCCACAGCAACGTCTTGAACGTCGTGGAAATGGCCCAGCTCGCGGGGGTCAAAAACCTCTACCTTTTCCACCACGACCCCAGCTACGGCGACGCCAAGCTCCACGACATGCTGGAAAAGGCCACCTCCTACGTCCGCCTCCTCTTTCCCAAATCAAGCATGCGCGTTTTCCTGGCGACCGAGGGCCAGGAAATCGAGTTCCCGGAAACGTAACCCCCCCAACCGACGGGATCTCTCCCCCCTTTCCCCCGCCTTCAAGGGCGCCCAGCGGCCTTGGGGCGGGACCTTGCGCCGCTTTTCTTTTGATGCTAATTAGAGAGGGCCGCGCCCGCCCCCCCAGGGCGGCTCGCGCCATTTTTTTTCGCCTGGAGCTTACCTGAGCATGACCGATCTCTTGATAGTGGAATCCCCGGCCAAGGCCAAAACCATTAAAAAATACCTGGGCGACGCCTTTGAGGTCGTGTCTTCCCTGGGCCATATCCGCGATCTCCCGACCAAGAGCCTCGGGGTCGACATTGAGGACGATTTCGCCCCCACCTACGAGACCATCCAGGGCAAGGAAAAGACCATCGCGGCCCTCAAAAAGGCCGCCAAGAACAAAGAACGCGTCTTTTTGGGCTCCGACCCCGACCGCGAGGGGGAGGCCATCGCCTGGCACATCGCCGACTCCCTCGGCCAAAAGGGCCACAATTTCAAAAGGGTCCTCTTCCACGAGCTCACCCCCGCGGCCATCAAAAAGGCCCTCCAGGAGCCCACGGACATCTCCCTGTGCCGCTTCGAGTCCCAGCAGACCCGCCGGGTCCTGGATCGGCTGGTGGGCTACCTGGTGAGCCCCATCCTCTGGCAGAAACTCAAAAGGGGCCTTTCCGCGGGGCGCGTGCAATCCGTGGCCTTAAGGCTCATCGTGGAGCGGGAACGGGCCGTTTTCGCCTTCCGGAGCGAGGAGTACTGGACCTTGGACGCGCTTTTCCAGCGGCCCGAGGGGGAATTCGCCGCGACCCTTTCCAAAATCGGCGAGCGCAAGGCCTCCCTCCCGGACGGGGAAAGCGCCCGGGCCATTGTCGCGGACCTCGCGGGCGCGGAGTTTACGGTATCCTCCGTCGTCTCCAAGGAAAAAAAGAAAAACCCCCTGCCGCCCTTCACCACCTCCACGCTCCAACAGGCCGCCTATAACCGCCATGGCTTCGCCTCCTCCCGCACCATGCGCCTCGCCCAGGAACTCTACGAGGGCCTGGATCTCCCCGAAGGCTCGGTAGGCCTTATCACCTATATGCGCACGGACTCCGTCCGGGTGGGCGCCGCGGCCTCCGCGGAGGCCTTAGATCTCATCCGCGGCCAATACGGGCCGGAATTCGCGCCGGAAAAGCCCAACGCCTACCGCAACAAAAAAGGGGCCCAGGACGCCCACGAGGCCATCCGGCCAACCTCCCTGGCCCGGACCCCGGAAAAACTGGCGGGCCTTTTAAGCCCGGATCTCCTCTCCCTCTACTCCCTCGTCTGGAGCCGCTTCGTGGCCAGCCAAATGACCCCGGCCGTCTACCACCAGACCGGGGTGGATCTGACGGCCAAGGGCTATTCCTTTCGGGCCACGGGCTCGACCGTCAAATTCAAGGGCTTTCTGGCGGCCTACCAGAGCTTCGGGGATCAGGACGACAAAAACATCCTCCCGCCGCTGGCCGAGGGAGAGTCCCTCGCGCCCCGCGAGCTGCGCCCCGCCCAGCACTTCACCCAGCCCCCCGCCCGCTTCAACGAGGCCACCTTGGTCAAGGAGCTGGAGGTGCGGGGCGTCGGCCGTCCCTCCACCTACGCGAGCATCATCACCACCCTCAAGGGCAAAAACTACGTGGAAGCCCAAAAGGGACAGCTGCGCCCCACGGAGATGGGCCTGGTGGTGAGCGATCTCCTCGTGGAAAACTTCCCGCGCCTCCTGGACGTGGACTTTACCGCCCTGATGGAGGAAAACCTCGACCAAATCGAGGAAGGAAGCGCGGATCGGCTGGAAATTCTCCGCCAGCACTACGCCCCCTTGAAGGATTCTTTGGCCTCGGCCAAGGCTAACATGCGCAACGTCAAGGTCGAAGGGATCCCCGTGGAGGCGGCCTGCCCCAAGTGCGGCCAAAGCGGGGACATGTCCATCCGCTACGGCCGCAACGGCTTTTACCTCTCCTGCGCCGCCTGTGGGGGCACCTGCGATTTCGCCCGCGACGAGAACGGGGTCCCCACGCCCGTCAAAGACCCGGAACTCAAGGAAGAGGTTAACTGTGAGCTCTGCGGCAAGCCCATGGTCCTCAAAAAAGGCCGTTTCGGGATGTTTCTGGCCTGCAGCGGCTACCCCGCCTGCAAGAACACCAAGAAAATCAAAGTGGAAAACGGCGCGGCGGAAACCCTGCCCGACGCCCCCCCGCCGCCCCTCCCCGAGGGAGTCAGCCCCGTCTGCCCCATCTGCCAAAGCCCCATGGTCCCCAAGCTCGCCAGCAAAGGCGACTGGTTCCTAGGCTGCTCGCGCTACCCGAAATGCAAATCCACCACGCCCTTCCCCACGGAGTTTCCCTGCCCCGCCCCGGGCTGCCAGGGCACTCTGTCCAGCCGCGCGACCAAGCGCGGCTCCTTCTACGGCTGCTCCAAATATCCGGCCTGCCGCTTTATCTCCCGGGCCGAAATCCTCCGCGAGCCCTGCCCCGAGTGCGCCTGGCCCTACCAATTCAGCTCAACCCTTAAGGACCAGACGGTCAAAATAAGCTGCCCTAACCCCGCCTGCCCCTCCCGGGCAAACGATCCGGCGCCCCCGCCCAAGGGCCGCCGGGCCGCCTCCAAGCGGCCCGCGAACGCGCCCCCGGAAGAGCCCGCGGCGGAAACGCCCGCGGGCCCGGAAAAACCCGCCGCCACGCCTCCCCCCGCTGGCCCCGCCCCGGAAAAAACCGCTGGGCCCGCCCCGCGAAAACCCGCCGCCCCAAGGGCGCGCGCGCGCGCGGCCAGAATCCCCGCCAAGCCCGCCGCCAAGACCCCCGCCAAGGCCACGCGCGCCACCTCCCCCCCTCCGCCCGGGCCGATTATCGTCAAAGCCCGCGGCCCCCAAAGCGTGGCCGCGGCCGCCCCGGCCCCGGCGGAAAACGCTCCCTCGGTCCGGAGGCGCGACGCCGCGTCCAAAAAGGGCGCCTAAAGCCTCGCCCCGTCTCGCGCGCGCCTCTCGCCTTCCCGCGGCCGGCCCGCGCGCCGCGGGCGCGATTTGCCTTTAAATTTAAAAAAATCTATAATTTTTTTTTGTCTTTAGCCAAGCGCCCCCCCGGCGGCTCCCGTGGCCGAGCCATTTTCTCTTAAGGCTTTTTTATGACCGCTAAATGTATTTTTTGCGAAATAGCCCATGGGCGCATCCCGAGCGTCAGGGTTTACGAAGACGAAGATTTTATCGCCTTTATGGATATCAATCCCGTCTCGACCGGCCACCTTCTCGTCATTACCAGAGACCACTACCCCACCGCCCTGGAGGTCCCCGAGCGGATTCTGGCCAAGGCCCTCCCCTTGGGCCAAAAACTGGCCAAGGCCGCCCTCGCGGGGGTGGGCGCCACGGGCTTCAATCTCCTCGTCAACAACGGGCCCGTTTCCGGGCAGCTCGTCGCGCATTTCCACCTCCACGTCATCCCCCGCCAACGCCCCGGCGAGCTTCCCCTCAAGGCCGGGGAACCCGCTGACCTCACCAAGCTCCCCTTTACGGCGACCGCTATCCGAGACAATCTATAGACCCGCGATCTGGGCCATTTCAGCTTTTATCCCCCAAGATAAGCCACCTATTTATCCTCTTGGCCCAGCCCTCCGAAAAGAGCCTTAAGAGATTTAAGTCTCGCCGCGGGCTTAAATCTTAAAAAGCGCTCCCGCGCGCGGGGAACGCCTTCCGCCCGTTTTTTTGGGAACCTTTTCGCTAAGGACGCCATCATGCCCCCTATCGGAGTTATCGTTGTCATAGGCTGCGTAATCGTGGGCTATATGATGCACCACGGCGAACTCGCGTTATTGTGGCAGCCCAACGAGGTCATCATCATCTGCGGGGCGGCGCTGGGCTCTTTCCTGATCGCGAACCCCATGTCGCTCGTCAAGGAGACCTTAAGCTCCATTCCCAAAATATTTCTCGGCAAGGAACTCAAAAAACAGCAGTTCGTGGACGTGCTCCTCCTCCTCTACGAGTTTCTTTCCATCGCCCGCCGCGAGGGCATGCTCGCTTTGGAAGAGCACGCGAACAAACCCGACAACTCGCCGATCTTCCAGAAATATCCCTCGATCGTCAAAAACCACCACCTGAAAGACTTCCTGGCCGACAACCTCAAGGTTTTCGTGAGCGGCAACATCGAGCCCATGGAATTCGAGAACCTCATGGACATCGACACCGACGCCCACGAGCATCACGGGACCCAGGTCCCCACGGCCCTCAACACGGTCAGCGACTCGCTCCCGGGCCTCGGAATCGTGGCCGCCGTCCTGGGCATTATCACCACCATGGGGCTCATGACCGAGCCCCCCGAGATCCTCGGCCGGAGCGTGGGCGCGGCCCTCTGCGGCACCTTTCTGGGTCTCCTTTTAAGCTACGGGTACATGGCCCCCATGGCCAAGGCCCTGGAAAATCAGGCCCACGATCAGGACAATATCCTGAAAGTGGCCAAGACCGTCCTGGTGGCCTTCGCCAAGGGCCTGCCGCCGGTCATGGCCATTGAGTTCGCGCGCCGGGCCGTCCCCAGCCACTGCCGCCCCGGCTACGAGGAACTCGAGGAACTCCTGAAATCCGCGAAAAAATAAGCCCCGCGCGCGTCCCCCCGCGCGCTCGCGAGGAGTCAGATGCCCGCCGAAAAAAAAACCCCAATTATCAAGAAAATCATTAAAAAAGGCCACGGGGGGCACCATGGCGGGAGTTGGAAGGTCGCCTACGCCGACTTCGTGACCGCGATGATGGCCTTTTTTTTGGTGATGTGGCTCCTGGCCATCTCCTCGGAGCAGGGCAAAGCGGCCCTGGCGGACTATTTCAGCAACCTCACCATGCGCGACGCCGTTTTCAACGGCGGCGTGCCCTCCGCCTTTGACGCCTCCAATCCCTCCCCCGGCATTCTGGAGGGGGGCTGCTTTGACATGATCAAGATGGGGAAAAGCCTCGAGGAGCGGGAAAAAATCTTAGCCGAGCGGGAGATGGCCGTGGAAGCGGCCGGCGACGACCGCGAGGAACTGGGCGCCACCCGGCCCACCGACGCGCCCCAGGATCCCAACCTCACCGAGCTGCCCGAGGGCGTGGAGGGCGGGGAGGGCTCCGACCAGCAGGGCGTGGCCCCGGGCGAAGGGCTCTACGCGGAAGGCTTCGGGACCCCCGGGGGGGCCTTAACCGACGACGAGGCCGCCGCCGAGCGCGCCAAACAGGCCCTGGCCGAGGAAATCAAGACCCAGGTCACGGCTGGCCTGGGCGGCAACCTGGACGGGCAGTTCTCCGTGGAAATGGTCCCCGGGGGCGTCAAGATCCAGCTCATGGACAAGGAAAAAAGGCCCCTGTTCGTTTCCGGCCAGCCGCGCCTCACGCCCGTGGCCCAGGAGATCCTCCAGACCGTCGCCCAAAGGCTGAAGACCATCCCCAACAAAATTTCCATCGAAGGCCACACCGACGCCGTGGCCACGGCCTCCCAGGAACTCACCAACTGGGAACTCTCCACCGCCCGGGCCTCCGCCGCGCGCCGCTATATCAGCCGCCAGGGAATCGGCGACGACCGCCTCACCATGGTGGCCGGCTTCGCCTCCACCCAGCCGCTGCCGGACACCAATCCCATGGATCCCATCAACCGGCGCGTCTCCATTATGATCTGGGACGAGAACGCCTCTTTAAAGGGAGCGCGCCCCGGCGCCCCGCCCGCGGGCCCAGTCTCCCCGACCTTGGCCCCGACCGCGCCGCCGCCCCCCTCCGCGGGCGAGCCCCCCCGGGCCACCCGCCCGGCGCCCACGCCCACGAGGCCTCGGCCCGAGGATCTGGAGCACCAACTCCTGGAAGAGACCCTCACCCGCGCCGCTTCCCCCGACGCCTCCACCGCCGGCCCCCCCGTGCCCCCGACCCCCGCCCCGGAAGACGCCGGGCCCTAGAAGCCTTGGGCCGCGAGCCTTTTCGCCCCCGCGAGCCTTTCGGGGCCTTTCGCGCGCGCGCGAAAAAGCGTAAAATTAAAAGCGCCCACGGGCTTTACGCGAGAGCGAGCGTTGGCTTGACAAAGGGCCTCTCGTCAAATATCCTTTCCGTATGGAATGATAGTGGCCTTTTCCAGGCGACGCGCGGCTCCCCCTTGGGGCCCTTTAGGGGCCTTTCCTCCGCTTTCTTGGAGGGGCGCCGGATCTTTCGCGCCCGGCGTTTCCATAAATCCCACTTCCGAGGCTTCTTATGCGTTTGGTTACCAGATCCGATTTTGACGGGCTCGCCTGCGGGGCGCTTTTAAAAGAAGCCGGTCTCATCGACAGCTATCAGTTCGTGCACCCCAAGGATATCCAGGACGGCCTCGTGGAAATCGGCCCCAACGATATCCTGGCCAACGTCCCCTACGCCAACGGGGTGGGCATGTGGTTTGACCACCACACCTCCGAAGGCGAGAGGCTCGGGTCCATCTCCTACCGGGGCATGAGCCGGGTGGCCCCCTCCTGCGCGCGGGTCATCTACGATTTTCTGGGCGGGGCCAGCCGCTACTCCCCGCACTGGGACCAAATGATGGAGGCCGTGGACAAGGTCGACAGCGCCAACCTCACGGTCCAGGAGATTGAGTATCCCACTGGCTGGATCATCATCGGCTTTATCATGGACCCCCGGACGGGCCTCGGCCGCTTCCGCACTTTCCGCATCTCCAACTATCAGCTGATGGAGTCCATGATCGAGATGTGCCGGACCATGACCGCGGAGGAGATCCTCCAGCACGCGGACGTCAAGGACCGGGTGGACCTCTATTTCCAACAAGCCCCCTTTTACGCCAACATGATCCAAAGCTGCTCCACCCTAAGGGGCCAAGTGCTGATTATTGATTTCCGGAAACAGGAAACCATCTATCCCGGCAACCGTTTTCTGCCCTACACCATGTTTCCGGACTGCAAAGTCTCCATTCACGTCACCTGGGGCCGGGGCGCCAGCAATATCGCCCTGGCCCTGGGCAACAGCATCATCAACCGCGACAGCCTGGCCAATCTGGGCAGCATCGCCCTTCACTTCGGCGGCGGCGGGCACGAGGCCGTGGCCACCTGCCAGGTCACCGAGGACGAGGTCGACTCCACGCTGGACACCATCGTGGACTTTATTCACGAGGAAAACGGCTACGCGCCCCCGGCCTAAGGCCTTTTGAGCCCTTGGGCCTTCGCCCCCGCGAGGCTCTCCCCAAGTCCTCTCCCCCTGGCGCGTCCCTTCCGCCTTTGAGCCGCGGAACGCCCACAAAAGCCTTTCCCCTTCTAGCGCCGCAAACTTTTGGCCAAGCCGATTTTGGGCCCTTCCCCAGAGCGAGGGAGAAGTCGCCGATTTATGGGGATTTTATGCGGATTTTTTTTATAACGCCAGAAGCCGTTCCCTGCTCCCGCGCCGGAGGCTTGGGAGACGTTTCCTACCACCTGCCCCGGGCCCTCGCGGACCTCGGGCACCAGGTGACGGTCATCTCCCCCAAATACCGCGCCGCCGCGGAGTTTCCCCTACGGCGCCTGGAAAACGCCGAAAGGGTCATCGATCTTTCCATCAGCCGCCGCCGCGCCGATTTTTACGAGCTCCAGCTGGAGGGCGCGCACCGGCTGCTCCTCGTGGGCTGCGACGATCTCTTTGACCGTCCGGGTATCTACGGCAACGAGTTCGGGGACTACGACGATAACGCCGAAAGGTTCATTTTCTTCTCCAAGGCGGCCTTTTCCCTTCTCGCGGAGTTGATTGACCCCTCCTCCCCCACCATTATCCACGCCCACGACTGGGCCGCGGGCCTGGTCCCCATGTACGCCAAGGTCTATCTGCCTCTCCATCCCAATCTCCAGGGCGTGGGCTCGATCTTCACCTACCATAACCTTTCCAACCAAGGCACCTTTCCCTATTTCGACTTCACCATGACGGGCCTGGATTGGAGCCATTTCACCTTCCAGGGCCTGGAATTCCACGGCCAGCTCAATCTCACCAAGGCCGGAATCATCGGGGCCATGCTGATCAGCACGGTCTCCCATAAGTACGCCCGGGAAACTTTGGGCCCGGAATTCGGCAACGGCCTGGAAGGCCTCCTCAAGGAGCGCCGCAAAGACCTCCGGAGCGTTCTCCACGGGGTGGACTACGACCTCTGGGATCCGGCCAAGGACAAAAACCTCGCGCGAACCTTCCAGCTGGACGCCCTGGAGGGCAAAGAGACCTGCCGGGAAAACCTGGCCGCGCTTTTCGGGCTCAACCGCGACGCCGACCCCATTGTCGCCTTAATCTCGCGCCTCCTCCCCCGCAAGGGCCTGGACCTCATCGCCAAGGCCATGCCCGCGCTCTTGGAGCTGCCCTTAAAGCTCGTCTTTATGGGAACTGGCGACGATCGCTACATCAGCTTCCTTCGCGACGCCGCCGCCCAAAACCCCGGGCGCGTGGGCCTCAAGCTCTCCCACGACCCACCCTTAAACCACCAGATCCTGGCCGGGGCCGACATTTTTCTCTGCCCCTCCCGCTTCGAGCCCTGCGGCCTGGAGCAGCTCTACGCCCTCAAATACGGAACGGTGCCCGTGGTCCGGGCCACCGGGGGCCTCGACGACACGGTGATGGACGAACTCTCCCATCCCGGCAAGGGCACGGGCTACAAGTTCGCCGACTACACCCCCGAGGCCCTGGTCGCGACCCTTCTTGCGGCCCTCGCCGATTTCCAGGACAAAGGAAAATGGCGCGAACTCATGCGCCGGGGCATGCGCGAGGACTTTTCCTGGGACCGCTCGGCCGCCGCCTACGAGGAGATCTACAAGCAGGCCCTCGCCATCGCCCTTGAGCGCCGGGACGGTTAAACATGCCTTTCAGCGAGCTGGCGAGCGACGTGGCGGCTTTTTTGGCCAAGCTCATCAGGCTGGCCAACTCCAACATCCAATTCGAGTCCAAGGTCGACAACTTTTTAAACCTTTTGAGCTGGGAGCTGAACCTGGACCGCAGCCTCCTCTTTTTTCTGCGCCGGGAAAAAAAGAGCCTTGAGGCCCATCGCCGGGACGGCTCCGAGCCCGGGCCCCCCTCCTCGCCCATCCCCCTGAAGGGAACCTTTCTGGACCGGGCCATCTCCAACCACAAGTCCCTTTTGGCCGACGCCGCGGATCTAAACGATCTTCCCCCCGAGTGGGCCGAATTCCTCCTCCCTTACCTCCCCTCCCTCGCGATCGTCCCTATTTTGGACGACAAGGCCTGTTACGGGGTCATCATGACCCTCAAAGAGACCCCCATGGATCTCTCCTCGGGCTCCTACGGCCAGGTCGTGGAGGCCGTCGCCAACCAACTGGCCTTGGCCATCAAAAATAACCAGCTGGCGACGGACACCCGCAAGCGCATCAGCGTTTTAAACGTCCTTTCGGACCTTGGCCGCACCCTCGCCTCCACCATCGAGGTGGACAAGGTCATGACCATGATCCCCCGCATCGCCGCGGGGGTCTTCATCGCCGACGGCTGCGCCTTGAACGTCCTTGACGGCGCCGGGGAAACCTTGCAGTTCTCCTCCCACTTCGGGTCCGTCCCCCCGGCCTACAATTTTTTGCGCTACCAGGGCCAGAACATCCCCTCCTCCGTCGGCAAGCCCCTCAAGCGGGAAGAGCTTTTTATGGGCTTTTTGGAGGACGACCCCATGGCCCCGGAACTCACGGCCAAGGAACGGGGGAACACCGTTCTCAGCGTCCCCCTGATGTTCCAGGGAAGGCTCAAGGGCAATATCTCCCTTTTCAACAAGCTGGGCGGCAACCGCGGGGGCAACCCCGCGGAGCCCAAGCTCTTTGAGGGGGAAGACACCGAGCTGCTCAAGGCCATGAACAGCATGATCTCCGGCGTGGTGGAAAACGCGCTGACCTTCAAGAAGGTCGAAAAGCTCGCCCATTCCAACGAGACCATGGTGCGCTATCTCTCCAACCTCTACGACATCTCCAGCGCCATGATGACGACGGTGCGCTACGACGAGCTCATCTGGATCATCATCCGGGCCTTAACCCTTCCCCAGGGCCTCGGCTTCGACAAGGTCCTCATCCTCCTCATCCGGGAAACCGACGGGGATCCCGTTTTGGAGAGCTCGGCCTATTGGGCCCCGGAGGACAAAGGCCGGGAGGACGGCTCCGCGGAACTCGCGGAACTTTTAAAAAAGCCCTCCCGCCAGGAGGCCGCCCAGATGATGGAGGAAGGCGGCAAGATGGGCCTTTCCATCCCCATCACCCCCGACTCCAACCGCATCCTCGCGCGGGTGGCCGTGGAGAAACGGGCCCTTTTGGGCTTTCGGGGCCTCGACACCTACGACGACTTGGATCTCTTGGACTTCGGCCTCAGGGCCTACGCCGCCGTCCCTATGCTCGCCAAGAGCCGGGAGGTGGGGGTCATCGCCGTGGACCGCTCCCTTTCGGGGGACCCCCTTACGGTCGACAGCCTCCGGGATCTCACCATGCTCGCGAACCAAGCGGGCCTCGCCATCGAAAACTCCCAGCTCTACGACGACATCCACGCCGCCAACCAGACCCTTTCCCAGGTGCGCATCCGCCTCATCGAGGCCGAAAAACTCGCGGCCCAGGGGGAAATGGGGACCCACCTCGCCCACGAGATCCGCAACCCCTTGGTTTCCATCGGCGGCTTTACCCACCGGCTTTTAAAGAAAATGCCGGAGGACGACCCCTTGCGCAAGTACGTCACGGTCATCCTGGAGGAAGTCGAAAGGCTCAATAAAGTCTTAAACAACGTCTTGGATTTTTCCCGGGACGAAAAGGGCCTGGTCCGCGAGTTTTCCCTCGAGAACGTGGCCCGCGACACGCTCGTCTCCCTCAAGCACGAGCTGGAAAGAACCGCCGTGACCGTGGAACTCGAGTGCGAGGAAAACCTGCCGCTCGTCTCCGGCGACGACGGGCAAATCATGCACGTTTTCCTCAATCTCATCTACAACGCCTCCCAGGCCATGAGCGAGGCGGGCGGCGGGAAGATCTTTATCCGCGTCTTCCGCCACAAGGAAAACGAAACGCATTACGTGGCCTGTCAGATCACGGACACGGGCCCGGGAGTCCCCGACGAGGTCGTGGCGACCATCTTCGATCCCTTTGTCAGCACCAAAATCAAAGGCACGGGCTTGGGTTTGGCGATTACCAAAAAGATAGTCACCCGCTACAACGGCCTCATTTCCGTCGTCAACCATCCCCCCGAGTATCCCCACAGCGGCGCCTCCTTTATTTTTATGTTCCCCGTGTCCACGGGCTCGGGCGTTTTACTGTTTTAGCCTTTCCCCGCGCGCCTTAAGGAGAATTAAAAACCCTTATTTTACAATGGATTTTCTCTTCCCCCGCGGCGGGTCCGCTCGTCCTCCCGCTCCCGATCCCTCCTTTTTTTCTCTTAAATCTCCCCAAAGGCGTTTTCCCGCCGTAAAAAAATTTTGTTTTTAGCCAAAAACGCTTACGCGTGGGAACCCGCGCGCGTTTTTTTCGCGGCGCTAAAATATTAAACGCGCGCGCGTTTTCATAAAATTTTTTTCCCCGCCCCTCGCCTTCCCCGCGAACCACGTTTGCTGAATATCCCTTTTCGCGCGCGAGATAGGCCCTTTTCCGCGCGATATCACGCTCGCCTCGGGGCGCGTTTTAAATTATTTGGGTTTCGCGGAAGATTGGTTTAAAATGATCTTTTAAACCCCCGTCCCCTTTTTCCTTAAATTCGGAAATCAGGCTATTCGCGTATGGATTTTTTACCCGGCAAACTCGCGTTTGTCGTCCTCGTCATCGTCGCCCAACTTTTGGCCTGGCGTTATTTTCGCGCGCGGCTCAAAAAACGGCTGGCCACCGTTCTCCTCAATTTCCTCTACATCTTTTTCAATCTGTTGGGTTTCGGGGCCTTCCTTTTTCTCTACGCGCTGGACTTTTACCCAGAGTCCCCTTTTTTATGGGACTTTGTCCTGCGGCCCGCCCTTATCTGGGAAATGACCCACGTCCTCTGGCTTCCGGTCGCCTTGCTCCTCTCTCTTATTAAGCTCGTCTGGTCTTTATTCTTCCGCCGCGAGCCCAAAGGCCTCCCCAAGCTCTTCCGCGCCGCCAAAAGAGGCCCGTCCCTTTTCAACCTTGTCGGCCTCGCGCTCGTTTTGGGCCTCGCCCTCGCCTTTTACGGCTACTCCCGCTCCCTTTCCGGCCCCGCGACGACCCGCCTCGACCTCTCCTTTCCGGATTTGCCCCCCGATCTCGAGGGCTTTAAAATCGCCCTTCTCGCGGACTTCCACCTCGGGTTGGGGCTCTACCCCGCGGAACTCCAGAAGGCCTTGGAGCTCGCCGCTAGCGAAGATCCCCAAATCGTTCTCATCGCCGGGGATTTGGTCTCCCGCAAGACCCTTTCCATGGGCCTCTTCCGGGAACCCATCTCCGCCCTTAAAGCCGTTCCCTACGGCGTCTACGCGGTCTTGGGCGACAGCGATCATTTTTCGGAAAATCCCCACAACGTCACCCAACTCATAAGCGGGCTGGGGGTCAGGGTCCTCTCCGACGAGCGCGTCAATATCCACGGACTGCCGTTGACCATCATCGGCTTCCAGGACCCTGGAACGCCTCCCTGGAGCCTGTGGCCCCTCGCCTTCCCCTCGGACGGGCGCGAGTTGCCCTTCGCCTCCCTCAAGGGCTTGAACCCCCCGGAGGACAATTTTGTCGTCGTTTTATGCCACCGCCCCGAGGGGGTCGCGGGCGCGCGGGAAGCGGGAGCGGACCTCTTTTTGGCTGGGCACGCCCTAGGCGGCCTCATCGCTTCCCCCTTGAGCGATCAGCTCAACTTGGCCGCGCCCTTTTACGAGTATTCCTCCGGCCTCTACGCCAACCGGGAGACCCTCGTCTACGTGACCCGGGGCCTTTCCTCGCCCCGCCTCTTTTTCCGCCTCTTCGCCTGGCCCGAGATAGCCGTCATCACCCTCCACAAGGGCCCCCGCTCCCCCGCGCCCACGCCCACGCCCACGCCCGAAACGCCGCCGGAAAGCGCCCTTGAGCCTCCGGCCGCCGCGCCTGAGCCTTGAGCCGCGACCAATTAGAGAGCGCGCCGCCCCAGCGCCTCCCCGACGCGCTCCAAGGCCTCGCCTAAGGCGCGCGCGGCGCCCTCTGGCCCGCGGGAAGGCGCGGGCGCGCTCGCGCGCCCCAACAATCCCGCGCGACGCGCGAGCCCCGCGTGACCCCGCCCTCCAAAGCGGGCGGTTCTCCCGCAAAAGCCGCCGCCGACAAAAGGGGCCCGCCGACGCGCGCCGCGCGCGCCAGGCCCCCAATGTGCCTTCCGTTGGCCATCCCGCGACGGGCGCGCCTGAGCCCAGGGAGGAAAGGGTGGGCTTTCCTCCCGCGAGAGTCCCTTTAAGGAAAGGCGCGCGCCTGGCGACGCGGCGCCGGTGGGCGGGCCGCGCGCGAAAATCGCTTGACTTTTGGCGCGAAACCCGGTTATTTTCAACTTAAATAATCGTTAATCTCATTTGTTGGCGAGAGTTAAGGTAAAAGGCGAAGGGCTTCTTCATAAAGACCCAAGAGCGGGCGGAGCGACGGCCTTGGGTCGCCAAAAGCCTTAAAAACCGCGCGTGGCTCCCCAAGCGAGTCGCTTGGGGACCGAACCCGTCCGCGAACGCCACTGTCCGCGCGCCGACAAGGGGACGCGCGCGATTTTCCGTGGCGGCGAAACCCGCGCTCGCGAGCGTCGGCGAGTTAAGTTAAATATTTATCGCGGCGGGCGTTAGAGTCGCCGCGGCGAGAGTCGCGGTCTTTCCATGGCCTTTCGCCGCGGGAACGGCGGGCCCGACCGAAGTTAAAAGAGAGAGGCGGACGCTTTCCGCTTGAGCGTATTTCGCCCTGGATTACGGTTTTGAGGCTTAAGGCGCGAATTTAAAGTTATATCCGTCTTCGCGGATTTTCCGAAAGTTCCCAAGTCTCCAGGCGCTCACGCCGTTATTTTGACGAAAAGGATCGTTATGCTGAGTAAACCCCGCCTGTATTTAATTTTAAGCTTTTCTCTTGTCCTGTGCCACGGCGCGCCACAAGCGCTCGCCGACGAAACGACCAACAGCCTTGGCATGAAATTTACGCTGATACGCCCCGGAACTTTTACCATGGGGGCTAACCCTAACCGCGAAGACACCGAATTTTACGAGACGCCGCAACACGAAGTAACCATCACCAAGCCTTTTTATTTGGGCGTTCATGAGGTTACCCAATCCGAGTGGCAAAGCGTCATGGGCGAGAATCCGGCGTATTTTCGCGGAAACGACTTGCCGATCGAAAATATTTCCTGGGACGAGGCGCTGGCGTTTACCCGCGCGCTCAACAGGCGCGAAGGAACGGATAAATACAGGCTGCCCACTGAAGCCGAATGGGAATACTCGGCGAGAGCGGGAACGACGACCGATTACTTTTTCGGAGACGACGGGAAACCGCTTGATAAATACGCCTGGTATTGGGAAAACGGCGGCGAAAAAACGCACCCGGTCGGCCTAAAAAGACCCAATCCCTGGGGTCTCTATGACATTTACGGGAATGTCTGGGAATGGACAAATGACGTTTTTGGGATGTATCTCGAATACGCGATTACCGATCCCGTGGGGCCAATCGCGGGCGCCAAACGCGTGGACCGGGGATGCTCCTGGTACTACGTCGCTTATCGCTGCAGGTCCGCGGACCGTTATGGTCTTGATCCCAACAACGCCGCCCCGGACTTAGGGTTCCGTTTAGCCTACGACGCGAGAAAGTAAAGGCTATTACCCCATCCCGCGAAAATACCGCTAGCTTAAAGATAGCGCACGGTTTCGCGAGAGCCGTGGCCTAACAATAAGTTTTTGTCAAAGGCTATTTTCCGCCACATGAATCCAGACGGGCGCGCTCGTCTCCGCTTGACTCGTCTCGTGAAGACGATTTTGACGGATCCGCCCTCCTCTCGCCGCGCCCGTTAAGGCGCGCGGCCGAATATCCTCGCCTGGAAGCTAGCGCGCGCCTCAAAGGCTTAAGGGTCTTTATCTCTCCCCACGCGCGTGGCCTTTAAGGCCGCTCCCTATAGCGCGACGCCAGCTCGGGGCGAACTCCGGAACCTTGGCGAGCGCGCGCCTTGGGAAGAGGCGAGCGACGAAAGTTTAGACAGGGGTTGTCGGCTTCCATTACGCTCCGAAATAACCATTTCAATGAGTCCCGCGCGCGCGGCGCGGCGCCTCGGCAAGGGGGACGGCGCCGGCCGGGCGCGCCGTTTGGCTCTCGCGTATCCGAGCGCGACGCGGGCTTTGAGAGCGAAAATCCTCCCGGACGGGCGGCGTTAGCGCGCCATTCGCGCGGAGCGTTTCCCTTTTGGGGAAAAGAGCGCCCGTTTAGCGATCGCCCAGCGTCCTCTCAGGGGGGCGAAATAGCGTGGTCTTTTCCGCGTGACCCGCTTCCAGGGCGCCCCAACCGTCAAGGCGCGCGCCGTGAAGTTAAAAACTTTCGCGTCTCCCCGCTCCCCCTCGCGGAAACGCGCGACGGCCTTGCGGCCTCTTTCCGCTTATAGTTTTTGGCGGAGGGCTCGCGTCTTTTTATAAGCGGGCGCGTGATAGCGCTCCAAGTGGCTTGAAACCGCTTATTAAAGCTAAAATTACGGCGCCCTTAGCCATAAAGGGCCCGCCACAACCCCCGCCGACGCGGAAAGGCCGGGAGCCCCAAACGCGCGGAGGCGCGCGGGGCGTCGCCTTGGATAAAAGCGGTCGCCCGCCCTCCCGCTTGAGCGTCTAAAACTCGCGAAATACCGCGCCGCGCCTCCAGGAGAGCCTTTCCCTTAGGGGAGCCGCGGCGGACCCATTCGCGGCGGGCTTCCACCCCAAGCTTTTCGCCTCTTCAAGCCGTTAAGATCGCGGAAATTTGACAGGGGCGTTTTCCCGCTGTAATATTATTTCGCTAGGACTTAAATTCTAGCGCTATGAAAAGTCAGGACAAACGCTTGCTCGCCACGACGATCCCTTCACTCAAAACTGTCTCTCCCATGGACGAAATAACGCCTAAACGTTTTAACGCCGCGGGCCCATGCGACCCGACAAGGGATTACGCGCTGCCAATCTTGCCGCGCCTCGACGCGATGGGCATGATTGACGGAGGATACTATTTCGTCCTGCGCGCGCCGCCCCATTCAGGCAAGACCGCCTATTTGAACGCTTTGCGCGACAAGATCATCAGTGATGGCAATTACTACGCCTTGCTCTGTTCCCTCAAGGATCTGGACGGAATCTCCGATGTCGAAACCGCGACGGCGGGCGTTGTCAGCCAAATCAACGATTCTCTGCGAATTTCTCAAGTTAAAAAATTAGTTAAATTATCGCGCCCGAACGATTTGCCGCCTCAGTATCATTTTTCCTTTAGAATCAGATCGATTTTGAATTATATCTGCCTAAATTTAGACAAGGATTTAGTAATTTTCTTCGACGACGCCGATCGCCTCGCCCCGGAACCGCTCATTTCTTTTTTAGGGCAAATCCGTCAGGGCCATAACATAAAAAATTCCGCGACCTCACAATTTCCCAGATCTTTAGCCTTAGTTGGCGCGAGGGACGTCAGAGATTATCTCTCCCAAGTCAGGCCGCGACCGGAATCAAAGCTTTTAGCCAGCCCCTTTGACTTTATTAAAGGCGCGTTAAGCTTGCGAAATTTCACCAAAGACGAAATGAGAGACCTGTTCGCTCAAGGCGCCGCCGAGGCCGGGCCAGTTTTTTCGCCATCGGCCATTGAGCGGGCCTGGGTCTGGAGCGAGGGCCAACCCTTTCTGAGCAACGCCCTAGCCTCCGAGATCGCCCAAAGCTCTCCCGCGGGAGACTATTCCAAAGCCGTCACGGGAAAGCGCGTGGACAGAGCCGCCCAAGCCACGCTTGGCCGCCGGGAGCCGCGTTTCGACTGGCTGAGAAAGCGGATCCAGGAGCCAAAAACGCGCAGGATTATGGAGGCGATCCTGGTCGGGGACAAAGATTTCCCACCCGGCGTTTCCTCTCTCGATATTCAATACGCCCTTGACCTGGGACTTCTGCGCGAAGATATTTCCGGAGCCTATCGTCCAGCTAATCTTTTCTATCAGGAAATAATTGTCTGGGCGCTGACTTTCCGTATCCAAAACGCGATAGAGGACGATCCTCCCGACATGGGGGGGCGCTCGTGGGCGCGCGAGAAAAGCCTGGACATGAGCGCTCTGCTTTTATGTTTCCAAGCCTTCTGGCGGGAAAGGCGCGAAATTCTCGTCGCGGATTGCCTCGGCGACGATCTCGGGCTTATCGGCGCGGACCAAGTGGCGCGATTTCGCTCTCTTATGGATCATAACGCGAACCGGATTCTATCCGCGAAAAGCCAAAATAGACTCTGCGCTTTGGCCAACGCGGCCTTAGCTCACTTGGCGCTGATCGCCTTCGCGCGGGCGGTCCTTCAAGGCGACGCTTTCCGTATCCAAACGGAATTCGCCTTAGGGAGGCAAAGCGCCGCTCTGCGCGTAAGCTATAAGGGCCGCCTCTATCCCCTGGAGATAACGGTCAAAGGCGAACAGGCGCGCGAAATAGGCCCGCGGCGACTATTGGATTTTATGGACAACCACGTGGCTTCCGAGGGTTGGCTGATCGTCTTCGACGAGGATCCGCGAAAGACCTGGGACCAAAAACTGACCTGGGAGACCATCGCGCGCGACGGCCGAACCACGCGCGTGGTGGGTTGCTAACGGCGAGCGCGCGGCGCCTGGCGCGAACCCCTCAAGGCTTTGAGGCGACGCGCCAAAACCGCCGCCAAAAGACGAGGGGCCCATGGCGGTCGGGCGCCGTCAAGGATAGGTCTCGCCCCGGACGCGCGCGGCCTCCCCGGGAACCCCGCGCGCGCTTCGGACGCCTTAAAATGGAGGCTTTCGTGGAATTTTCCGTAAAGCGGAGGTCTCGGGAGGAAAACTTTCCTTAAGGCTCTTCTTCACGATTATCGTTAGATTTAAGGGGCGCCGCTATCCCCTGGAGGCGCGAATCAAAGGCGTTAGCGAATGGGAAACAAGTTCGCGCCGATTATTGGGCGCCTCGGACAAACAACGCGCGTCCGAGGGTTGGTTGGTCGTCTTCGACGAGGACGCGCGAAAGCCCTGGGACCAAAAACTGACACTGGAAGCCCTGAACGCGACGGGCGAAGCCTAAACGCGGTTGGCCGCTGACGCCATTTTTGGCCTCCGGCGAAAGCCGTTTCGCGCGCGCGGCGAGACGCCTCCAAACGGCGCCCAATATCACCGGGGCCCGCGGGCGGCGGACGCCGTTCCGCGCCTCGCCCCTCTCGCGCGCCACGCGCGCCTCAAGAGGCTTTCTTGACGCTCCCCCCAAAAAGCCCCCGGGAGGAAAACTTTCCGTAAGTCTTCCACCCGGGGGCCGGGCTTTTGGCCTTTTCCCGCCGCGCGGGGCGCTTGCGCGCGGCTTTTTAAGCCGACTTGGACAACTGGGGGTCTAAAACGACCTCGCTAAAGGAGGCGGGGCTTCCCGCGAACTCGAGGACGACCTCCTCGAATTTATGACTCACGCTCAGAAAAACGTCCACCAGATTCGGGTCGAAGTGCCTGCCCCGCCCCTCGGAAATAAGCTCCTTGGCCTTCTCGGCGCTCATCGCCTTTTTGTAGGGCCTATCTGAAATAAGGGCGTCGTAGACGTCGGCGACGGCCATGAGCCTCCCCTCGAGGGGGATGTCGCGCCCGGCCAGCCCGTCGGGGTAGCCCGTGCCGTCCCATTTCTCGTGGTGGGTTCTGGCGATGGTTTTAGCGTATTTCAAAAAGTAGTGGCTGACGGTAATGTTCTCAATCCGCGCGATGGCCTCGGCCCCGATAACGGTGTGCCGTTTCATCTCGTTGAACTCTTCCGGGGTCAGGGGCCCGGGTTTCCGGAGGATGGCGTCGCTGATGCCGATTTTGCCGATATCGTGGAGGATGGCCGAAGTCACCACTTCGTCCTTGTTGAAATCCGCCACTTCTTCCGCGTAGAGGTCCGTCTCGAGGAGCCGGTCGACCATAATCCTCAAGTACTTTTGGGTCCGAAAGACGTGGCCGCCGGTCTCCCCGTCGCGGTATTCCAGCATGTCCGCCAAAGTCGCGATAATGGCCCCCTGGAGCTGGAAAATCTCGGCGGTCTTATCCTCCACCAGCTTTTCCAGGTTCTCGTTATAGCGCTCCAGTTCCTTCCGCTGGGATTCCAGGAGCAGTTGGTTTTTGATCCGCTGGAGTAGGAGCGGCGCGGAAAAAGGCTTGGCCACGTAGTCGCGGGCCCCCAGGCTCAGGCCCTCCAACTCGCTCCTCTCGTCGGACTTGGAGGTGAGAAAGATGACGGGGATATCGGCCCATTCCGGGGCCTCCTTAAGGCGCTTGATGACCTCGTAGCCGTCCATCTCGGGCATTAAAATATCCAAAAGGATCAAAGAAGGCCTGACGCGCGGCAAAACCTCAAAAAGCTTGGCCCCCGACGGAATGGGGAAAACCTCGTAGTACTCCTTGAGCATGGTCCGGCCGATATTGAGATTGGACGAGTTGTCGTCCACCAACATGATTTTTAAGCGTTTCTCTTCCATATATCGCCTTCACCCCGTTACGCGCCCTTAAGCTGGGCTCGAAAAACGTTCCACGATCTTGTCCAGCTCCATCAGCTCAACCTTTTCGTTGACCCAGGCGACAAGATCGGGAAAATTCTGGTAAACGTGCTTGTCTAAATTTGCCACGGCCTCGTCGATCCCGTCCATGTCGTAGCTTTCGCAGGCTTTGACCAGATCATCGACGAGTTTGGGATCAGGGTTGTCTAAAATAGGTTTGCCGCCGTTCTCCTCTTTCGCCCTCTCCGCGAGGTAAGCCAAGATGGCCCCCGTGACTTCGCGGGCCGTCTCGATAAAAACTGGGTTGCGCTCGTTTAGGAAGGCCATGTCGCCGGAATTTCCTTTCGTTTCCAGCTCTTCGGCGAGCTTGCCGACTTCGGTGGCGCCAATTCCGTAGCTGCTGCTTTTGACGCCGTGCACGATAATAATGTAGTTTTTAAGGCTTCCGTTGCTCGGGACTTCCGCCACTTTGTCCAAAAGCTGGTTGGTGTTGACGGCGTAGGTGCGCAGCGCGCCTTGGTACGTTTCCAAGTCGTAGCCGAAACGCTCCAGGCCGATGTCCAGGTCAACGCCCTCTATCCGGTCCTCGTTTAAGATCTCGCCGGACGCGAGATCGGTATTTTCCTCGGGATAGATCTCGCGAATCTCCCCCTCCTCGTAGAGTTTCTCCCTCTCGGGGTCCCGGACCCACTGTTCCAGGACCCGGTTGACCGCGTTCATGTTGACGGGTTTCGAGAGATAGGCCTGGAAGCCGTTTTCCAAAAACATCTTCTCGTTGCCCATAATGGCGTTGGCCGTCAGGGCGATGATGGGAATGTTTTGGGCGTACGCGGTGCCGATTTCCTCCCGGATGATCCGCGCGGCCTCGATGCCGTCCATCTCGGGCATCATGTGGTCCATTAAAATGGCGTCGTACTTCTCCTTTTCCGAGCGGATTAGGTTGACCGCCTGGGCCCCGGAGGTGACGCAGTCGATGGTCATGCCGTAGGGCTTGAGCATCCCCCGGGCCACGTCCAGGTTAGTCTGCACGTCGTCCACGATAAGGATCCGGGCGTAGGGGAGTTTGCGGATGTCCAGCCGGCCGCTTAAGGCGTTCTTTTTGCTCTGGAACCTAAATTCCTCGAGCTGCTGGGCCACTTCCTTGCCGATGGCCTCCTCCGAGACGAACCGCTGCTTGATGGTGGCCGTAAAGGTGGACCCCACTCCGTAGTCGCTTTCCACGTCGATGGTCCCGTCCATCATCTGGGCCATCCTTTTGGCGATGGAAAGCCCCAGGCCAGTCCCCTCAATCATGCGGTTGCTCTTGGTGTCAACCTGGTTGTAGGCGGAGAAGAGTTTGGCGATATCCTCTTTTTTGATGCCGATCCCCGAGTCTTTCACGGAAATCATCAGCCAGACGTCTTCCCCGTTAAGGGCCGAGGACAAGGCGAGCGTGACCTCGCCCTCCCTGGTGTACTTGAAGGCGTTCGAGAGGAAATTGTTGCAGATCTGCTTGATCCTCAGCTCGTCGCCCAAGAGCCGCGCGGGAATGTGGGGGTCGACCTCCACCTTGAAAGTAATGTCTTTGCCTCCGATGCGGATCATGTTAACGGTCACGGTGTCGTTGATGAGGCTCGCGATTTCGTACTCCACGGGCACCATCTCGAATTTTCCGGACTCGATTTTGCTGATGTCGAGGATATCGTTCACAATCCCCAAAAGAGTGATCCCGGCGGTGTGGATCTTTTTGAGGTTGATCATGCGCTCCTCTTTCTTGGTGATCCCATTGAGCATGAGTTCGGAGAACCCCACGATGGCGTTTAGGGGAGTCCGCATCTCATGGCTCATGTTCGCCAAGAAATTAGTTTTGGTTTCCGAGGCGCTCTTGGCGATATCGTTAAGATCCGAGAGGTGCTTGTTCTGCTCGTTGATGACCTTAAACTGCTTGGCGATGAACCTGGTCACGAAATAGCTGGCGGCGATCCCAAAGGCCCAAAAAACCAGGCTCATGGAAAAAAGGGCCTGGTAGAGCCTACCTCCGGGACTCTCGCCGATAGGGGCCGAGACCCCCAAAATCCAGCCCATCGAGGATCCGGAAATCGGGGTGTAGTAACCCAAACGCTCTTTCCCTTCCAAAACGTAACGCCCGACCCCCGTCCCGCCGGCGAGCATCCTCTCGGTAAAGGCCCCCAAGCTGAGGGACTCCTGGTCATTTCCCTGGCTCTTCAGATAATTATGCCGGTTCAGAACGTTATGAAGCCTCTCGTTCGCTATAACGGTGCCTTCGTTATCAATCATGTACAGGGCGCCGGTCTGAAAAATCTTGTAATTGCGGAGCATTTCCGAAAAGAAGAGCCCGGGAAGGGCGCTCACCATCAGGCGGTTTTCCGTCAGGGGCGCGCAGAAATAGAACACCAAGTCCCCATTGGGATTCCAGTGGGTCGTGGAGATTACGACGCGGCCCTCGCCGCGGGCCATGGACGCGCAACGGGTCGCGAGGACGGAGGGCGGCGCGGTCGTCGGCCCCGCCTGAGCGCTTATCTTATCGCCCTCAAAAACCACGTGGCCCACAAACTCCTCGTTAATTTGCAGGTCGCTTTCCAAAAGCTCGTCAATATCCTCGTCCGCCCACATTTCCACCCGATTGCCCAAAAGATTAATTTTGGTCTTCAGAAGCTCAAACTCGTTGGAAACCAACCTTTCGCCCAAGTTGCCGATGACCTCAATCTGGCTTAAAATCGTGCTTTCCAATCCGTTGCGGATAAAAAAAACGCTCGAGACCATCGTCACCAGGATTATGGCCGTGATAACCCCCACAAAAATGCTTAAGACTTTAAAGTAGATTTTCATAAACCGCTCCTCCGCTCCTTAAGCTTTGGAGCCCATTCCGCCGTGGGCGCTCCTCGCGGGCGTAGAGGGCTTCGCCTCCCCGCGCGGGGCTCGGGGCCATCCACGGGAACGAAGGCGATTAATTTTCCCTAAAACTCTTAAGGCGACGGCGAGGCGCCCCGAAGGGCTATCGCCGCGCGTTCTCACGCGGAAAATTTAAAATATTTAATTTTTCCGCGAAAAATTATTCTTTATATCGTTTCGCGCCAACCCCCGTCCCCGGCGCCCCGGAGAATCCACGCGCGCGTCTCGCGCCTATATCCCCCAAGCTCTTTTCCGGGCGACGGGCTCTCCTACCCAAACATTGGCAAGAGCGCTTCGCGGGGAAAAATCGCCCTCTCCCAAAATAACCGGCCCTTCCTCCCGCGCGCCAACGCGCTTAGGGGAGACCTCGGCGCCGCGAATCGCGAAAAAATTAGAAAATAAAAACGAGGCGCGAGCCTCAGACTCCTTTTCCCGCGCCGCCCCGCTCCCGCTATTTTTCCCAAAGCGGGCGAACCTTCGCGCGCCGCCGTTTCCGCCTCGCTCGTCCTCGCCTATCTCCAACCGGCCAATCGTTCTCTCCTTCCCGCCAACCGGCCAATCGCGCTCGCCTTCCGCCTTGGCCGACATCGCCTTCCGTCCCATGACGCTTATCTCGCGCGCGCCCGCGGACAGCTCGCCCAAGCGCGCCAGCGCGTTCCATCCAAGGAAAGCGCTCCGCGCGAAAAGCCCGCGCCATGGCCGAGGAAAACCCTCTCCCCCCAGGGGAAAGTCCTAGGCCGCCGCCAACCGACGTTTCCATAAACGCCGCGCGCAATTCTAGCGTTACGCGCGCCCTCGCCGTTCCGCGAGGGCTTGGCGCGATTAATCGCTCTATCCCCAAATACGCTTAGAGGAAAAAGGCCATAGAGCCTTCGCCTCCAATAAAAATCCCTCACGCGCCTCAGGCTTTCGCTGCCGACAAAAGCCTTGGAAGATATCCCTGAAGCGGGAAAATTTGACCGCAAGGGATCGCCTTGAGGCAAATCAATACTTCCGCGCGAAAAAATTCTAACACGAAACCCGAGCTTTGCCAAAAATTAGGCCCATTTCCGCCGCTTCTCCCTAAAAGCCCTATTTTACGCGGTTTAACCCGCGAATCTTCTTCCGCGCGAGACTCTTTCTCCCCTTTTTTTTTTCATCGCTGAAAATCCTCTTCCGAGGGGCCTCCATAATTTTGTTATAAATATATTATTTAAATCTTATTTTATTTATTTAATGTTTTTTATTATTTTTATAGATTTCTTATACTAATATTTATTTTCTTTAGCTATATTTTATAAATATAATTTCGCTATCAAGTTATATTTTATCTTTATACCCAGTACAGAGGTACTCATTCGCCCCAGAGAAGGAACGGTCAAGGCTCAAAGCCCTCCCCGCCCGCCAGTGAGACCCCAGGCGGGGGAGTCTCGCCTCCGGGCCAAGCCCCACTCGTGAGCGGCGCTTCGCGAGCGCCTCAACTCGCGGGAGTGACCCCGGCTACCGTGAATCGCGCGTCTTTTCGCGATCTCCAAGAAATGCCGCGAAAAACCGCCTGACGCGCCGTTTTCTTCCGGGTGGCGCCTTCGCCCGAAACCTGGCGTCGCTCGGGGGAATTCGGAACCCCCACGCCCCGTTCTGGCGGACGCGCCAGGGAACGCTCCAACCAAAGCGGCGTTTTTTACGCCCCGCCCTCCTTGGCGGACGTGGCGTGCTTCCTCCGCGCGGAATTTCTTCCGGAAAAGGCGCCTCCGCCCTTGTTTAGGATAGAAAAAGATACTTGCCGCGGCCCTCTTGGGCCCCGCTTATGGAATTCCAAAACGCCAAACTTCGCCTCCAAATTAAAGGAGGACTACGGCGGCGTGAGCTCCAAAGAGGAATATAGCGACGCTCCGCGGTCCCTGGAGTCGCTGGGAACGAAGACTCCCTCGGCCCAAAGCCCCTTAAATCCCGCGGAGCGGGCGCGATACGCGAAAGCCGCCGCCCGGCGATTCGCCGCCGGCCCTCAGGCCTCGCGCCCGCGCGAAAAGCGGGGAGATAGGCGCGCGCTTGGCGCGCGCGAGTCTGGAGGGAACTCCCTTCATGGCCGGAGCGCCGCGCGCGCGTCCATGGCGCTGGCGCGGCGCGGCGGCTTCAAGGGGGATTGCTTCGGGGAGGCTCGCTTGGGACCTTAAGTCTTCTCGCGCCTCTCTGGCCCGCCCCGCTTGGCCGCGCCGGGGGCGAGTGGCGGCCCCGCGCTCGCTTTTTCCTTCCCCGTTCGCCCCTGGGGGGAAATCCCGGGTGGGTCTCATCTCTCTCTCTCTCTCTCTCTCTCGCGCGCGCGCGCGCGAGCCTCGCGGCGCGCGGGGCTCGCGAAAGCTCGCCGGGACCCCCGCTCGCCGCGAGGACGCGCTTGTCTTTGACTTACGAGCGGTCAGGGGCGCGCGAGGGGCCTGGAGGGCGCCCGTCAAGACGCGGCGGGAAAAATATTATTTAAGAAAATGGGGGGCTTGTCCGTCACGGCGCGGCGCGGAATAATATTAGTTAGTTTTCCGTCGCCGGAGCGGGAACGCGACCTTTCGCTTTTAAGCGAGCGCCAAGGCTCCTTTCCGCGCCCTCGCGGTCGGTCGCGAGCCTTGCTGAGGCTAACTTTGGGGAGCGATCGTTGACGCCGGTCGGCTTTTCCGATATTCTCACAATTAAGGAGGAGGAAATCCAATGACGGAGCCTAATCAAAAACAGGAAAGCCTTCCGGGCCCAGACGAACAGGCGTCGCCCTCTCCGCCCGCG
>JAISCZ010000099.1 GCA_031265205.1 Deltaproteobacteria bacterium
CATATACTCAATGTCAAGGCCATGCCTAACACCTTGAAAATAGGGCAATTATTGAGATCTCACTGACCATTGTCCAGAATTTTATCGATTTGAGTACAGATAATCCGACTTTAAGGTTACTAGCCTTCCTCATCGTCCTCCTCCTTGGCCCGCCTTCCTCAGCACGCCGTATTCGCCCTTTTCCGCTGGCGCAGGGTATTGAGGTGACCTGAATGGGTACCTTGATTTGAGTATAGATTATCCGACTTTTAGGATATAAAGGAGTCTTTATGGCCGTTCCCGAAAGCGTCCGCAGGGTCGAAAGGCCAGTGAATACAATAGTCGATGACAGCGGTAGAGACGGACCGTTTCGCTACGCCGTCCGTGAAAGGGCAGGCGTAAAGTTCGTCCCGGGCGGAAACCCGCGACCGAGCAACGGGCGCGTCATCGGACATATCATCGGGTTTAAGTTTGTTCCGAAAGTCGAAAAAACCGCCGCCAGCGCCCCCGAGACTCTCTCCTATGGTTCCGCTGCGCTTGTCAGATCGGTGACGCGTGACATTCTCTCCGATCTTCTCGCCATCTACCCCGCGCGGGACGCCTACACGATCATTTCGATCGCGACGCTGCGGATCATCAGGCCGTCAATCACGACTGGGCGCGTGTCAACCCACTACAAGCGCGTGTCCGTTTCCGTAGACTATCCGGGAGCCATTCTATCGCCGAACGCTATACGCGCGTTCCTGCGGCGACTGGGCCAGGACGGAGACAAGCGGAAGCAATTTTATCAAAAGCGCGTTGAGATGGTAGCGGAAGATCATCACGTCGCAATCGATGGAACGCTAAAACTGGACTCCAGCGCGGTGAACGACCTTTCCGCGTTCTCCGACAAAGCGAGGATTGAGGGATATAAGGAGATTTCCGTACTGTACGCTTATGACATTGAACTCATGGAGCCTATCTGCGCGCGGATCTTTCCTGGCGACAGCATAGACGCGAGCTCTTACCCGACGTTCATCCGGGACAACAATATCAGAAAAGGGATTATCGTAGCGGATAAGATTTTCCCGCCGAGCGCGATCAAAGGATTGCGGAAAGAAAATCCCGAATCGCGCTTCTTGACGCCAATCAAACGAAACGACAAGCGTATCGCTGAAAACTCGATGCTCGCGTTCGAGGGCGTTCTCGAAGGGATAATCGACAGGCAAATCGTCTTCAAGAAACGCTCCATCGGTGGAGGCGGGTTCCTCTACTCCTTCAGGGACACTAAGAGAGCGGCCGCGGAAGAGGCGGAATATCTGGCAAACGCGGAGAAGCAACACAATTTCGATCCGGCTGAGTACGCGAAAAAGAAATACGCCTTCGGCGTAATCGTATTCGATTGCGATCAAGACTTGCCCGGAAAAACGGTATTCCTGCTCAACGATGACAGATGGAAGCTAGAGCTTATATTCGCGAGATATAAAAACGATGAGTGTCTCGGCGAGACCAATGAGATGGGGGACTTTTCGCTGATCGGAGCGGAATTCATCAATTTCATCTCCACTGTCGCGACATGTCGCGTCCTTCGAAAAGCCATGTCGGCGGGCCTGCTGGCCGACATGTCATTCGGAGAACTGATGGATGACCTGTCGTTGGCGTGGCGGGTGAAAGGCGCCCCAGAGCCTCCTTCAAGCTGTGACGGGTACTGGGTCCACGCCCCGCTCCACGTCTTCGATGAACTCGAAGCGTTGGGACTTTCCGCGCCATCCGCGAAGTCTATCCCCAAGAAAAGGGGGCTACCCAAGAAAGATTCGGAGGAGCGGAATCCAAAGAGGCCAAGAGGCCGGCCTAAGAAAAATCCTGACTGAAAACCTCTATAGTCCGGTAAATTTGAAAATTTATATTATATCCCCTTTAGCAAAAGACCAGTTAAAAGCGCGCGCGGCGTTTCATTTCCAGGCCGTTAAGGCCAAAGGGCGAGAGCGCGTCTCGCCAATTTACGCGCGCCTCGCCAAGTTAAAGGAGACGCGCGCCCGCGGCGAGACTCTTATCTTAAAGAGCCGGCATGGTTCTTAAAGAGCCGTCATGGGTTTTATAGGGCCGTCATGGGTTTTATAGAGCCGTCATGGGGGATAGACCGCGCGCCCCGACCCGCGAGGCGGGGCGCGCCTCCATGGGGACGCGTCCACGCGAGCTCGCGCGGGGACCGACAGGGGCGCTTGGGCTTTTCCAGGCTTCCCTGGGAAGGCGAGGGCCTCGCGGCGCGCCCGGGGTCTCCCCCGAGAGCGAGACGCCATTTGGGAGAGCCCGCCGCGCCGCCCCGCGGAGCCTCCATGGATGGATACGAGAGGCTCGGGAAGCCTCCGCGCGCCCCCTGGCGAAAGGCGACCCGCGTCTCGGCGCGCCTCAAATCGCGCCTCCGAGAGGCTCTCGGCCCCAGGAGGGCGCGTGGGTAGCCGCGGCGCGGGCCTCCCCGCGCGCCTCAAGCCTTGGGGTGGCCGCCGGAGGGGGCTCGCGGGCTAGCTTCAAGGGGGTAGCTTCTTGGGTTTCTCTAGTCGGGTTTCGCTTCTTGGCCTTGGGCCTTAGGGCGGCGGACTCCGGAGTTCTTAACTACTTTCATATCTTGAATTTACGGGGCCGCCGCGCTATAATTTATTTTTCGCCTTTAGGGTTGGCCGCGCCTTCAAGCCGCGCCGCGCGTTAGACGAGCCAACGCGGGCCCGGGGCGCTTTTATTTCTTTCCGCCCGCTCGGAGGCGGATTTTATCGAATTGACGCGAATTTTCGTCCAGGAGAAATTTTAGGAAAAGACATGGCCCTCGACCCCAAAAAAGAAAAACGTCCCGACGGGAAAAATGTTGAAATGGTAAAGGACACGGATAAGGACAAGAACAAAACCAAGTCCTCCAAAGCGTCGGAAAACGGAGAAGTCCCGAATATCTGGGAAAAGGCGACGGAAGGTGAACTCCAAGAGATCGAGGTTTACGCGAAACGTTATCTGGAATTTCTTACGGAGGCCAAGACGGAAAGAAAGGTCCTTTCCTATCTTTTAAACCTCTTTCAGTCCAAGGGTTACGGGGATCTGGCCGCGGGGGGGCGCCTCGCGGGCGGCGGCTATCTGAGTCACCACGGCAAGCTCTTGGGCCTCTTTCTCCCCGGGAAGGCCTCCCCGGCCGCGGGCTTCAATATCATCGTGGCCCACGGGGACAGCCCAAGGCTGGACTTGAAGCCCAAATGCGTCTACGAGGACGGCGGCTTCGCCATGCTCAAGACCAATCTCTACGGGGGCCTCAAAAAGTTCCAGTGGCTGGTCCGTCCCGTGGCCCTCTGGGGTTTCGCCGCCCTCAAGGACGGCCGGACCCTTGATTTTACCTTCGGGGAGGACCCCGCCGAGCCCGTCCTGACCATTACGGATATCCTCCCGCACATGGACCGCAAAATTCAGCGGGACAAGCGGCTCCCCGAGGCTTTCCCCGCGGAAAAGCTCAATATCCTCGCCGGGAACGTCCCCATGGGGAACTTGGAGGGCAAAAACCGCCTCAAAAAAGCCCTGCTACGGATCTTTAAGGACAAGTGGGGCCTCAAAGAGGAGGATCTGCTCTCCTCGGAGATCGAGGTCGTTCCCGCCGGGCCGGCCCGGGAGGTGGGCCTGGACGCCTCCTTTATCGGAAGCTACGGCCAGGACGACCGCCTTTCCGTGTTCGCCAGCGCCATGGCCCTCGCCGAGGTCCGCCAGCCCCCGCGCCCTATTCTGCTCATCGTCTTCGACCGCGAGGAAATAGGCTCCTACGGCTCCACCGGGGCCGAGTCCAATTTCATCGAAAGGCTCGCGGGGGCGGCCTTCGTTTCCCAGGGCCTGGAGCCCTCCTGGTATTCCGTCTTAAACGCCCTAGCCCAGTCCCAGGCCCTTTCGGCGGACGTGGAAAACGGCGCGGATCCCACTTTTAAGGAGATCTTAGACGACCTCAATAGCGCCAAGCTCGCCCTGGGGCCCTGCCTCACCCGCTATACCGGAGGCGCGGCCAAATACGGGGCCTCGGAGGCCGGGGCCGAGTACATGGCCAAGGTGCGCTCGGTCTTCGACGGGGAAAAGATCGTCTGGCAGAGCTCCCTCATCGGCAAACAGGAAGAGGGCGGCGGCGGCACCGTGGCCCTGACCCTCGCCGCCTACGGAATCAATATCGTGGACTGCGGGGCGCCCGTCCTTTCGATGCACTCGCCCTTCGAGATCTCTTCCAAGGCCGACGTGTGGATGACCCATCGCGCCTATAAGGCCTTTTTGGAAAAGGCCTAAAAGCGGCCTTGTTTTTTTTTCGCGCGTTTTAGCTTTTTTTCAAGAAAAAACGCCGCCTCCCGGCCCAGTCGGGAGGCGCCCTAAAAAGCGGGGCCGTTAACTCCCGGGCGGCGTTCCGCGAATATTCGCGAGAGGGATTCCGCGTAAAAAAATTTGCGCTTTGACCTTTTGGACCCAATGAGGCGGCATTATGAAGAACGTTCCGATATTTCTGGGCGCGCTCGCGCTTTTTCTCCTGATAGGCTTTTTGGGGGCGGACGCCCGCGGCCAGGACGCGTCCCCCATTAAGATAGGGATCATGGGCCCCACCACCGGTTCCTGGGCCTCGGAAGGTCAGGACATGGAGAAAGTCGTCCTGATTTTAGCCGACGAATTAAACGCCAACGGCGGCATTAACGGTCGCCTGGTGGAAATTGAGGTGGCCGACGACGGCGGCAATCCCAAGACCGCGGCCCTGGCCGCCCAGAATCTCATCGCCGCCGAAGTGGTGGCGGTGGTGGGGACCTACGGCTCCAACGTGACCGAGGCTACCCAGGACATTTACGACGAGGCGCGTATCGTGCAAGTGGCCACGGGCTCCACCTCCGTGCGCCTCACGGAAAAGGGCCTGAAGCTCTTTTTCCGGACCTGCCCCCGCGACGACGAGCAGGGCCGCGTCTTGGCCTCGTACGTCAAATCCTTGGGCTTTACCAAGGCGGCCATCGTCCACGACAACACCTCCTACGCCAAGGGCCTGGCCGACGAGGCCCGGGAGATCTTCAAGACCAACGGCGTCGCCGAGGTCTTCTACGACGCCATCACCCAGGGCGACCGCGACTTTACGGCCACTTTGACCAAGATTAAGGCCGCCGCTCCCGACGTCATCGTCTTTACCGGCTACTACCCCGAGGCCGCCCTCATCCTGCGGCAGAAAAAGGAAATGGGCTGGGACGTGGCCATGATTGGCGGGGACGCCACCAATAACCTCTCCTTGGTGGAAAGCGCCGGCGAGAGCGCGTCCGAGGGCTACTATTTCGTGTCTCCCCCGGGACCCGGGGACTTGCGCGGCGACAGCGCCACTAAACTTTTGGACACCTACCAGCGCCGTTACGACGCCGTCCCGGGCTCGGTGTGGGCCGTTTTGGCCGGCGACGCCTTTGGGGTCATCGTGGAGGCCATCGCCAAAGTGGGCCCCAATCCCGAGTTTATCGCGAGCTATCTCCATAATGATCTGAAAGACTACTCCGGGCTGACGGGCAACATTTCCTTCAATGACAAAGGCGATCGCATCGGCGAAGTCTACCGCCTTTACCGGGTCGACGCCCAGGGCGCCTTCGTCCTGCAGGATAAACCCGAGGGCGAGGCGCCCGAGGAAAACGCGACCGCCGCTCCCGCGGCTGACTCCGCAGTCGCCGCCGCCGATCCGGCGCCCGCTCCCGCGGCTGACCCGGCTCCGGCCCCCGCCGCCGATCCGGCGCCGGCCCCAGCGGCTGACCCCGCTCCCGCGGCCGACCCGGCCCCAGCCACCCAAGAGTAACCTTTTCTCGCCCTTCCTTTGGAAGGGGTTTCCGCTTTGGCCCGGGGCCCACGGCCCCGGGCCCTGGCTCGCCTTTTTTGGGGAAACGTCGGCTCCCTTTTCTTGCCGCTAAAGCTTTCGCGCCCCCTTTGGGGGGCGCCTTGCCGCGGAAGGGGCTGACGCGCGCTTTTTGGTCTTTCCATGGATTTCTTCATCCAGCAATTCTCCAACGGTCTTACCGTGGGGGGAATCTACGCCCTCATCGCCCTAGGCTACACCATGGTCTACGGGGTCATGAAACTCATCAACTTCGCCCACGGCGAGCTCTTTACCCTTGGGGCTTACGTGGGCTTTACCCTTCTGGTGTCCTTCAATTTCACGGGGATCCTGGGCTCGGCTTTGGGGATTGGGGTCGCGGTGCTCCTCGTCTCCTTTTTGGTGGCCCTGGCGGGGCACCTCCTGGAGAGGGTGGCCTACCGGCCTTTGCGGCGCTCGGACCGGCTGGCGGCGGTGGTCTCGGCCCTGGGCGCGAGCATTTTTCTGCAAAACGCCATCATGCTCAACTGGGGGGCCCAAAACCGGGCCTATAAGGCCGATTTGCTCCCCAACGTGACTCTGCGCTTCTTGGGGCAGAGCGTTCCCCTCACTCGGGTCCTCATTTTTCTGACCGCCGTGGCGGTCATGCTGGCCCTCTATCTTTTCATCAACAGAACCCGGATCGGCATGGCCATCAGGGCCGCGGCCATCGACCAGGGGGCCGCCAAGCTCATGGGCATTGACGTTTCGGCGGTCATCGCCGTGGTCTTTATCATCGGGCCCGCCCTGGGAGGGCTGGCCGGGCTTTTGGTGGGGCTCTACTACGGGCCAATCAATTTCGGGATGGGGCAGCTCTACGGCCTTAAGGCCTTTACGGCGGCCATCATCGGCGGCATCGGCAATATCCAGGGGGCCATGGTGGGGGGACTCCTGTTGGGCCTCGTGGAATCTTTGGGCGCGGCGTATATCTCCGTCGCCTGGAAAGACGCCTTAACTTTCGTGGTCCTGATTCTGATTCTGGTCGCGCGTCCCACGGGCCTTCTGCCCGAGCGGGTGGCGGAAAAGCTGTAAGAGGTGTCCCAAAAGTGTCTTTTAAGCTTTCTCTCCGCGCCCTCTGGGACCGCCGCCCCAGACGCTTGCCAGCGGGAATTCCGCTCTGGGCCGAGATCGTCGGCGTTTTGGCCTTTTTCTCCCTGCCTTGGATCTTTCGCGCGATAGGGCTCGCGACTTCCGCCTACTGGCTGGAGGTTTTGAACACCGTCGGGCTCTACGCGATCCTGGCCTTGTCCCTCAACGTTATTTTGGGCCACTGCGGCATGTTTCACATGGGGCACGCGGCCTTTTTCGCGGTGGGCGCTTACGTGACGGCCGTTTTGAACCTCAACTACGGCTGGGCCATCCTCGCGACCCTCCCGGTGGCGGGCCTGGCCGCTGGGCTTTTCGCGGCGGCGGTCGCCGGGCCCATCATCCACCTGCGCGGGGACTACCTCCTCATCGTCACCATCGGCATCGTGGAGATTATCCGCATCGCCCTCACCAATGATATCTTTGGGCTCACCGGGGGCCCCAACGGGCTTATGGGGATAGGGCGGCCCTCTATTTTCGGCTGGAGGCTCACGAGGCCCTGGCATTTTTTCTATCTCATCTGGACGGGCGTGGCCTTAACGCTCATCCTCTTCCATTTTTTGGAGCACTCCCGCTTCGGGAGGGCTCTCAAATTTATCAAAGAGGACCCCGTGGCCGCCGAGGGCATCGGGATCAACACGACGCGCCTCAAGCTCTTGGCTTTCGTTATCGGGGCCGTCTGGGCCGGCTTCGCCGGCACGATCTTCGCGAGCCGCATGCGGACCATTTCCCCGGATAGCTTCAATTTCGGGGAAAGCGTGATCCTCTTTACCATCGTTATCCTGGGCGGCTCGGGGAGCCAGCGCGGGGTGCTTTTGGGTTCCTTTCTGGTGATGGGCCTGCCGGAGGTCTTTCGCAAGTTCCAGGACTCCCGTCTACTCGTTTTCGGGGCGGCCTTAGTCGTCATGATGATCTTCCGTCCCCAGGGCCTCATTCCGCCCCGGCCCTCCAAGTACTCTCTTCCCGCGCCCTGGGACCGCTACGACGGCGCCACGCCTCCCGCCCCCGGCGGCGGGCGGGGCCCGGGGGAAAGCCCTCCCTGGGGCAAGGGCGGGACCCTCAAGGGGCCCGTCTACCGCCAGTCCCTCGCGCCGACGGATACGCGCGGGCCTTTGGGGGCCGACGGCGCCGCCAAGAAGGGCCCCAGCGGCCTTTCCCCCCAGACCGGCGGGCGCGATCCCCAAGAGGAGAGTTAAACGATGCTGCTCCTCTCCTTGAATAACGTCACCAAGACCTTCGGGGGCTTGGTCGCGGTCGCGGGCTTTTCCGCGGGCGTGACCCGCGGCGAGGTCGTGGGCCTCATCGGCCCCAACGGGGCTGGGAAGACCACGGTCTTCAATCTGGTGACGGGGTCCATCAAGCCGGACGCCGGCTTCGTTTTTTTCGCGGGCCATTCCATCAGCGGGCTCCGGCCCCACCGCATCGTGAAACTGGGGATAGCCCGCACCTTTCAGACCATCCGCCTCTTTCCCCACATGACGGTTCTGGAAAACGTCCTCTCTGGCTGTCACTGCCGCCTGAGCGCGGGGATCTCGGCGACCTTCTTGCGGCTCCCCAGCCAGCGGCGGGAAGAGAAAAGGGCGCTTTTGGCGGCCATGGCGGAATTGGACTTCGTGGGGCTCGCGCCCAAGTGGAACCTCCAGGCCGGGGGGCTCGCCTACGGGGACCAGCGGCGGCTCGAGATCGCGCGGGCCCTGGCCACGGAACCCAAGCTCGTAATTTTAGACGAGCCCGCGGGCGGCATGAACGAGCCGGAAACCCAGGCCCTCACGGGCCTGATCGCTCAGATTCGGCAAAGGGACATCACCATCATGCTCATTGAGCACGACATGGGTTTTGTCATGAAGGTCTGCGACAAGCTCCTGGTCATGGAGAACGGGGCCTTAATCGCCGAGGGGACCCCAGAGGATGTCCGCCGGGACCCGAAGGTCATTGAGGCCTATCTGGGCGTCGACGAGGATTAGGGGGCCAGATGGGGGGAAAGGCATGCTGGAGTTAAGGGATCTGAAAGTCGCCTACGGGGGCGTGGAGGCCCTCCACGGGATCTCCTTGGAGGTCGGGGAAGGCGAGCTGGTCACTATTCTGGGGGCCAACGGGGCGGGCAAGTCCACCACCCTCATGGCCATTTCGGGGCTCGTTCCCTTAAAGGCGGGGTCCCTGTATTTTAGGGGGGAAAGAATCGACACCCTCAAGAGCCACGAGGTGGTCGCGCGGGGCATAACCCAAGCCCCGGAAGGGCGGCGGGTCTTTGGGCCCATGACCGTGGAGGAGAACCTCAAATTGGGCGCTTTTACCCGTAAAGGCCCGATCCCCCAGGCCCTCTGGAAGAGGGTCTACGAGCTTTTCCCGCGGCTGGCGGAAAGGCGCGGCCAAATGGCCGGCACCCTTTCCGGGGGCGAGCAGCAGATGCTGGCCATTGGGCGGGCCCTCATGAGCGAGCCCAAACTCCTTTTATTGGACGAGCCCAGCCTGGGCCTGGCGCCCTTGCTGGTGAAGTCTATTTTTGAGACCATTAAAAATATCAATCAGTCCGGGGTCACGGTGATGCTGGTGGAGCAGAACGCCCGGGCCGCCTTAAAGTTGGCGGACCGCGGCTATGTCCTGGACGTGGGGCACCTGGTTTTGGAAGGCTCCAGCGCGAGCCTTTTAAACGATCCCCAGGTCAAGGACGCGTATTTGGGCTCGGCCTAAAGGCGATGGCCCGAAAGGCCCTGATTTTTCTCTCGCCCAGGGCGGGGCGAGGGTTTTCTCTCCCCCTCTTTGGGTCAAAGCTTTGCCATGAATGACGATCCGATTCTAATCGTGGACGACGACCCGGAACACCTTTTTATGCTCAAGACCGTTTTGGGCGACTGGGGCCATGTCCCGGAGACCGCCAAAAACGGGCGCGAGGCGGTCAAGCTCGGCGCGCTGAAAAAATACTCCCTGATCCTCATGGACGTGCGCATGGGGGACATGGACGGGCTCACGGCCCTCGCCAAAATCAAGGCCGAGGGGGCCAACGTCAAGACCCCGGTCATCATCATGACGGCCTATTCCCGGGTCTCGGACGCGGTCATGGCCCTCAAGACCGGGGCCATGGATTATCTCACCAAGCCCCTGGACCTCGACGTGGTGCGCCATACCGTCAACCGCGCCCTGGAGCGCAAAAAGACGCGGGAGGAAAAACCCCTAGAGCTCCAAGCCGGGAGGCTGGGCGGCTTTCTGGTGGGGGAGAGTCCGGCCTTCCGGAAGGTCATGGAACTGGTGGAACTCGTGGCCCCCACGGAGGCCACGGTCCTTATCACCGGGGAAAGCGGGGTCGGCAAGGAAATGGTGGCGCGCTTGGTCCAGAGCCAAAGCTCCCGGAAAAACGCCCCCTTTATCACCATCAACTGCGCGGCCATCCCCGAAAACCTCTTGGAGGCCGAGCTCTTCGGCCACGAAAAAGGCGCCTTCACCGGCGCCGAAAGACGCCGGGAGGGGCGGCTCAAGGCCGGGGAAGGCGGCACGGTCTTTTTGGACGAAATCGCCGAGACCAGCCCGGCTCTCCAGGCCAAGCTCCTGCGGGCCCTCCAGGAGGGCGAGATTCAGCCCGTGGGGAGCGACAGCGTGGAAAAGGTGGACACGCGCTTCATCGCGGCCACCAACCGGGATTTGGTCAAGGAGGTGGAAGCCGGGAGATTTCGGGAAGACCTCTACTGGAGGCTCAACGTGGTGGCCATTTACGTCCCGGCCTTAAGGGAGAGGCCCCAGGATCTGGCGCCTTTGGCCAACTTTTTCATTCAGGAATACGCCCGCAAGAACCGCAAGGACGTCAAGGGCCTTACCGCGGGCGCCACGGCCGCCATCATGAATTACTGCTGGCCCGGAAATATTAGGGAACTCCAGAACGCCATGGAAAGGGCCGTGATTTTAACCCGGGGGGATCGGGTCTCCGAAAAGGACATGCCCCTCAATTTGGCCCCCTCCTTCCAGCCCACCGTGGACATTCCCCTCAACTTGGAGGAATTGGAAAAACTCGCCGTGGAAAAGGCCTTAAACCGCGCCGAGGGCAACAAGACCCTGGCCGCCGCGAAGTTGGGGGTCACCCGCAAGACTTTGGCCGCGAAACTTAAAAAATTCGGCTTGGACGACAAGGATCTTTAAAAAGGGCGCCCCGCGTGGGAAGGCCCGCGCGGCCCCATGGGCCATGGCGCGCGGAAGGCGTGAAGGCGTTTGCTTGAGCGGGGATTTTACGGGTAAATTTGGTTGAGTCGCCCGGCGCGTCCGGGCGCTTGGGAACTGGCTCGCGCGCCGGAGGGCCGGCGGCGCGCGGAATCGCGAAGCGTCAGAGGAAAGGCGCGGCGGGGGAAGGATAGAAATGAGAGGCGAAACAGTCGCGGAAACCCTACGGGCGCCGGGACGCGCCTTTTTGGCGCTATTGGCCCCGCTCTTTCTTTTGGCGGTATTGGCTCCGAGCCTGGCGCGGGGAGACGGGTTCGAAAACGGCCAGGGCATGGAGTTCGTCGCGGTTCCCGCGGGTTCCTTTTGGATGGGGGCTCTTGATGGCGACAAGGAGGCCATGGACTGGGAAACGCCGCGCCACAGGGTAACCATTTCGCGCCCGTTTTACGTCGGTAAATATAAGGTCACCCGCGCCCAATGGAACGCGCTGGCCCCGCCCAAGGGCCCGGGAGACAATTACCCCGCCAACTTCCTTACTTTTGGCGAAATTAAAACTTTTATCGCGAAATTAAACCAGCTCGAGAAGACGAGCGCGTACCGTCTCCCCACGGAGGCCGAGTGGGAATATTTCGCGCGGGCGGGAGGGGAAAGCCTCTATTTTTACGGAGACGACCCCGCTCTGATGCGGGATTACGCCGACTGCCCTAACGATGATATTACCCCGGTGGGGCT